>JANXZS010000116.1 GCA_025355385.1 Acidobacteriaceae bacterium | reverse complement strand
GCCGCCCCGATCTGCTGATTGAGATCGAAGCGATTGCCATGTTTCGTCTGCAGAAAGCATAGGAGCTTCGCATGATGCGACCCGTGCTCGCCATGGCTCTCTCACCCCTGCTCGTTCTCGCAGCAGGGGCACAAGCCCCAGGCCACTGCTCCTGTGGAATCAACCCACCTCCGCCCCCTGTAATGCGGACAGTGAGTCCCTATGCGGGCGAGCCCACTGATCTGCGTCCGTTCTCCAAATTCACCACCCCCTACTATCAACACTACGTAGAACCGAACATCTATAGCGGGGCCGCACGCGACGTTCCCTCGCCTGACCTCAAGAAAATGACCGAGGTCCGCATCGGCTTCATCGGGCCCATAGGCAACAATCCCGAACACCTGCTCGGTGAGCGCATGCTTCACGGAGTGCAGTTGGCTATTGATGAAGCCAACGCCGCCGGCGGCTACGGTGGCAAGCCCTTCCGGCTCATGCTTCATAACGATTACGATAACTGGCAGGCCGGTCAGGTCTACGGCCAAAACAGACCAACCGATCCTGAAATATGGGGCGCAGCAGCCGATGCAGTCGCAAAAATGGTCTATGACGAAAACGTGTGGGCGATCTTCGGTTCCATCAGTTCGGAGACGACTCACATTGCCCTGCGAGCAGCACTTCGCGCAGAAATACCCATCGTAAATAGCGCGTCCACAGATTTCACGATTCCCGAGACCCTGGTCCCATGGTATTTCACTGATATTCAGGACGACCGCGTGCAGTGCCTGACTTTAGCCCGGCACATCTATACGGACCTGGGTCTGAAGCACGTCGCCATCCTCCGCGTAAGTAACCGCTATGGGCGCTTCGGGGTCATGAAGCTCCGCGATGCTTCGCGCCGCCTGGGGCATCCCATCGTCATCGAACAAAAGTATTCTCCCGGTGACTCTGATTTCAGCCATCAGCTTCGCGTGATCCAGGAGTCGCACACCGACGGCATCGTTATATGGGCCGATCAGGCAGAGACCGCTGCAATCCTGAAGCAGATGCATGAGATGGACATGAAGCAGCGCGTGTTCGGCAGCCATCGCACCATTGGCGACGACATGTTGAAACTGGCTGGGCCAGCCGCGGAGGGATTCGAAGCAGTGTTTCCTTACGATCCACAACGCACCGACCCGCGCTGGATAGCGTTTCAAAAAAACTTCAAAGCCAGATACAACGAGGCACCGGAGCAGTTCGCCGCGCTAGCCTACGATGCCGCCCAGGCGATGCTCAACTCCATCTGCAAGGCTGGATTGAATCGCGCCCGCATCCACGATGCGCTGGCCGATATTGAGACATATAAGGGCGTTACCGCCAACATGGTTTTCGATACCAACAGCAAGAACACCACTTCGATGTTTCTCGCCAAAGTCCATGACGGAAGAGTCACATATTACCGCGCCACTATGGAAAAGGAACAGCCGGATGCGCAAAAAGCGGAACAGTCAGCTCTGCCGCAGCCCACAACACCCCAGCCATATGCTCGCGTTGGCGAGGATGGCGTCTCCTACTCGGGACCGGCGATCGCAAACCCGAATCCCGGCCCCGTGCACATCGCAGTCCTCGGCCCAAACGCAGAGGAAGCAGTTCGCGGTCCGGACGTCCGGAGCGTAGTCGATCTGGCAGAGAAGAGCGGCCAGAGCATCTCACTTATCGGGATTTCGAGTGAGGCTTCCTGGGGTAAATCCTCCAGCAAGCTGGTCGAGGCCATCTACGCGCAGCACGCGGTGGGCATCCTCGCGCTCGATCGCGACTCAGCCCATTTTGCGGAGCAGCTAGCACTCAAGTCCTTCGTTCCGGTTATGGCCATTTCATCTGACAAGACGCTGACTTCTACAAATATTCCTTGGATCTTCCGGCTCCCAACGGAGACCACGCTCCCACAGGCTCTTTCATACTTTGTCGCTGCTCTGCAGAAGAGTGGACCCAACCCCGAAAAGATCCGCGATGTGCTCGCATCAGGGCAGCCGGTCGCCGGAGTCCGCTTTAAATCCACGGGGGAACCGGAGACCGAAGTCGTCACAAAGTAGCACTTGTCTGCTTGTGAGCCATGCCCTTAGAGCAAGTATCAACCCAACGCGATGGGGGGAGCAATGTAGCCGAACGCGCTCTCCACCGCCGCAGAGATGCCGAGCACCACTTCATCTTCAAACGGACGGCCCGCAATCTGCACACCAATCGGCAGGCCATCCGGTGAACTGCCAACTGGCACTACAGCGGACGGAGATCCTAGCAGGTTGAACCATACCGTATAGCGCATGGCATCCAGATACTCGATACGCTGGCCATCAATCGTCCAGCTACGTTCCCCATGGCGGAAGGCGGGAACGGCACACACGGGACAAACTAATATGGGAAACTCCCGCATCTCTTCCAGCAATTTGGCGCGCACCAAGTCGCACTGGCTCCACGCTTCCAGCAACTCGTCGCCGTTCAGCGATCCGTCGCGTCGGGCTATTGCAAGAAAGCCCTGAAACGTAGTGCTCAGTTCCTGCTCCCTGCCCTTGATCATGGGCTCCAACAACATCAGGCCGCATCGCACAAAGAACTTCAACCAGAGTTGGCGTGCAAGTTCGAGCGAGCGCGGCCGGTAAGGTCGAACTTGAAATCCCTGATCTTCGAGCGCCTTCGCTGCAGCCTGCACAACCTGTCTTGTCTCTGCCGTCACCGGAGTCAGCCCATCATCCTCAAAGACTCCGATCGGGTACTGCTTTAAATCTTCCAACGAGTGCGTACGCCGGGGAACGGGCGCACCAATCGGATCAGTCTCGTCGTGCCCAGAGAGAGTGTTGAAGAGGAGTTGAACATCTTTTATCGTTCGCGCCATCGGTCCGATCGAACCCAGAATCGAAAAGGGTCCGGTTGATCCCGCAAGATGTCCAGCACTCGGTATACGGCCGGGAGTGGGCTTCAAGGAGCAGATACCAGTAAAATGCGCCGGCTCGCGAACTGAACCGCCGCTGTCGCTGCCTACGCCGCAGGCTGAGAGTCCAGCAGCCACCGCAGCAGATTCGCCGCCACTTGAGCCGCCGGCTGTGTAGTCGAGATTCCAGGGATTCGACGTGCGGCCATACAGCCAATTGTCCGTCTCGTAGGCCATCAGGAATTCCGGGCAGTTTGTAGTGCCCAACAGAGTGGCTCCAGCCCGACGCATGCGCGACACCACGATTGCGTCCTCCGTTGGAACGTACCCGCGATTCAGGAGGCTCCCCGTCTCGCAACGATAGCCCGCTGTCGAGATTGAAGACTTCACCGTCATCGGTAGTCCATACAGAGGTCCACGCGGCGAGGTGCTCCTTTCCGCCACGCGTACCTGCTCTCGGATACGTTCCGGATCAAAGTCAACAAGGGCATTGATGGTCGGATTCAGCCGCTCAATCTGCTGAATGAATTCCTCCGCGAGTTCCATGGGAGAGATGACGGAGGCGCGCAGCATCGCCAGCAAATTAACCGCTGCCTCCAACGTAATGTTTTTCACAACTTCCCGTCCTACTTCCCGTCCTACCCAGTCTCTGCTGACTACCTGCCGCCGCTTGCTGCCTGGGGAACCGAAGGCGGCTGCGATGGCGTGGGCACATAGTGCAACTTGTATCCGTTTGGAGTCGTCCCGGACTCAAAACGGTCGTTCCAGTCCAACCTGTATTTGACGGTCTCCCGATCATCCGGAAAGTGCTCGTCCGCGGGATAGGGGTATCGGCTCATTCTCTGGAAAGGCATATCCGCTACCGTGAAGGGCGATGCCTCGTAGAAGTCCATGTCCTTCACAAATCCATTGGCATAAAAGAAGTAATCGCGCTTCCATCCTTCTGCCAAGGGAGGGAGCGTAGCGATACTAAACTCCGCATCGATATCTTCCCCGCTGCCGAAGACGACGAAGTGATCATCCACTTTTTTCAACAAGTGGGTAACGTCTCCGTAGCGCGTATAACTACCTCGCTGCTTCACAAATGGGCCGGTCGCGCTCACGTTCTCGTAGTTGTAGCTCAAATCTCCATGTGTTGCTCCGTCGATTTGTTGCGGATAGCCGTGGAACTGCACCTTGGCGAGCGATAGCGGCATCTCGGTCTGGTGGATCTGGTTGCTAACATCAGGACCGTTGTCCACCAGTATCTGATCCCAGTAAATCTGCAGATTAGTCTTGATGCGAATACGCCTCGTACCCACTGGCAACCTGCCAGTAAGATCGGCGACAATTGTCCGCGGCAATCCTGCCGGGAATCCCATCTCGTCCATCACCCGCTTCCAGCTTCCATCCCGCATCTGTGCCTCTATGTAAGGAGCAATCGGTTCCATACCAGCCTGCCATGCCGAATACATTGACGACGCCGAGAAGTATTCAATGAAGCCGTGGGCCAATAGGCGGAGAGGATTCTTCTTACTCCAGTTGCCCAGATCCAGCGTGAGCGTGTGCATGTTGGCGTAGCCCGCGTAGTTCAGCAGCTTGAAGTCCATGACGTAGCGGTGGTCCGCGGTACTCAACAGGTCGAGCACGTCGCGGCCGGAATCATCCCACGCTCCCGCCGGTATCCTGGCCGCGGCAGAAACGATGGTCCGCTCCACCGGAAAGGGCGCCTCGTTGAGAAATCCCTCGTTGGGATAGACCTCTGTGCCGATGCGATGATCGATAGCAACCATGCGGACCTGATCGATGTAGTTAACCTCTTCCATCGGCTCCGCGAAGCGCACACTCATATTGCCATTGCGCGCCTGCAGCAGCTTTCCATCTACCTTTACCCACTCGTCGGGATCGGCTACGTTCTTCGCTATTGGAGAGACCCAGTGCCCCACCACCGCCGCACCAATCACGTCGGTTACAAACTGGTAGCGAGTTCCATCCCACGCGAACAAAACCGGGCACGAGCTACCGCGACGATCGAGTTCAGTAAAGCTCGCCGTCTTTGTGGTAGCTACTTCAAGCTCATCCTGGGGAACGCCCGTCGGCCATAACAGACGTACAATGTCGGCGTGGTCCGCACTGCCCAGTCCCACAATCAACTCTGTCGGTCCCTGACTCATGTATCCTGCAGCGCCTGCCATCTCCCACTTCTGCCACAAGCCGCCGGCAAAAACCTCGACCTCCGTACCCGTACCCGTCTTGTTGTCCGCGCCGCCCTTGAGCGCCAGCTTCAAAGAGTGATTCTTATTGCCACCATCATTGCGCAACATCAACGGAGCGCCATTCAACTGCGTCACCAAGAGGTCCGCATCGCCATCGCCATCCATGTCGACTGCAACGATTGAGCGAGCTTCATGAAGCTTCAATCTGTCCAGGCCGAGATTCCTGCTTACGTCTTCAAAACCCTCCGGCCCACGGTTGCGCAATACGTGAACCTCTGAGCCTTTTGCCGTCTCCAAAACCACCGCCAGATCGAGCCAGCCATCGTTATCCACGTCGATAGCAGTTAGACCCCATCCACGCGTCGCATCTTTTACAGGCAGGGGGACACGCTCAAACCGTTTGCCCTCCACGTTGCGCCACAGGCTGATTCCCGGCGCTCCCGCGTGGGTAACCGCGATGTCCATCCATCCATCTTTATTGAAGTCCAGAGCGTAGATGCCCACCGTCGGTGCAAGACCGGCATTGTCATACACAGGCATCCCCTTGAATTTACCTTCGCGCGGATTGATGAAAACCATGGCCGACTTAGTGGAGCCCGCGACCACCAGGTCGACAGCGCGATCGTTATTGATGTCCGACAGGACTGCCCCCGTGGTCTCGCCATCGCCCGCTAGCCCGCTCTGCTCCGTCCATTCCGTAAAGGTCTTGTTGCCATTGTTACGCCAGAGCACATTCGCCCCGGAGCTGAGCTTTCCGCCCTCCCCAACACCCGGCTTCCCAGTGATGAACAGGTCCAGATCGCCGTCATGGTCGTAGTCAACGAATGTCAATGCTGAGGGCTGGTTGCGAGGTTCAATGCCGGCCAGCTTGGTGACATCGGCAAAGTGACCATGACCCTCGTTTCGGAAGAGCAGTACGCGATCGGATAGAGCCACCGCCAGATCCTGCATACCATCGTTGTCAAAGTCTCCAACCGCGCAGGCCAATCCGACTCCGCTCGCCATCAGACCAGTTTCATGTGTTGCGAGCTCAGTATATTTGCCACCACCACTGTTACGAAATACACGGATCGCGTGCTCCCCGGTGGAGGGAAGCACAAGGTCCGCGATTCCATCTCCATCCACATCCAGGAAACACACCCCGCCCCCGGCCTTCTGCTGATCCTTGGCTGCGGTGCCCACAGGCTGCGCAACAAAGGTGATCGGATTCATGGCGCCAACCTTCGGCTCCGGCGTGAACACGTCCACCGCCTTGGCGAAGCGACCTTCTTCTCCGTATGTGTGGGTAATGGGCGCAGAAATTTTGTCTCGCGAGAGGTGCTCAAAACGTTGGAAGTGTGTACGGGCTTCGTCCGCTTTTCCAGAGCGTTGCAAGGCTCGGGCCAGGCCAAACTCCGACGAAGTATGGAGAGGGTTCATTGCCAATGCACTTTGGAATTCGGCAATCGCCTTATCAAACTCCTTCATCTCCAGATACGAAGACGCCAGAAAATAATGCGTGTCCGCATTCGTAGGAGACAACTCGGCAACTCGCTGAAATCGCTCCGCGCTCTCGTTACTCTTGCCTTCCGCATGTGCGGCGAGCCCCAGGCAATACCATACCGCTGGGTTGTTCGGGTCCTTGGCGGCAGCCTCTTCAAAAGCCTTTTCCGCCTCCGGCATTCGGTTCAAATAAAGCAAAGCAATTCCCTGATTGAGAACCGCCGTCACCATCGTCGGATCGGTATGGAACGCGGTGCCGAACTGATCCACCGCCTTTTGCGTCAGTTGCTGATTCATGAAAGCGACGCCGAGGTTGTTCTCTTTCGCCGCCTTAGCACGCACCTCCGGAGCATCTACCGCATGGACTGCAAATGGAACTAACAGAAGGCCAGCAAAGACGACGAATCGACATACTTCGGAGCGCGAAGTCACAAACCGCAGGAATAGGGACATGGCTCTTGAATTATAGAGGGCGATTGCGAGTGAAACATTCTGCAGTGGCGGGTCATGAGGAAGGTTTTGATGGGAACAAAGCCCGGAATCCCCGATCCGGGCTGTGTTTCCCTTGCTTCTTCTCGCTTCTATCCATTCTCGCTATCACGTAGAGTACGCGTAGCTCTGCCTGCCACTGGTAAACATGCCTACAGAACCGGTATCACCAACTTCTGACCGACTTTGATTAAATCCGGATTATCGAGACTGTTGGCCTCGGCGATCTTTTGAGGGTGGTTCGCCGATCCGTAGAAATGTTTGCTGATGCGGGACAGGTTCTCGCCCGCCTTTACCGTGTAGGTCTGGTCTCCCGCCCCCGCCGTGACGATCTCGTGATGCAGGTCAGAGAACTGCGGATCGACCGCCTTGATAGCATCCCACACGCGGTTAGCGATCACCTGTGATGGCACGCTTGCTTTCAGGTGCAACTTCTCGCCATTCAAGCTGACGTCATCGAGCGTGGCGCCATCGCTGGCGAATTCCTGAATCGTTGCGATAACGGGTGCATACTTTTGCCTCAACTGCTGCAGATCTGCCATTCTTCCTCCAGGAAACGTTCTTTAGCTTGTCAGAGCGGTGGATCGAACCGACGGGTTGCCACTCGTGCGAAAGATTTACATATCCCATAAGCAACTTGCGTCATACCTTGGCAGACAATTCACGCAGAGCTTACGGTACACACAAAATCGAGGGGTGAGCACAGCCGCACTTTATATGCAGCAGTGGGGCGAGATCGATCTAAAGCGGCCCATGACGCGACTACATATCGTGCCATCGAATCCCATTTCGATCTCGACAGTGATCGTAGATCGCGACCGCTCTGGAGTAAACTTGCTGGTCACCCAAACAATCAGGTTTGCCTCGGCTGTAGGCCATCCGAGGGCGCCATCACCCTTCTCCGTATTGGAGCTTTCATGTTGCTGCAGCTCTCGTCTCGATCCCTGCCTAGCCGCTTGTCGCCTCGCAAACTATCCTTTGCCTCGGCTTTCTTCATACTTCTGTCTGCCTCCGCAATCCATGGACAGCAGATCTATCAACCGTCCGCAGACCCTAAGGCGGTAATCGTGGACGGCCAGGCTCGCTTTACCCTTTTGACCTCCAAAATGATCCGCATGGAGTGGAGCGCCGACGGCAAGTTCGAAGATCGGCCCTCTTTCGTCGTTCTCAACCGGCACCTTGCTGTGCCCGAGTTCAAGCAGTCCACCGATGGGCAGGAATTGGTACTGAAAACCAGCGCGCTCGAATTGCGTTATCGAAAGGGCTCAGGAAAGTTCGCCTCGGAAAATCTCTCCATCAAGTTTCAACTGGATGGCGCGTCCCGCACGTGGCAACCGGGAGCGGCCACTACTGGCAACCTGATGGGAACCTCGCGCACGCTCGACGGTGTACGCGGCAATGCCGTTAAGCTGCAGCAGGGGCTAGTCTCTCGCGATGGATGGGCGGTGATCGACGACAGCCAGTCGGCTCTGTATGACTCGGCCGATTTCCGGATGCAGAGCCCCGACAGCGTATTGCCTTGGGTGATACAGCGTTCTTCGGGAGATCGTCAGGACTGGTATTTCCTTGGCTACGGCCACGAATACAAGCAGGCGCTCGGCGACTACACGCGCATCAGCGGCAAAATCCCCATGCCGCCCCGCTTCGCTTTCGGCACCTGGTGGTCGCGCTATTGGGACTACTCCGATACGGAGTTGAAAGACCTCGTCGCCCAGTTCCACCAGAATAAAGTTCCGCTGGACGTTCTCGTCATCGACATGGGCTGGCACCTCTCGCCTCAAGCCATCAAAGACAGAGGCTTCCAACTCGACAAAAACAACAACGATCAGTCTGGCCATTCCGCTGGCTGGTCTGGCTACACCTGGGATCCAAAATACTTTCCTGATCCAGACACGTTCCTCGCGTGGGTACACCAGCAGGGGCTGAAAGCCACACTCAACCTGCATCCGGCCTCAGGCACGCAACCGTGGGAGAAGGCCTACCCCGCCATGGCCAGGGCTATGGGCATCGATCCATCAACCGCGAAGTACGTACCGTTCGACATCACCAATAAAAAGTTCGCGGCCAACTACCTGCACCTTCTCCATCATCCGCTGGAGAAGCAGGGGATCGACTTCTGGTGGCTCGACTGGCAGCAGGAGATGTCAACCCAACTCTCCAATGTGAACCCGACCTTCTGGCTCAACTATGTACATTTCAGCGATCAACAACGCGAGGGTAAGCGTCCCCTCATCTTTCATCGCTGGGGTGGACTCGGGAATCATCGCTACGTGATCGGCTTCTCCGGCGACACCGTGTCCGTATGGGACTCTCTCGCCTTCCAGCCCTACTTCACCGCAACGGCAGCCAACGTGGGCTACAGCTATTGGAGCCATGATATCGGCGGGCACATGCCCGGAGCCGTCGATGGCGAGCTCTATTCCCGCTGGATACAGTTCGGAACTTTTGCCCCGATCCTGCGCACCCACACCACCAAGAACCCCGATGCCGAGCGTCGCATCTGGGCCTATCCCCAGCCCTACTCGACTATCATGCGCGACGCATTCGTCCTCCGCTATGCCATGCAGCCTTACCTCTACACGGAGTCGCGCAAGACCTATGACACCGGCGTGGCCTTCCTTCGACCCCTCTATTACGACTATCCTGATATGAAGGAGGCGTACGACCAGAAGGGTGAGTACGTCTTCGGCGACAACATGATCGTCGCTCCCATAGTGGCTCCCGCCGACGCGACAACCCACGTCTCGGCCAAGTCCATCTGGCTGCCCAGAGGCGAGTGGGTCGAGTGGTTCACCGGCAAGCGATTGACCGGGCCGGGTAACTTTGACCGCACCTTTACCCAGGCGCAGATCCCCGTCTACATCAAGGCGGGCTCCATCCTGCCGCAACAACCGGAGATGAGCTATACCGGCGAGAAAGCCGTCGATCCGCTGATCCTCGAAGTATTCCCCTTCGGCAAATCCCAGCACAGCAGCAGCTATCGCGTTTATGAGGATTCAAGCGAAGGAGAAAACTATACCCGTGGCGAATTCGCCTGGACAAACGTCGAGGTCAAACGTGAGAAGGCGAAGCAATTCCACGTAACCATCGCCGCCGCCGAAGGAAGCTACCCCAGGATGCTCACAGATCGTAGCTACGAGGTTCGATTGTGGTCCGCGTCAGCACCAGCCAGTGTTGCGCTCGATGGCAGGAAGCTGGCCTCGTCAACAGACGCACAATCCGCCGGATGGCGCTACGACAAGGAGAAGGCAATGGTCATTGTGCGTACACCCACCCGCTCGGTGCACAGCAAAACCGAAATATCTATACAGCTGGCAGGAGAGCCGCAGCCTCCAGCGTGAGTCCGCACACCGGAACATCCCTGGGTGCCCACATCTTGCTCTGAGATGTGGGTTCTCGCGGTGGGCATTATCCTTTGAAGATCGTGTGCGGGATCAGCTTCCAATAATCCTCTTGGTGAGCGTCATCCATGCAAGCCTGAATAATCTTCCGTCCCAGCGGGTCGAGCTCCGGAGTGAGGAATGGCTGCAATTCGCTCTTGAAGAATTCCCGCCACTGCCGCGCTCCTTCCTCGAACACCTCAGTTCCACCCTGAAGCTGGGTCTCCACATGCAGGAATACCGGAGGAATCAGCGACCCCTCCACGCGAATCTGTTGCGGCACATATCCCAGGAGCGCGCAGGAACATTCGCTCAACTGGTCCCGTTGAAAGCGTGCGCTGCCACGTCTAGCCAGGTATTCACGCGCTATCCACTCCCCCATGAATCCAACTCGCCACGCTCCGATGTACTGATTCGGAATCAGCACATGGCGGGTATCGGTGTTCTCTACAATCTGGTGCAGCAGGAGATTCGCCTGATCGACACGGCGTCCCGTACAGAAAGCCCAGTACGACCCGACACCCTCCGACTGCATACCCTTTGAATCCTGAATGCTGGGATTGGCGTGGCCCCGCGGCGCGACCAGCCTCCATAGCCACGCCAGCGCCGGGCTCAGAATGTGCAGCATGCCGATGATGCCGTACAGATGACTGCCCTTATGCGTTGGTGGGCAGCGCACGCCGAAGCTACGAATGCTCACCGCAACCGGCCCTGTGCTCACCTTGGGAATCAGGTCGCGCGGGATGATGACGCGGGGGTTCGTGTTGGCCTTGCCCGGAGTGTCCTCGATGTGCTCCCAGGTCAGGCAGCTGCCGCCCGGAACAATATAATGATTCAAAAAAATCAGCGGCTTCGGCGGAGAGATGCAAAGCCGCTCAAGGTTGGGATCGGTGCCGTACTTCTTGATGTGATCAACGCGAACAAACCAGCCGTTCTCAGCGTCGCGGATGTTCAGCTTCGTCTGCCCTTCGTTGTAGTGCGGATGCGCGCACGCCATATCGTCCGCCATAGGATTCAGCCGGCAGGCTTCCGGCAACACCAGCGTGCGCTCCTCTCCCGTCACCACGTTCTTGCCGATCAGCAGCCGCCCGTCCTCCATGCGGTGAATGTGTTCGGTCATCTCGCTCTTGCCACCACCGGATGCGCCTTCGTGCATGATTACGATCTCGTTGTCATAGGGCGTGACGACGCCGACTGCTGCACAGTGATTCGTCGTCCAGCCCTCGCGCTCGCCAATGTCCAACAGGATGGAATAAACGCCCTTCTTTGCACTCGGTCCGGGATAGAGGTTATAGGCGTAGATCTCCTGGTGGGTTTGCGTGCGGAAGTGGACCACTATTTGTTTGCCATCGAAATGCGTGTGGCGGAAGGGTGGCGCAACGAATAGCACCCCTCCGTTCAGGTGAAAATCGGCCGGCACCTCGTTACCTGGAATCATGCCCTGCAGATCCGCCAGCGCACCCGCAAAAAAGCCCGCCTGCCGGGGAATGATAAGCAGCGATCCATAGTGCAGGTCATCCGGCCCGGAATAGAACGGGGTCACGATCAGCTCCTGCGTCTTCAGCCACCCGAGCGTTTTCTGACGTGTCAAATCAAACGATTCGCCAAACTGTTGCTGATATGTCGGCTTGTCTGTCGGCAGCGTATCGCCTATTACCATGGCGTCTGGATCGCGACGCCGCATACGCGGATCAGGGAAATTCACTGCCAGCCCATTGCGGGCCTTTGTCACTACCGCTTCAACCACGCGTCCCACGCGGGGAACTTCAAAAGCGACCTCAAACTCGCCCATATCTTCGCGATTGCCGATGTTCCAGTCGGTTGTCCCGGTCTCCCGGCCCAGCGCCCAATCGAGTAGATCTTCGCGGCTGTTCGGCACGTAAAGCTCCGTTGCGGCGCCCAGGACTTCAATCACATGGGCGGGCAAACCCAGTTTGGGCCAGTCAGTTTTGAAGTTGATGGTCTTGCTCGAAATATCAGCCATAGGCTATCTTCTCAAAATTCTTCCCGCAGGGATGTGACGGAGGACATATCGGTATGGAAAACATTCGCTCTGCTGCGGGTTGAAGCTTAATGTTGTCGCCTTGAACTCAAAAATATCCTCTCCCGTAACAGACCCTAGTAGAATCCATCTGTCGCCCTTTCACCAATTCTGGAGACAACTAAATGACTTGTTCTGCCTTGTCTGCGCACAAACGCGCTTCCCTGCTCGTCGTCGTGATTGCCTCCTTGTCTGTTTGCCTCTCCGGGTGGGCGCAAAAGGCTGCGTCTCCATCCAATGATATGGACCAGGTCCGTCTCGATGGGATCCGCACCCGACTCAAGGATCTCAGCGATAGCCAGCAAATCGCCGGAGCGGTGTATCTCGTCGCCCACCACGGCCGCATAGCAGCGTATGACGCAGTGGGCTGGGCGAATGTGGAGGATAAGATGCCGATGCGCAAAGACAGCATCTTCCAGGTCATGTCCATGACCAAAAACCTTACCGGCGTGGGCATCATGATGCTGGTCGAAGACGGCAAGCTCGACCTCAAGCGCCCCATTCAGGACTACCTGCCGGAGTTCAAGGATATCCTCGTCGAGGAGAAGCTAGCCGACGGCACCGTCATCACGCACCGCCCTAAGTTGCCTCCCACTGTCTGGCAGCTAATGGACCACACCACCGGGCTTGACGGCGATCCCAGCGGCGAGCTTGCCGACAATTCCCATACCATGCGCGTTCCCCTCACCGAAGCGGTCAAGTTCTACGGCCAGAGTCGCCTTCTCTTCGAACCCGGCACGCGGTGGAAGTACAGCAACATGGGCATCGCCACGTTAGGCCGCATTATCGAAGTTGTCTCCGGCGAAGACTATATCTCGTACATCAGCAAGAGGCTCTTCCAGCCCCTCGGCATGCAGGACAGTTTCTTCTTCCCCCCCGCGGATAAGAAGGACCGCATCGCCCTCGTCTACAAGCATGTCGACGGTAAGCTGGTGCGCTCCGGCAGCGACATCCTCGCCGGGGATCCGACCCTTTACCGCGCAGGTGCCAAGTATCCCGCGCCGGAGTTCGGCCTCTACTCCACCGCCGCCGATCTCTTGAAGTTCTACCAGATGCTGCTCAACGCCGGCACTCTCGATGGACGCCACTATCTTTCCCGCCAGACCGTCGAGACCATGACGCGCGTCTTTACTCCGGATGTGAAACCCGCAGGATGGCTAGGCGGAACCGGCTATGGTTTGACTTTTGAGATCGTCAACCAGTCCGAGGGCACGTTGTTACTTCATTCGCCCGGAACCTTTGGACATGGTGGCGCATTCGGCACCGAAGGCTGGATCGATCCCAAGAACGACCTCATCCGCATCATGCTGGTACAGCTTTCGGATGGCACCGGCAACGCCCCCCGCTCCGTCGTAATGCAGATGGGCGAAGCCGCCGTGCTGGACGCTAAGTAGGTGATCTGAGACTTTAGATACGATTTTCGAAAGTCGGTCCAGGTTTGCGCAAGAGAACGAAAACGGGTGCCCCACGTCTCGCTTCTGAGACGTGGGATACGAGGTTCGCATGACGAAGGAGTTAGTTCGCTACCAGCGGACGGGCGTCGTGCATTTTGCGACCGCGCGAAGAGATCGTGCTGCCGCAAAGACCCAAAGACCCACATCTCAAACGCAAGATGTGGGGCACCCATTTCGTTTGGGTCATGACCAGATGTGGGCCACCCGCCACTAAGGTTACTTGTCGCATTCGACTTTCTCGCAATCGAGAAGCTTATTCAAATTACGCTCGCGCGGACAATAGCTCATTGGTCCTTCGGCGGTTTCACTGTATACGCACATGTCGCTTTGGTACGGATGGCCGCCTGCATCTGTGTACTGAAACCTCAGAAAAACCGCGTAAGTGCCAGCCTTGTCTCGGTAGAGGTCACGTCAAACGCGTTTTCGAGAAGACACGCTCCAATGGCAAAAACATCGTGCATGAATGAGCAAGCAGAACTTCGCTGCTGACTACAGAACAGATTAGAGCTTCGACCCAGGGCAAAAGTCTATCATCCATTCCCCCGCCATCGCCCGCCTCTGCCGCGCCCCTTTTTGATAGTTAGTGACTTTAGCCAGGGCAGATGCGTTTGGCAACTTGGCTTGGCCCACTTCGGCGGTTTGTTCTGGCCCACCCCTGGAACGTTGTGGTTAAGAGGATAGTGTTCCGTTCTGCTGGAGCGTAGCCCGTAGGGC
>JANXZS010000094.1 GCA_025355385.1 Acidobacteriaceae bacterium | reverse complement strand
CCCATGTCTCGCTTTTGAGAGATGGGCTTAAGCCAACTACAGAGGTCCATCTCTATGACGCCCTACGACCTATCTAAGACTTGGTTCGCTCCTGATCCTTCTTGTCGGCCTCTTCAATGACTGCGGACTTATGGGCGATCTCTTCCAACTGCTTGCGCCAGTCAAGCGTCTCAAGGAATCCTCGCGACTGCCGCCAGTTCTCTTCCACGATCACGAAGAGTTCCAGGTAAACGCGCGTGCCCAGCAGCGACTCTATCTCCTTGCGCGCGGATGCGCCAATCGCCTTCAGCTTGCTGCCGCCCCTGCCAATCAGAATCGCCTTCTGGCCATCGCGCTCGCAATAAATGGCGGCGGAGATGCGCGTCAGCGGAAGCTTCTCCGGCTCAGCGGATTTCTTCTTCTTTTTGGGTGCTGGTGGTGGCTCCTCAAAGCGCTCCACCACGACAGCGGAGGCATACGGAATCTCCTCACCCGTCGTCATCAGGATGCGCTCGCGAATCAATTCAGCCACCAGGAAGCGCTCCGGCTGATCGGTGAATTGATCCTGGGGAAAGTAGCGCTGGCCCTCCGGCAGATTTGCAATCAGCCGCGCCACCAGGCGATCGAGCCCATCTCCCTTGCTCGCAGAGATGAGAATCACCTCGGCAAAATTGTGCAGCGCAGTAAGCTGTCCGATCAGCGGCAGCAGCTTGTCTTTGGCCACTAGATCAATTTTGTTCAGCAACAGGAATACCGGACAATCCAGCTTGCGTACCAGTTCCAGCACAAACTCATCTTCGGTCAGATCCTGAAATCCGTGATGCGATGCGCTCTTGGCATTTTCTCCTGGAGTCTCTTCGGACTTCACTCCTGCGTCCTTCGCACGGACCTGCAGGCGCCGGGTCGCGTCCACCATCAGCAGCACGACGTCGCGTGACTCCAGCGCATCGTAAACTTCCTGCATCATGCGCTTATCCATCAGCGTTCCCGGCTTGTGCACTCCCGGTGTATCCACGAAAACAATTTGAGCTGCCTGGTGTGCGCCCTTCTTTGCCGGAAGATCAAGGATGCCGTGGATGCGCGTGCGGGTGGTCTGCGGCTTGTTGGTGACGATCGCAATCTTCTCGCCGATCAGCGCGTTGAGTAGCGTCGATTTGCCCGCGTTAGGACGCCCGAGTATAGAAACAAAACCGGATCTCAAACTGTGACTCTCCCTTATCTAAACCAATTTCGCTGGCCTTGTACCAGTTGTGATGGGCCGCAGGCCAGCCTCCCGCGTTACACCAATAGAGGAGTCTTCCTGCCTACTCGCAGCCGCTCGATGCGACGATCCGTGGAGGACAACACCTCGAAGCGCAATCCGTCTGCCTCCACCACTTCGCCGGGCAGCGGGATACGTCCCACCGTTTCGCTTACCAGTCCCGCGACCGTCGTGGCATCGTGGCCCTCGTTCTTCTCCCACCCATCGCCAAAAAGATCCTCCAGTCGCTCCACCTCGAAGGTGCCCGGAACCACCCAGGTTCCCGCGGGCTCGTGCAGTGGCTTATCGAGCACATCTTCCCGCTCATGTTCGTCGCTGATGGCCCCGACAATTTCCTCCAGCAGATCTTCGATGGTCACCACCCCGGCGACACCGCCGTACTCATCAATCACCACGCGCATATGCTGGCTCTCCCGCTGCATCTCGCGGAGCAGCTCGTTCACCTTTTTCGTCTCCGGCACAAAGGTCACTGGACGCTGGATCGTGGCCACCGTTACTGTGCGCGCATCGGCATCGGTAATCTGCAGCAGATCATGGGCGAAGGCTATACCGGTAATGGTGTCCACCGAATTTTCAAACACTGGCACGCGCGAAAAAGGATGCGCTTCAAGAGCCTGCAGGAACTCCTCGATCGTCAGACCGCCGGGCACCGTAAAAAGATCGGGCCGTGGAGTCATCACGTCGCGCACCACCTTGTCGCCAAACTCCACCGCGGAACGTACCAGGTCGCGGTCGCTTTCCTCCAGGATGCCTTCTTCTTCGCCCGCCTCCAGCAGCGCATCCACCGCCTCCGAGGGACTCTCTTCTTCATCGCGCACCGGGGGCTCGGCCAGCGCAGCGATCGACAGCAGAAACCCGAGTAGCAACGTAACCGGAAACACCAGGTAAAACAGAATCCGCAGGATCAGGCGGTAGCGCGTAATCCAAAGGCCCCGCGTCCGCGTGAAAAATACGAACGGGAGCAGTCGGTTGAAAATGACCACCACCAGCACTACGCCCAGAACGGATTGGCCAATCTCCGCCGCACTGGGCCTGTCGGCGATGGAAATACGATCAAAGAGGATGGCCCCAAACAGCAGCGTCAGGCAAGCCAACGAAAGCTGCGTAACCACAGCCGCCGAAAGCGCAATGCGCTCCGAATCCATTCCCAGTCTGGGCTCCACCAGATGCTCCCACGCGTCAATATTCTCTTGAAACTCGCGGGCAAGAAATTTGCCCATCTCCGAATACATCCGGTCCACATAGGAGCCGAGCGTGAGCACAGAAAGCAAAACCAGGATTAGCAGTGCCAGGCCGATGCTCATGGCTGGGCACTCCGTTTTCGGGCAGCGACAGCGAGCCGCGTTGGTTTCTTTCGAGCGGCTTTTGCGGATTTCTTCGTGGGTGCCTTCTTCGCCATGTCCATACTGCGCTGGATCAGCCCCAGCGGCAATCCGAAGCGCTTCCTCAAGCCGCCTTCGCGACGCGCCATCTGTCCCGAATCTGTCTCGTGGTCCAACCCGGCCAGGTGCAGCACCCCATGAAGCAGCAGCACCTTTACTTCCGTATGCAGCCCATGCCCGAAGGCCTCCGCCTGGCGCGCAGCCGTCTCCAGCGAGATGGCCAGATCGCCAGCAAGCGCCGCCGACTTTCGCCTAGCTTCCACTTGCTCCGCTGCTGGAAACGATAGTACGTCCGTTGCCCTATCCTGCTTACGAAACTGGCGATTGAGTGCGCGGATGGTGACATCGTCGGTCAGCAGTACCGAGATGTGCCCCTTCACGCCCAGTTCCTCGGCTGCGAGCGCGAGAAAGCTGGAGAGCTCACGTTTGCCAAGCCTAGCGGCCCTTCCGGAAGTGCTGCCCGGAGCGGCGGCCAGAGAAGCTAACAGACTTGCAGGTTCAATTACGATCATTGCCTGGCGCGATCACCGGTCCACAACACGTGCGTGCAGTTGCTCAAGATCACTCTCCTATTGCTGGCATGGGGTCGCACCGCGATGTGCACTGTTTTGTTGCCCCGGGAAGCTCATTCAACGGAGCCTGGTTCTCAGGCCAAAACGGTCGCGCGAGATCGATGCCCCACTTTGCACCTGCAGGAAAACCGCAAAAGAACAGGAGAGCCGAAGCTCTCCTATTGATGGTATCGCACTCCCCTCTATTGCGGTTTGATTGAGGGGTGGGTGTCGCCAGTCTTGCGGCGTGGTTTCTCCATCACCGGATTCTCCGGCATAGTCAGCGGCAGTCCCGGTTGGTTGCGGCCAAAGCTGTCGTACGCCCGCACAATCCGCTGCACCAGTGTGTGGCGCACCACGTCTCCGTCTTCGAAGTGGCAGAAGCGAATGCCCTCCACCCCTTCCAGCACATTGATCGCCTCAACCAGTCCCGATTTCTTGGGATTGGGTAAATCGATCTGCGTTATGTCTCCCGTAATCACCGCTTTGGAATTGGCTCCGAGCCGCGTCAGGAACATCTTCATCTGCTCCGCCGTCGTGTTCTGCGCCTCGTCCATGATAATGAACGAGTCATTGAGCGTGCGTCCGCGCATGAATGCCAGCGGTGCCACCTCGATGATGTTTTTCTCCAGCATCTTGTCCACTCGCTCCGGCTCCAGCAGATCGTAGAGCGCGTCATAGAGCGGGCGAAGATAGGGATCGACCTTCTCCTGCAGACTCCCCGGAAGAAAGCCGAGGCGCTCCCCTGCTTCCACTGCAGGGCGCACCAGGACGATTCTGCTCACTTTCTTGGCCATCAGCGCGGAGGCAGCCATGGCAACCGCAAGATATGTCTTGCCGGTGCCCGCCGGACCTACTCCAAAGACCATGTCATGGGCTTCAATCGCTTCCACGTATTTGCGCTGGTTCACCGACCGTGGCTGGACCATCCGCTTGATGCCCGCCGAGCGCTGCTTGCCGCCCTCGACCAGAGTGCGCAGTGTGATCGCCTTGTCTGCGACCACCAGCTTCAACATGCCGTGCAACTCGCCATTCTGCAGTGTATGGCCTGCTCGGCGAAGATGTTCGAAATCCGCGAAAATTCGTTCTACGTGAGAGACGCTCTCCGCAGTGCCCTCAACGTGTACCGCATCGGATCTTAAATCGATCCGCACGCTGAGGCTGTCTTCGAGGAGCCTGAGGTTTTCGTCGCGGGTCCCAAACAGGGGCTCAAGATTCGGCGTGATTTCCAGCGCTTTTTTCATAAAGCGGAGAAATTCCCTCCCAAGGGTATGCCTCTTGCGAGACACGGGTAAGTTGTAGGTTGTGGGTTACGAAGAAGCGGGGAAGAGCAGAGCAACACCACATCCGTTTGGATGCAGTATGTGGTCGGGTTGCGGGGCACACCAGATTCTTTCCCGTAATGCGCTCAGATTAGCGCTCATCCCGCATCCCGTCAACGAAGAAAAAATGGAATTGTGGACGCCCGGAATGTCGGGGCGTTCCTTCCTGGGCATAGTGCTGAAAACAACTGGGGTTCAAGGTGGGCTGTGAATGAATGCACGCCACCTCCGCCGCAGGCGCATCGGACCGCACCTATCTCGATTCCTCCCCGCAGCCAGCCAGAGAAGCATTGCTCCGCTACTTGAGTTTGATGGCTCGATGACAGAAGATACCCAGACAAGGGAGTTCGCCATGCAGAGTCGCATCCTGGGCACAACGATGCCCGTTCTTGAAGTCGCGCTTGAAGCGAATGAGTCCATCATCTCCGAAGCCGGAGAACTATCCTGGATGAGCGGCTCCATCCAGCTCATGACGCATACCCAGCTAGGCGGAGGCGGAGGCATCTTCGGAGCGTTGCGTCGAGTGGCTGGCGGCGGAACCCTCTTCATGACGGAGTACCGTGCCACCGGCGCGCCCGGCCAGGTAGCCTTCGCAACCAAGGTCCCGGGCCACATAATGCCGGTCGAAGTCAGCGCCGGGCACGACTACATGGTTCATCGCCATGGTTTCCTCTGCTCCACTCCCAACATTCAGATTGGCGTTGGCTTCCAGCAATCGCTCGGCGCGGGAGTCTTCGGCGGCGACGGATTTCTGTTGCAGAAGATTAGTGGCCAGGGCACCGCGTGGCTCGAGTTGTCAGGTGAAGTGATCGCAAAGGAGCTAGCGGCGGGAGAAACTCTGCGCGTACACCCAGGTCATGTGGGCGCGTTTCATTCCAACGTATCGTTCCAGATCACCAGAATTCCCGGCATCAAGAACATGATCTTTGGAGGCGATGGCATCTTCCTCGCCGCGCTCACTGGACCGGGCACCGTCTGGCTGCAAACACTGCCCATCTCGAAGCTCGCCCACCAGATCATGGAATATATGCCGCACGAGACTAGGCAGGCTACCGAGGGCGGGGTCGTCGGCGGAATCGTAGGCTCCATCCTTAACCAGATGAAGTAGTTCCACACACTGTAATTCTCGCCGCACCGGGCGGAGCAAATTGCCAAGCCGCGCGACCAAGCGGTCCAAAAGAAGCGCGATCCTTTGCATTGCTGCGAGACATCGAGGAGTTATTCAGCCGCCGAATTCAGGTGGCGCAGGATCACATCGACCAGATCGACTTGTCGGAATGCATGAGGAAAGATTGATTATGCTGTCGCTAAAACGGTTGCTGCTTTGCACACTGATAGTTTGTGCATCCCTATCCAGATGCAGCGCGCAGGCAGTTGGCTCCGCCGCACAGACGGTTGTCATGCCGCAGTACTCCATTACCGTTCAGCCAGGAGATCCGCCCCAGCTCAAGCTGGCGCACGATCAGCAGATCGTTTTTCAAATGCCGCTCATCGCCGGACTGGCCTCCACCACCTCTGAAGAACATCTCTCGGACATCACCTATTCGCTGCGGCCCACTACGGACAACGTTTACGAACTAACCGTTTCCGCTAAGAGTTCTCTATGGTCCAAGCGACGGTTTCGCTGGAGATTTTTCACTGACCATGTCGAGGTGCAGCAGTTTGCCAGTGGCAAGGGAAAGCTGGCTCGCTGCTATTTTCTTTCCAATGGCGTCTCGAATCGCTGGGACAATGGCACCACTGCCGGTCATGCATGGGACACCACGATTTTTGCCGACCACTACTTCACGGCCAATCCCAACCATGCGAATCAGACCAGCTTCTCTATCGCCGTTCCCCAGACTTTGGGATTCAGCGTGGGCAAGCAAGAAGGATCCGAGGAGGATTTTCGGCCGGAACGAATGTCGGGCCTCTTCGCGCCGCCGCCCCTCTTCTTCGCCTTCCACTTGAATGGCACATGGACCAGCGTCGGGATAGGAACAGAACCCGGCGACTACCAGTTCCCGGCCCTGGAATATTCCGGTTCGCGTTATGCCGGAGCTTCCTTCTACGTGGATTACATGGGCTACCACACTATCGATGGTGACTTTGCTTCGCCCGTGCTGGCGATGCATTTTGCCTTCAGCCCGCTCGATGCGCTGGTCAGCTACACGGCATGGTTGACCAAGAGCGGGTTCGCAACTACCTCGCTAGCGAAGGACGTGGCCTGGCACCACCTGCCCATCTTTTGCGGATGGGCGGAACAAACGGTTCAGTCGGTCCCGGTCGGGGTCGCTCCCAACAAGCTCTCTACCCAGGCCAACTATGAGAAGTGGATTGCCGTGTTTGAGCAGCGTGGCCTGCCAGTAGGCACAATCGTGATCGACGACAAGTGGCAACAGGGTTACGGTAACTTTGAAATCGATCAGCAGAAGTGGCCGGACCTCAAGGGCTTTATTGCGGCACAACACGCCTGCGGACGGCATGTGCTGCTATGGGTTCCAGTCGCCGACCCCGACGGACTGCCGCCGGCTCTCTGCGTCAACTACCAAGGCAAGTGCATGATTGCCGATGTGGGTAAGCCGGAGTATGAAGCGTACCTGCGTCCACGGATCCAGCATCTAGTGAAGGATATTGGCGCGGACGGGTTCAAAGAAGACTGGGTCCGCGAT
Organism: Acidobacteriaceae bacterium; assembly: GCA_025355385.1. Classification (GTDB taxonomy): domain Bacteria; phylum Acidobacteriota; class Terriglobia; order Terriglobales; family Acidobacteriaceae; genus JANXZS01. Next base: position 24,618 of record JANXZS010000094.1, on the reverse strand, counting down.
CCCGCCGCACCTGGACTCGAACTGACTGGCCCGGCTACCGGCATCGAATTCGTCCGTCGCTTTCAATCCATCCTGTACACCGAAACGCATAAGTGGAAACCGGATGCGATGGTCGAGACACAGACCGCCAACGCTCTCTTCCGGGATTCCTCCGACGTCCTCCGCCTCAACGACATCTGGTACGCGACCCGGGACGTGACGGAGATGATGCGCCTTCGCGGAAGAATCGCAAAAATTACTGGTTGGCCGCTGGTCGACACGGACAATGCCTCGTCCACCACCCTGAAAGAATCGTGGGAATATATGCTGGCTCAACCTACGATCGGTATACCAGCCCTCTATTTTGTGACGCGCACGGAGGCGACGCAGGAAAGCCCCTCAGAGGCGGACTGGAAGTATCTGGCAGCGATCTGGAAGCAATACATCGAAGAGTTGGAAAATAACGGGTTGAAAATCGACGGTTCGAAATCAGCGGCTCCGAAACTCCCCACCGAACGGCAATAAAACTTTTGCGGGTGGCTGGACGCGCGGAAAAATTATCCGAGGCGCTGTTGATGAAAAAACAAATAGGTGCGCAGATGCGGATATAGGGCGCTTCCTGTAGTCTAAATTGTTTCCACCTGGTGGAGGGTACGCATGCGTAGGAGGGAGTTTTTGAGCGCCGCTATCGGCGCCGCTGTAATTCAAACCAGCTCTTTTGCCAGAGCCGCGTCGAGCGAAGGCCTCGGCAATCCGGATCTGCTTCTGCCGTCAAATGGGGTCGCGCCGGGGGAGTCTGCCGCAGCGCTTGCGGCATTGAATCCAATGGCGGTCGGGCTGTTAATTCAGCCTGCCCATGGACCGGAGGCAACCATCTCCCGGGTCAAGGATTTGGGTTTCTCCAATTGCTTCTTCTCTCTTGATGAGTACCTGGGCAAGTACAGTCCGGCTCTTGCCCGCGAACTAAGCGGATTGCTGGACAAATATGGGGTCACCGCGACCTGCGCGGAGGTGGTGCAGCCCGGCCCGCTAGTGTGGGACTTTCTTGAGGGGCCTTCGACCATCGGCCTTGTGCCGCGCGCCACGCGACAGGCAAGGATTGACGCACTGAAGCAGACATCGGATTTCGCCAAACTGATAGGCATTCCGCAAGTCCAGACTCATTGCGGATTCATTCCTGAGAATCCTAAGGATCCGTTCTATGACGAGACGGTGCTGGCCATCCGGCAAGTCGCCCAGCATTGCGCAGCTAACGGGCAAAACTTTTTGATGGAGACGGGACAGGAGACGCCGACGACTGTTGCGCGGGCGATCAAGGACGTCAACGTCCCCACGCTTGGGGTCGGACTCGACACCGCCAACCTGATCCTCTATGGCAAGGCAAACCCTTCCGATGCGGTCGACATCCTTGGAGCGCATGTGAAAAGCGTGCACGCAAAAGATGGAATGTGGCCGACCGATCCTATGAAGTTGGGCGAGGAGGTGCTGATCGGCAAAGGCCGCGTCGACTTTTTACAAGTCTTCATCAAGCTCAATAAAATGGGTTATCGTGGCGCCATTACCATCGAGCGCGAAACCTCCGGCCCTCAGCAGGTCGAGGATGTAAAAAGGGAAAAGTTGTACCTCGAAGAAATTATCTCTCGGGTTCGGTCTAATCAGTCATAAGGAGCAAGCTACTTTGGATAGAAGACAGTTCATTGGAACCGCTGCGGCTGCGTCGGGCTTATTGCTCCTCAAACCCAAGACAGCCTTTGGGTATGAGGCTAACTCCGCTGTGCGTCTAGGCCTGTTGGGATGTGGCGGACGCGGAACCTCTGTGGCTACGTCGTTTGCCAATAACACAGCGGCGCGCATCGTGGCCCTGGCTGATCTTTTCCCCGATCAACTGGAAAAGGGCAAGGCTTACTTCGACAAGTTGAATTCCTCTCTGGGATATGCGGGCCCCGATTCAAATTTGATGTTTCGTGGTCACAAGGCTTATGAGGAGATGGCCTCATCGAAGGGAGTCGATGCAGTGCAGATCTCCACGCCGCCGTGGTTCCACGTACAGCACCTCGACGCGGTCGTGAGCGCTGGCAAGCACGCGTACTGCGAAAAGCCGGTAGGTGTCGACATCTCGCAGGCGAACCACGCGCTTGAGATCGGCAATCGCGCCGAGGGACGTCTGAGCCTCGATGTCGGCTTTCAACTTCGCAGCGCGCCTCCTTATGTCGAACTGGTGCGGCGGATCCACGACGGTGCGCTGGGGAAGATTGTATCGATTGACGCACATTACAACGCGCCAGCCTCGAAGTATCCAGAGCGGCCGAACACATCCCCCGACGAACTCCGTCTCCGCGATTGGTTATGGGATCGACAGCTCTCAGGAGACATCCTCGTGGAGCAGAACATCCACGTAATCGACATCTGCAACTGGATGCTCAAGGGCCACCCCACCAAAGCGTTCGCTACCGGCGGAAGAAACGTCATCAACCACCCTGGCGACACCTGGGACAACTACCAGGTGGTCTTCACCTACCCGGACAATGTGCGCGTGAATCTCTCTACCACGCAATTCGGGTCAGTGGACTGGTTCGATGTTTCAGAGCGCGTGTTTGGATCACTGGGACTCTCCGAATCACCCTATTCCGGCCCGGTGCGAATCGTTGGCCAGAATGCGTGGACGTGGGCTGGCGATGCCCCGCCGAAAGAAGGGACTCAACCGGCTGCGTTTGCCTCGAATGGCGCGTTCTCTGACAACCTCGCACACGCCGATCAGGAAAAAGATCGCAGTTTTATTCAGAGCATCGTATCGGGCCAGTTCCATAACCAGGCGGCTATCGGAGTTGAAAGTGCGCGGAGCGCCATGCTGGGACGTATGGCGGGCCGGCTCGGACGCGAAGTCACATGGGAGGAATTGCTGGCTCACGACGAAGTCTACAAAGTGAATATAGATATGACCCAGTTTCGATAAGCACAACGCCGATGGCGTGGTGGCCCGACATTCGACGGAGACGCTGGTTGCGCCAGCATAAATTTGAAGTGGCTTTGTTTTATCCCGCGGCAGGCGCCGGAGGAATGATCTCCTTGCGGCCCGATTGGATCGAGCGGTTGGCGCACGCCGCCGCAATCGCAGCTGCATATCCAATCTGCACGTCTGCGAGCGGCTGCTTCTTTCCGCGCACACAATCGACAAAGGAGCGGCAGGCAACCAGGGTTGGATCATCCCCGCTCGCTGTCGCAAGACGTGTTCCCGGTCCGCGATATGGCATCTCCCCTTGCGCGCGGAAAGACGCCCCGGTGGTCACGCCATGCTGCATCATTTCCGAATGCGGATTGACCGCATGGATCGGTCGTGGTTCGTAATAGAAAGTTGCGTCCTCAAGCGTTAGTTGCAGGCTGCCGCTGGTTCCGTAGATCCACAGCTGCTCGCCCATCAGGCTGTTGCTGGTCATCGAGGTGAAGGTCATCCGCCTGCCTTCTGAGTAGCCGAAAATCACCTGAACATTGTCATCCACTTCCCGACCATCGTGATATACGGCGATGCTACCGACGCCAATCACGTCGATGGGTTGTTCTCCGAGCACCCAGTTGGCCACGTCGATGTGATGGGAGCCCAGCTCTGTCAGCAGGCCTCCCGAGTACTCCCGGTAGAGTCGCCAATTGATGAGCCGCTCATCCTTCGGCTCTGGTACGGGACGCCGCCAGTCGGCATTGCGATTCCAATAGGCGACGATCTGCGTCACTTTGCCAATCTGCAGATCTCTCACGCGTTGCACTGCATCTTGAAACCATGGCGCATACCGATATTGATGGCCTACTTGAAAAATCTTCCCGGTCTCGCTCACCGTCCGCAGGATCGATAGAGAGTCTTCAGGAGTAAACCCCATCGACTTCTCACCGTACACAGCCCGCCCACTGTTGAGCGCAGCATTTACATGTTCGGCATGCAGGTACAGTGGTGTCGCCACAACGATGGCGTCGAGATCCTTTCGTTCCAGCATATGGCGATAGTCTTTGTATCGTGGAACAGGGCTCCCTGCCAGTTGATCGACCTCGGCAAATCGCGGCTCGTAGATGTCGCACACGGCCGCGATACGCACCCCGCGAATACGTAACAGTTGGCGTATCAATTCCTGGCCGCGGCTTCCTGGCCCTATCACTCCCACCGAAAAAGTGTCATCGGGAGAGACGTTCTTCTCTCGGTCCTGGGCTAACAAAGGCAACATGCCGGAAGCCAGGACAGAGGCGGACGCTCCGCCAAGAAAATCCCTGCGATTCATGGTTCTACCTTTCTGTTCCTCTTCGTTGCCGTGCGATGGCAGACGTCGCCGCCCTCAGGATCGCTCCAGCGAACGGACGTGCAGTGTTCCACACGTCCATGGCCGGCCAGCAAAAGAGCGGATGCCTCAGGCATACCCTTCAGCAGGTGTAAGCTGGCTTCCGGGCCCAGTACAAACAGTGAAGCCGACAGGGCGTCGCTGGCTGTCGCGGATGGATGGATGGCCGTCGTTTGCACCATATCCTCCACCGGCTTCAGCGTGTGTGGATTCATGATGTGGCAGTACCTGTGCCCATCAAGAACGAAATATTTCTCGGTGCATGCGGAAGTTGACAGGGAGGTATCCCGCAAAACGACAGTCGAGATCGGCCGCTGGTGGTCTTCAGGATCGGGAATCTGCACCTTCCAGCCACGCTTGCCGGGAGGCGCGCCGATGGCATAGATGGTACTGCTACCCGCGGAGATTAAAGCGCTGGTGACGTGTTCGACCCGCAGCATCTCTACCATCCTGTCGACAACGTATCCCTTTCCAATGCCGCCCGGATCGAGTTCAACATTGTCCGCCGCAAAACGAACACTACGCTCCTGCGAATTCAAGATTACCTTCTGCCATCCCATCTGTCTTCCTGCCTCGGCCAATTCTGCTGCGCTGGGCACGTGACCGTTTGCACGAAAAAAACCCCAGGCCTTCATCAGCCTGCCCACCGTGATGTCAAAGGCACCGTTGGTGCGCGCACTCCAGCCAATCGAGGTCGCGACGAAGGCGAAGGTTTCCCGGTCGGTCACGACGGGACCCAGAGCGGCTTCGCGATTGATGCGCGAAAGCTCGCTCGACGGTCGATAGTTACTGAGCAACTCCTCGACCCGATCCACTTCGTCAAATGCAGCCTGTGCCACGGTGTGCGCCTCTCGCTCGGTGGGGGCGTAGAGATAGATCGAGAAGATCGTCCCCATCGCTGTATGGGTCTCAAGAAATACCTGCGCCGCAGGCGCTGCCCTCTTTGGCTCACTTGCGCACGCATAGTCAGATGGCCCTCCATTTGCCAGGAGTAGGCAAAGTGCTAGCAGGCGCTTGAGGGTCTGGACCACAGGCATTTTATCTATCGCTCTTGGCGCCAGTCTATCAGCAGATTGCGCTTGCCGTCACCGGTTCCGGCCGGGTCCTGAGGTTCTTCGCACGGCCGGCCAGGTTGGGTATGTGTGCGGCGATGCAGCTGTCATGGCGACGCCGGAGAAGATGCTGATAAGTCTTTCTATGTGGCGATGGCAATCCTTGTGCACCCCCATGGGATCGTCAAAACCACTGTCGATCTTGCCCCCAATTTGTACCGCGATTCTTACTTCTCGCGCACTCGAAGTCTGGCGCGACAGGTTCGCAGCGAAGGCCGAGGGCTGATGGTGAGCACTATTTTGTCATCTCAAGCAGGGGTTGCCGCGCCATACTATCCGCCGGAAACAGCGCGGTTTCGCCTTCTGCGAGTATGCGGATAAAATCCAGCAGCCCGGCGCGAGCGGCCGCATTCCGCAGCCGTTGCGGAGGCTCCTCCATGGGCTCCCGGGAGAGGCGGAAGGTTCCGTAATGCATGGGAATCATCCAGCGCGATCGCAGATCGATGAAGCCCTGCAAAGCGTCCTCGGGATTGGTGTGCACGGTGCGAAAGCTCTCCGGTTGATAGGCGCCGATCGGCAGCAACGCGATGCTGGGAGAAAGACGCCGGCCAATCTCCTCGAATCCGCGAAAATAAGCGGTGTCTCCCGAGTGGTACAGCGAGTGAGCACCGGAGCGCAGTACATAGCCGCCAAAACCGCGATCAGTATCTCTAAAAAAGCGGGCTCCCCAGTGCTTGGATGGGGTGCGCGTGATCTCCAACCCGGCGAGTGTTTTCGCCTGCCAAAGCTCCAACGTCTCCACTTGCGCAAAGCCGAGGTCGTTCACCAAATCGTCAACCCCGACTGGAACCACCGCTGCCGGAGCGTGCCCGTGATGCTTGCGCTGTTGCAGCAAGATCTTCCGCAAAGAGGTTCGATTTAGATGGTCCATATGGGCATGCGTCAGCAGCACCAGATCGACGCGGGGCAAGTCTGCAACCAGGATTCCAGGGTGCCGGAAACGGCGTAGCAGCACTAGCCGATTGGTGAATACGGGATCGATGAGGATATTGCGCCCGCCGATTTCGAGCAGGAAGGAGGAGTGCCCGATAAAGGTAACGCCGAGATCGCCTGGGCTTGCAGGCACGGGTTTGCGCGGAATTCCGCTGACGGGGTGAAAGGCGGATTCACAAACCAGGGTACCGAACTGGCTCAATTTGCCGAGGATTGCTGCGGTGCGCGCGGGGAGTTCCATAAGCGTATGCAGAGTAGATGCTTCGGGCAGGCCTCGGAACCAAGACAAATTTTGCAGGAACAACAGTCGGCTAGGCGGGGCGGCTTCAGGGCGAAGCAGTTGATTGGGCGAATTTGGATACAGTCGCCGGCAAACTGGCCTCGACTGGTGCCGCGTCCACCGTCGCGAACTGCACGATGAGCGAGATGCGTCGGTTCGACGGGTCGAGCGGATCCGCAGCCACCCGAAGCCGCTGGTCGGCGTATCCCCGCACCTGCGCTACCTGGTTCTGCCGGATCCCCATCTCCTGCATACTGCGCCGCGCTGAATTTGCGCGATCGACTGACAGTTCCCAGTTGCCGTAGGTACTCTCCTGCGCATACGCCTTGGAGTCAGTGTGGCCCTCGATGGACAGCTTGTTGGGCAGCTTCTTCAACTCGCCCGCAACCATGGCGAGGATACTTCGCCCACTGGCACTTAGCTCCGTCCCTCCGCTCTCGAAAAAGGTGCCGTCTTTTGATTCCAGCAACTCGATCCGCAGGCCCTCGGGCGTGACCGTCATCTCGATCTGGTCAGCGAGTTTTTTCAGGTCCGCCTGATCCTGGATCGACTTCTGCAACCGTTCCTTTAATTGGCTGATGTTGTCCTTGGTGAGGGGAAGGCTCTCGGAAGAACCGGCGCGATCTGTCCCGGTTTCATTTGATTTCCCCTGGGGGTCGTTAAAGTATCCCGCCACGGCCTTGCGCACATGTTCGCTTGCATTCATCAGCCATAGCACGATGAACAATGCCATCATCGCAGTTACGAAGTCCGCGTACGCTACCTTCCACGCGCCGCCGTGATGGCCAACATGCGAGACTTTTTTACGGATGAGATAAATGGGGCGCTGTTTGTCCATATCAGTCCCGCGCAGCCGACTGCTCTGCCCCCAAGGCAGCGGCAGACCGCCCCTTGCAGCAGTTTTCCATCTCGGCGAACGACGGCCTGACATGCGACGGAATAGCACGCCGGGCAATTTCCACTGCGAGGATCGGGGGCAATCCCTTGATAAAAGACAACAGCAGCACGCGCACCACGTGGAGGTAGGCGCGCATCTCTTCGGCGGATTTCGCCATGTTCGAACTCAATGGGCCTACCAGCCCATAGCACAGCAAAATTCCAAGAAACGTGCCTACTAGCGCCGAGGCTACCTTGTGGCCGATCAACTCGGGAGGCCCTCCGAGCGCACCCATGGTGATCACAACCCCCAGCACAGCGGCGACGATGCCGAGTCCCGGCAAGGCATCCGCGACCGTAGTCAACGCGGCAACCGGCTCGGTGGCGTCGTGGTTCTGTACATCCATGTCGAGCTCCATCATCTGGTCCATGTCGAAGGGGTCCACACCCCCCGTGATCGCCATGCGCAGCGTATCGCAAACGAAATCGCGGATGTGATGATTCTTGAGGAAGAACGGATATTGCTGAAAAATTTTGCTCTCCGTCGGACTCTCGATATCCCCTTCCACCGCCAGCAACCCTTCGCGACGAATCTTGTTGAGAAACTCGTACATCATCTTGAGCGTGTCGAGGTAGCGTGGCTTACCGAACTGCGAGGCGGCAAAGACACTTTTCAGGCTGCCGGCAATGCTCTTAAGGATGTGCATGGGATTCGCTACCAGCAGCGTTCCCAGCGCTGCTCCGCCAATGATCAGCAGCTCGGCCGGTTGCAGCAGCACGGCGATGTGGCCCTTCTCCATGAGAAAGCCACCGATCACGGCGCCGAAGACGATAAGCAGTCCGACTATTGCGTACATAGCCCCAACTTGCTGCCGGCGTCTTCGCGCTCGACTACGACAACGCGGTCGCCTCCAACGGCCATGCCGCGGCCCAGGGCCTCTGCGAGCCGGGGGAGGATGAGTTGCAAACTATCGCCCGGACGGGCCATGGTGCCCCCGACCGATACCGTAATCGGAATGCGGTCTCCCCACCAGCGAAACTCGACAGACTTGGCCAGTGTGCGCAAAAGGTCTGCGTCCAGTTCGAGCGCAAGGGCGTTGGCGTCGCGGGCAATCACCAGAAATGCGGAGTCGCTCCAGCGGCCAAAGACATCGGATGAATGCAGCGAGCAGATCAGCGACTGCGCAATCACGCGCATTAACGCTTCGGTGGCTTCCCGGCCATGGGTCACACGCAGACGGGGAAGCTGATCTACCTGTATCTGGAGCACGCCAAAGGGCTGATGATCGCGGTCTATTGCCTGCACGCTTCGCTCCAGCCAGGACGCCACGTACTCGCGCGAGCGGGGTATGCCTGCTTGTTCCGGTATGCCTTGCAGCGCAGCCATTCCATCGTAGGATTCCCCCGCTTCTGCCTGCATTTCAACAAATGATTCCACCGCGCCTGCAATTTCTCCCTTGCCGCCGCGCAGCACCGCTGTGCGGGCGCGGACAGGGACAGCATGGCCCAGCTTATGTCTCAGATATATGTGCGAATGACGGGTCTCACCATCCTCCATCGTCGCCCTGAGCGGACAGGCACACGGCTGCTGGGTGGAGCCCGGGGTGCCGTGGATACACTGTTGCTTGCAGCACTGGCGGCCAAGAACCTCCGCGCCGGCGTAGCCTGTGATCTTCTCCGCCGCGCGACTCCAGTAGCTGGTGCAGAGGTTGCGATCCACTACATGGATACCCAGCTCGAGGCTGTCAATGACCGCACACCAGATTGCCGCATCCTCGAGCTGTAGCATCGTTGTCCCTCGCTATGTCTATCGGCGAGGGCGCGGAGAACTTCATACCGTGCCACCAGTGCAAGTGGCTGGACGACTGCCCGGTCTCTTGCAACATCGTTAATTCGGCTCACTCGAACAGAGGTTGCCTCAACCTCGGGTGTAGCCGGAGTGGTAGCCGCGGAGATAGCCATCGCGGTAGTAGGAGCGATAAGCCTCCCTGTCACCACCCAACTCGCGGAAGTACCCCGGGGTGTCCTCGTAGCGGTCACTGTGTGTGGGGCGATAGCTATGGCCCTCATAGCGATCCCGCTGGCCATCTCTGGCGCCGTCGGAATAGCCGTTGTGCTCAGCGGTCTCCGCCACCGGCTGACGATAATCCATCCCCGGAGGAGGCGGCGCGGACATCCTGTATTGCTCGTGATCTGCGCAGCCCATCAACCCTCCGCTGATGAACAAGACAAGCGCTCCTGCAAGGATCCTTCTCATCTCTCTGCCTCCCTCTCTCGGCATGAGCCGCCTGTGTATGTAAACAACGGCGCGGTGAAAAGGTTGCAGAAGTATTTTGAGGCAGGAGGGTGTACGAGCGAAGCAGCGAGGCTCTGTGCGAGGCTCTGGTTCCGATACCGCTGTAGGGGAATTGATCTAGCTGTTAATTGGCAGGCAGACGAGGAACTCTGTGCCTGCGGAGCTGGAGTTGAATCTGATCTGGCCTCTATACTCTCCGACGACAATGCGGTGAGCGATGTCCAACCCTAGCCCGGTTCCTTCGCCCACCGGCTTGGTGGTAAAAAAGGGCTCAAAAATCTGCGGCCAGTTTTCTTTAGGGATTCCAGCGCCGTGGTCGGCAATTCCCACGCACATCGTTTCCCCTTCGTTCCATGTGCGGATTCTCACCACACCTTTCAATGGGGAAGCATCCACCGCATTGTCGAGCAGGTTGGTCCAGGTCTGGCCCAGTCCAGCGCCCTTGGTGATGAGTTTGGCGGTGGTTGCGCCAAAGTCCTTCTCCACGCGCAGATCTTTCTGACGGAACTTATGGGCAAGAATCGTCAACGCGCTCTGAATGCTGTCGTGAACATCGACTTCGTGAGTCTTGGCATCATCCTGGCGGGAAAACTTCTTTACCGCCATTACCAGCGCCGAGATGCGTGTGATGCTCTCCTCGATGGTGCCCAGCAGTTGCACACTGGAGACCAGCGAATCCAGCCAGTTCAACGCATCTGAGAATCGTGCAGGGTCGAAGGCGGCACGGGCGCACCCCAGCCCTTGCGCGCTAAGGCCGTTGGCGCTGAGCGTCGGTGCGATCTTCCATGCATTTTCGACGCCCGCGGCTTCCAGCCACTCCAGCAACGCCTCTTCCGCATCCGCTTCCTCAAGAGAACTGACGGCCTGCGGCCGGACCGAGCTAAGGGCCTGATCCTGAAGCTGGCGAACACATTCGAGTTGCCCCGGGCTTGGACTTCCCGCGCAGAATCGAAGTCCGAGATGCTGTAGCCGCGTCAGGTTCTCGCGCATCTGCGAGGCAGCGCGCGTTGCTGCTGCGCCCGGATTGTTGAGCTCATGCATCAGTCCGGCAGCAATAGTACCGAGCGAAATCAGCTTCTCCCGGTGTATGGCCTGCGTCTGGTATGCCTGCAAACGCTCGGCCATCGTGCCCAGGACGGCACGGCGAACCGTCGGGGAATGAAACATCAACTTCCAGAAGCTGTCTTCGTCCAGGCGGATCAGTGTGCTGGCCTTGGTTGCGGTACAGGTCACGCTGCCAGATCGCCCCATCAGAAGCGAAACTTCGCCGAAGGTCTCGCCCGCGCCAAATAAGTTCGCCATGACGCGGGTACCGTCCGGCAGAAACTTTTCCCCTTGGACCTCGCCTGAGAGAACAATCCAGTAAGAGTGGAGCGTATCGCACTTGTGGATGAGCTCCGCTCCCGCATCGGCCTCTATCAACTCCACTTCGCTCAGACACGCAAGATCCGCTGGCTGCACGCTAGCGAAGATGGGAATTTGTAACAGCTGCTGATATACATCTCGTGCATCTTTCTTTTCGACGCGTGGAGCGGGGCCGCTTTCCGTCATTAAACTAGAACCTCGCCAGGTACTGATGAATGAACTGTACAGAGATCGATCCTTCTCCCACCGCGGAAGCAACTCTCTTCACTGAACCGTGACGGGCATCGCCGGCCGCGAAAACTCCCGGAACACTAGTCTCCAGCAGGTAGGGCTCGCGTTCCTGTTTCCAAGAGCCCCGCATCTTGCCATCCACCCTCAGGTCAGCTCCGCAGAGCACAAAGCCGTGCGCATCTCGCAGCACCGCGGGGGGAAGCCACTCAGTCTTGGGCGCGGCACCGATAAAGATGAAAAGACCGGATGCTGACTCGGTAGTTTCGCCCCTCTGCGTGCCGATTCGCAAAGTCTCCAGCCTTTCCTCGCCGATCGCTTCGATAACGTGCGAATTCACCTGCACAACAATATTGGATGTGCCACGAATCTGATCGATCAAATATTTTGACATGCCTTTTTCAAGCGACTCGCCACGCACCAGCATCGTCACCTGATTGGCATACTTTGAGAAGTGCATAGCTGCCTGTCCAGCGGAGTTAGCCCCGCCTACGATAAACACAACTTCGTCCTGGCAGGAGCGCGCTTCCTCCATGGCTGCGCCGTAGTACACCCCGCGGCCTATCAGCCTCTCGACGCCGGGGACATCCAGCCGGCAATACTCCACTCCGATTGCAAGTAGTACGGCGTGACTGGAAACTTCCCTCCCGTCCCCGAGCTGAACGAAGTGATACTGGTTTTCGCTGCGGATACAGGTGACACGCTGGGTTAAAAACTCGGCACCCAGGCGGGACGCCTGCGCGTGAGCGCGCCGAGCCAATTCGGCCCCGCTCAAGCCGTTAGGGAAACCAAGGTAATTCTCAATCATGGAACTCGATCCGGCCTGCCCGCCCGGAGCGTCTGTCTCGATTACCAGGGTGTGCAGTCCTTCCGAACTGCCATAAACGGCAGCCGCAAGGCCAGCGGGGCCGGCACCCACTATCACCAGATCGTAGAATTCCTTCTCGGCCTGGGTGGCTAAACCAACCTTGCTTGCGAGTTCAGTCGTCGTCGGCTGCACCAGGGATGTTCCGTCCTCAAACAGCACAGCGGGCAGTTTGCGGTCGTCCAGCTTGAAGAGCGTCAGAAGCGATCGCGCCTCCTCATTGTCTTCCGGATTCAGCCAGATGTAAGGAACCTGGTTGCGCGAGAGAAAATCGCGAACCTGGTAGGCACCGAGCGACCAGCGCGGACCGAGGACGCGGATGCCCTGGAAGGCAGGTCGGTAGTCCGTATTCCAGGCTTCCAGCAGGTCGTCAAGAACGGGGTATAGCCTCTGTTCCGGCGGATCCCACGGCTTGGTCAGGTAGTAGTCGATACGGGCCGTGTTAATTGCCCGGATGGCAGCCTCGGTGTCAGCATAGGCCGTCAGCAGAACCCGCTTCGCCTTGGGATAGAGGGCGATGGCCTTCTCCAGAAATTCCACTCCCGACATCCCCGGCATGCGCTGATCCGAGAGGAAGAGGGCGACCACTTCGCCGCGTTGCTTTAACTGTTCGCACGTATCCACGGCAGCCTGGCCTGACCGGGCGCGCAGAACGCGATAGGTAGCCCCATATTGGCGGCGCAAATCCTGAACGATCGTTTCCAGGACACTGAAATCGTCATCGACGGCTAGAAGAACCGGTTTTCCCATAACCCTCCAGTGTATGGCTTGAGAGCATTTCTACGGATGCACCCGTGTGGCTGAAGCAGTCCCACTTCTGCGCCGGGCTTTGCTGCTTCAAATAAGCATGGCGGTGAATGGCCCGAGTACTGGTACTGCACTGTCCCAAATTGCGACATTGGTAGGCCGCTGCGAAACGCCGCCGATATATCCGTTATTGAGATGCTTTGTTTCGATCGAATCTCTGTTTTGCGAACAGCCGCCCTGCATAGATTGAAAGCGATGCTCTGGGTGAACAGCGAGGGAGTCTGCGCCTTTTGGCGTAATATCGATGCAATTCAGCAACTCAGGGCCGAGGACGGCAATGCATACGATCATACTGGGCGACTCGCAGGCGATCTTCCGGGCAGGAACGGCCAGGGTTTTGGCGACGGAAGAAGACTTCCGTATTATTGCCGAGTGTTCCAATCTTGAACATCTGCACCGGGCGATGCAGACCTGTCAGGCTGCGATTATCCTGGTGGCATCCACATTGAAGCCCGACTTCGCCTCTGTGCTGGAGCGCGCCAGGCAGATGAACGCGCGCATGATCGTGATCGCTGAGAGCAGCGATTTGGCAGAGAATTATGCCGCCGTCGGTGCCGATGGCATTGTCTACCGCAATATCAGCGGCCCGGCACTGGTGGAGTGCATGCGCAAAGTCCTCAACGGGGAGTTGTGGATACAGACCACCGCCCTGACACTGGAGACTGAAGAGGAGGATCTGGTGGGCCAGAGAGTTCGTGACCGCCTGACGCCGAAGGAACTGAAGATTACTGCGTTGATTGTGCAGGGATGCAAGAACAAGGAAATCGCAATGCGGCTGGGCACAACCGAACAGGTGATCAAGAACTATCTTCGCAGCATCTACGACAAGACAGGCGTTTCCGACCGGCTGGAGCTAGCGCTGTTCACGATTCACCATCGAATTCTGGCCGAGGCCGCGGCACGGGCCGTAGAATCCATGCACCTGATGCAAAATATCTGACGCAGCAGAAAATGCTCGGGCCATCGAGAGTTTCTCGCTTCCCTCCTGCGCCACCTGCAAGTAAAGCCCCATAACCTAGGGACCGTCATGTCGGGCTGCAGCTCTTACGGCAATTTCTCCGCTACGGACTTTGCCTGGGTAAACAGGTACAGGTAATCCGGGCCGCCGGCCTTGGAATCCGTTCCGGACATATTGAACCCGCCGAAGGGGTGGGCTCCTACCATTGCCCCTGTGCATTTTCGGTTGAAGTAAAGATTGCCTACGTGGAACTCCTGCCGTGCACGTTCCATCCGCTCGCGCGAGTTGGAGTAGAGAGCGCCGGTCAGCCCGTACTCCGTATCATTAGCAATCTTGAGGGCATCGTCAAAATTCCGCGCACGGATGATTGCGAGTACGGGGCCGAAGATCTCTTCCTGGGAGATCTTTGCATCCGGCCGAACGTCGGCGAAGATTGTCGGCTCTAGGAAATAGCCCAGTCCGGTTGTGCCCACCGCATGTCCACCGGCAATTAGCCGAGACTCTGCTTTGCCCATCTCGATGTAGCCGAGCATCGATTCAAGAGCCGCCTTGTTGATTACGGGACCCATGCTGAGGTTGGTGACCGGGTCACCAACCTTAATCGATTTAACGCGCTCGATGATCCGCTCCACGAAAAGGTCGTAGATGTCATCTTCAACGATAGCGCGGGAGCAGGCAGAGCACTTTTGACCGCTGAACCCAAAGGCCGAAGCCACCACACCATCGACGGCAGAGTCGAGGTCAGCATCGGCACAAACGATGATCGAGTCCTTGCCACCCATTTCGAGAATCGTCCGTTTGACCCAGATCTGTCCCGGCCTGGTCTGAGCGGCGCGTCCATGGATCTCCAGTCCGACAGCCTTTGATCCAGTAAAAGCGATGAAACGTGTCTGCGGGTGCTCGACGATAGCGTTGCCGAATGTTGAGCCGGAGCCGGGGCAGAAGTTGACCACGCCGGGAGGCATCCCCGCCTCTTCCAGCACATCGACGAAGCGGGCCGCGATGGTAGGAGAGTCGCTCGAAGGCTTGAGCACAACGGTGTTGCCGCAGACGATAGAGGCCGCGGTCATGCCCGCCATGATGGCGAAGGGAAAATTCCACGGTGGGATGACGGCGCCCACTCCCAGCGGGATGTAGAGCAGTTCGTTGCGCTCGCCGGGATATTGAATCGGAGTCGTGGCGCGAGAGAGGCGCAGCGCCTCTCGGGCATAGAACTCCAGAAAATCGATGGTCTCGGCAACATCGGCGTCCGCCTCCGCCCAGTTCTTTCCTACTTCGTAGGTAAGCCAGGCACAGAATTCAAACTTGCGTTCGCGGATGATCTCCGCCGCGCGCAGCAGCAGGGAGACGCGCTCCTCGACCGCGACGCGCTTCCAGGATTCGAATGCCTTCAGGGCAGCCTGCATCGCCAGCTCGGCATGCTCGGCACCGGCTTTTTGATGGATGCCCACGACTTGCGCGGGACGGGTGGGATTGAGCGATTCGATTTTGTCCGCAGTGCGCAGGCGTTCGCCGCCGATGATGAGCTGGTACTCATGTCCGAGCAACTCTGCCACGTGCGCCAAAGCGTGTTCGATGGCATGTGCAGTGTCGCTGTCGTGAAAGTCAGTGAAGGGCTCGTTGCGGAACTTGCCTTTAGGCGAACGGGGCAGGATGATGGTGCTGATCTGTGTGGTAGCCATGACCCCCGTAGTGTAGCCCAGACGGCACGGCCCGTGCGCTGCGGAGGGAAACGAAAGCGCCCCGCAACTCATATCTACCGACACTCTGGGTGGATCCGCATCTCGCTTCTGAGACCACTCTGGAGGCCCCACAAATCTCACTCTTACCGACACTGTGGGTGCCCCATATCTCGCTTCTGAGATGTGGGTTTTGCGATCTGGATCAACTCTCGGGGAAGGCACGATCCCCTGCACCTGCCCGTAACGTCGCAAGATCGTTTACGACCCGGCCGTAATTTTCTCAGTTCGGTCGGACATCTTTGCAGTACGCTCCAGTTTGTCCCACGCGAAGGGGCGGCCATCGATGGCGCGCTTCAACGTCTTGAAGAGCACTAGCGAGAATAGCTGGCGGTAGGCAAAGCGCTGCAGCCAGATGTGGAAGAGCAGCCAGCCGTCTCCCTTGCTTGCGGGGTGGCGGCGCTCTAGCGAGAAAGCCAGGCTTGAGGTGACGAAATCAATCACCAGGAAAGTGAGGAAGTAGACCAGCAGCTTCTGGAAGCTGGCGGCGCTCGCGGCCGCAGGATGGAAGTAGTGATCCACGGCGAAATGGATGCAGCCGGCCACGAACATAAGATCGATGAATGGAGAAACCAGCGGCAGCAACATCTGGAAGATAAGAATGTTGGGCAGCGCAAACAATCCCATGGCGCGATGTCGCAGGAAAGCCTGGCGATGTTTGAAGACCGCCTGCAGTGTACCGAACGACCAGCGAAAACGCTGGCGCATCAGGCCGTTGGCAGTAACCGGAGCCTCGGTAAAAGCCAGCGATTGGTCTTCGTAGACCACCTTATATCCCTGTTCCAGCAGGTTCATGGTCAGGTCCGCATCCTCAGCGACGGTGTTGACGGGATAGCAACCGCCCTTTAGAACCGGAGCGGTGCGCCATGCCCCGATAGCGCCGGGGACAACCATCACTACGTTGAAGAGGTCGAGGGCGCGGCGTTCGAAGTTCTGACTGGTGATGTATTCGAGCGCCTGCCAGCGGGTCCACAGGTTGACGCGATTGCCCACCTTGGCATTGCCGGCAACAGCGCCCACCATGGGATCGATGAAGTGCGGCACGAGTTTGGAAATGGCATCCGGCGCGATCACGGTGTCGGCGTCGATGCCTACATAAAACTCTTCCTGCAAGGTGTTGAGGGCAAAATTCAGCGCCTCTGCCTTACCCGCGTTTGGCTTGACCAGCACGGTTAGCTCGCCCCGCGCAATCTCCTGCGGATAGGCCGCGCGCGCCAACTCGTAGGTGCGATCGCTGGAACCGTCGACGATCACTATCACACGCAGGTCGGGGTAGTCGGAATTAAGCACCGAGCGAATCGTCCGCACGATCACCTTCTCTTCGTTGTAGGCGGGAATCAACACCGCTACACGAGGATGGAAGCTCGAGGCGTCAGCATATTTTCGGGTGCGCAGGCGATCGATCAGGGCGAAGATGCCGACCAGCAATAGCCTCGCGCTCATCAACACATCCCCGGCGAAGAAGACCCACACGACGAAGTGTCCAAAGAAGGCGAAAAAGAAGAAGGCCACGGAGTCAATGTGCGCGCGTAACTTTTGCGAGGACGAAAGGGGCGGCATCACTTGCGCTGTTGTCTTGCCCATCAGCATCGATACCGGCACGATCTCGTAGCCGTCGGCGCGCAGGGTGTCGATCAATGTCGGCAGCGCGGCGATGGTGGCAGACCGGTCTCCGCCTCCGTCGTGCATCAGGATAATACTGCCGCGCAGGTTGGGCCTGGCCTGCATGTGCGCCAGCTGGCTGAGAACGCTTGAGGTAATCTCCTGCGGAGTCTTTCGCGGATGTTCGTCCCAGTCGCTGGTATCAATCTTGTCGCCAACGAGGATGTATCCGTAGCTTTGGATGCGGTCGGCGGGTTCGGCCTGATCGTCGGTATCGGGTTCCTGGTCGATGGAGTACGGCGGCCGGAAGTAGAGAGGCTGAATGCCAAGCTTGCTGGCAAAGAGCCGCTCCGTGAGATTGAGTTCCAGGTAGAGCTGGCGCGGCGAAATTTCGCTGATGTCGGGATGGGTGAAGGTATGGTTGCCAATCTCATGGCCCTCCCGAACGATGCGCCTCATCAGGCCGACATTCTCCTCGGCCTCGGCGCCGATCATCATGAATGCGCCCTTGACATTTTCCCGTTTCAAAATGTCCAGGATCTTGGGTGTCCACTTGGGATCGGGACCGTCGTCGAAACTGATGGCAACCATCTTGGGGTGGTAGCCATATTGCTGCACCGTGTAGGCGTGCGGGTAGACCTCCATGTGCTCGTCCACGATGAGACGGCGGTCCTGGCGGTCGTCGGTGACGGTGCTGTCGGCGGCCTCCATCTCGATTGTCCTGGCGCCGGTGGAAGGCTTGCCGACGATGCGAATGATATCGCCCTCGCCCTCGGTATCTACGCCATGACCAGGAGGTACGCTGCCCAGCCCTCTCACTGCCTCCTTGCTGCTGGGTTTATCCCACACCGCCCATAGCGACCGATCTTCCGAACCCAGCCGCCACAGCGCGAATGTCTGGAGGCCCATATTCCGCGCAGCACGAAGTTCATTCAGAACGGTCACGCCATCCAGAAGCCATACCTGGTGACGCACGTTGCTGTCCTCATCGTCATAGGCAAAATGCGCATTTAGGTTATTGTCTTCAAGGGTGATGTCGGCATCGGCATCGGCGGCGCGCTGCCACGCATCCTGCACGTTCAACACGTCCACATTCAGGACCTTAGGCTTGGTCCCCTTTTTCTTAGGGATGGACATCGTCCAGTCATAGCCGTAGTTGCCGAGAGCACAGATAATTTTTTCTTTGGGTACGAGGGTCAGAACCCGCTCGAGATTGGCGGTGAACCAGTCCTGCCCAGCAATCGGACCGGGCTCGCTCTCCGTCTCGTGCTGGTCGTAGTTCATCAACAGGATGGCATCGCTGTTGGCCGCGAGAAACTTCAGTTCCTGATCGGGGGCGCTCACACCCGTATTCACGTAGAGACGGAGATTCTTCGCGTGCAAACGGCTAAAGAGGTCGCCGATAAACGCCTGGTACCCTTGCTCGGCATCGTCGGGAACCTCTTCGAAGTCGAGCGAGATGCCCCGATAAGCCGGAAAGGCTGCGAGGAACCGGTCGGTATCGTCGAGCAGAGCCTGCCGTTTGTCCGGATCCTTGAGAATGTCGCCAATTGCCGCATTAAAGTCCTGTTTGGAAATACTATAGTTACTCATCAGTGGGAAGATTTCCGTATCTTCCTTCGCGGCACTGATAAGGCGCTTGACTTTGCCCTGCTGGTCTACGTCGTGCACTCCACGTGAATCCACGATGTCGTAGACGCGATTATCCAGGGTCACGCCCTGCAGCTTTCCCGCGGGCAGCGAAACAAAGAGCCACTCGGGAAATAACAGATCAATCTGACGAACATGCTCTTTCAGCGATGAATAGCTGGCCGGGTCGTCTTGCACGTAGTAAGCCGCCCGCAAACCTTCGCCGGTATTCAGGGGAATATCGGAGGGCTTGCGGTCAGTTCGGCGACGTGGCGGGCGCGTTCCCCGCACCTTCGGCTGGATGATCTCGCGCAGCGCTTTGTAGTTTCGTTTCTGTTGCGGCAACAATAATTCCGGAAGCGCCTGGCGGCGTACAACACTGATGAAAAAAGCGCCGAGCAGAACCGTCGAGATAACGGCGGTAAAATCCAGAATGCGTCGAAGACGCTTCCACCGTTTGCGCTGCGGGTCGTGAAAGATTTGCCGGTTCATCTTGTCAGAAGATACAGGATTCTGGTTCTACCACGCCAAACCTCAATCATTCCCGTTCATGCGGAAGTTGCCTGCATAACTTGCCATCCCGACCGGAGCGGAGCGAAGGGAGGTTGCGGAGCAAGTTGTCATCCCCACCCGGGCGAAGCGAAGTGGAGAAACTAGTATGATTCACTTCCATGCCCGCTGCGACATCCCGCAAGATCACACTGCTCATACTAGCTCTGCTCGCGGGTGCTGCTCTTCGCCTATGGTTTATCCACATGTTTCCGCAGGTCGAGGGCGATTCCCTTCTCTACGGGGATATGGCCCGGAACCTGCTCCAGCACGGCATCTATGGTCGCACTCTCTCCGACGGCATACATCCCACTCTCATCCGCCTGCCCGGGTATCCACTCTTTCTCGCGGCATGTTTCCGCCTCTTCGGCATGGAGCACTACCATGCGGTCCTCTATGTACAAGCAACTGTCGACCTGGTCAGCTGCCTGCTGATCGCTGCTTTTGTCCGTCGCATCAGCGGCGAGCGGCAGGCCTGGATCGCACTCTACCTCGCCGTGCTATGCCCTTTCACCGCCAACTACACCTCGAATGCCATGACGGAAACGCTTTCGATATTCGCCGTCGCTCTGGCGCTCTACGGTATGGCGCTCCTGTTGCAGAAACCCGGCGTGCACGAGCGGTTGGCACTGGGGCTGCTGGCGTTTGCTTTCAGCTTCGCGGCCCTTCTGCGTCCCGATGGTGCCCTGCTGGCGATTGCTTTCTGTCCCGCCATCATCCTCCACGGCAGCCGCCATGGCTCGCCGCATGGCGGGTTTCGCCGCTCGTTCCATCAGGCGCTGGTCTGCGGCTTGCTGGCGATCCTCCCATTCGTGCCATGGACGTTGCGCAACTGGCACACCTTTCACGTCTTTCAGCCCCTGGCACCACGCTATGCCACCGATCCCGGAGAGCCCACTACACCCGGCTTGCAACGCTGGATGAAAACATGGTGCGTCGATTTCTCTTCCACTTACGAAATCTACTGGAACGTCGACAGCGATCGTCTTGAAGTTCAAGACCTGCCTTTGCGGGCCTTCGACTCCGCGGAGCAGTTCGCCAACACACAAGCGATCTTTGACGAATACAACCGCGGCCTTTCGCTCACGCCGGAGCTCGATACTCGCTTCAAGGCCCTCGCCGACGCACGCGTCCGCTCGTATCCACTGCGTTACTACGTTGCGCTACCATTCGCGCGCGTGCTGAATATGTGGCTACGCCCACGAGTGGAGGTGCTGCCCATCGAACTGCGCTGGTGGCAATACTGGCTGCATTATCAGGAGTCCTACGTCGTCTTCGCCTATGGGGCGCTAGGCCTCGGCTACCTGATCGCGGCCTTTGCCGGGCTGATTCGCCGCCCGCCCTTTGCAGGCGCCATGGTGGCTTACATACTGCTGCGTTCGCTGCTACTGGCCACCATCGAGGCGCCGGAGACACGCTACACCCTGGAGTGCTTTCCCATGATCATCGCGCTGGCCGCCATAGCCTTCTCTAACCGCACACGCGGCCAGGCTACTTGCGCACCGTCTGTGTACCCGACGCGGGCTTGATGGTGAAGACGTCGGCGCTGATTGCAATGTTGTAGCGGATGTTGTTGTAGCTTGCCAGGCGATAATCGCCGGAAGGCTCGAAGAACTGCTGCCGCATCGAGATGGCGCGCGCCGGATCCACCCAGATGGTTAGATGGGTGAAGGTCTGCTTCACATTTGCCTGGCGCGGGATGAGATCGAGCTTGGCCGTCTTGACGCCCTCGATCACCTCATTGCCCTGGTAGCTGATGGTCCAGTTTTTTTCGAGATCGGCGCCGCTGCCGCCAAAGCCCAGCGTCAAAAAGCTCTCATACTGCGAGCGATTCGCGCCCGCCGAAAAGATCGTCAGCTGCTTGATGGTGGGCTGATAAAACTGCAAGCTGCCATCCCGATACAGCAGTTGCTTCTGATCGGGTTTGCCATTGAACTCGCGGATGCGCGAGCTCATCACAGTGTCATTGCCCTGCCGCTCGAAAGCGACAGACCCCTTCTGCACGTCCCTATCCTGTACCACCACCTGGTACTGATCCCATTCAAAATCAGCCTGGGCGCTCTTGAAGGATTTGGCCGCCGTATCCATCTGCCGGAGAACTCCGTTCAGTTCCCCGGCGGTCTGAGCGCGAGTCGCAGCAAGCGCTATCGCTAGCGCGGCCCATGCAGCAATCGCCAAAATCCACACCTTTGCTCTTATCATCCTCAACCCTGATTTTATTTTTGGGGGGCGAAGCTTGCCCCTGTTTACCGGTGTGCCCATACCTTATAGGCAGTGGTATGACCGCTCTCATCTTTGACGGCCTCATAACGATCGATCACAACCTTGCCGGAGATCGGTTCAATGGCACCTTGCAACGCCGCTGACTCCTGCTCGCCGGAGGAAGGCTGCACCAGCTCGGCGCTCAAATGGTAGACCAGCCCGGCGGCTCCATCGGCCTTCACCATCACCTCGGCGGGATACAGATCGCGGTCAACCGGCTGATCGTGAAAGTTGATGATCCTTGGCGAAAGAAAAATAATAGCCAGGATCAGCGTGACCATTATGTCGTAGTGAAAGCTGCCGCGCTGGTACGTCCAGAAAAAATAGCTCTTCAGAATTCGAAGCATCGTTGCCGTCTCCGCTTACCGCCAGTTCATTGACTTCAAACTCCTGGTCTTATAAAAGTTGCAGCTTGCCAGCTTTATAAAACCCGTTTCTCGATCTTTGTCGCTCCGCCCATGTAAGGCACCAGCGCATCCGGGATCCGAACCGACCCGTCCGCCTGCTGATAATTCTCCAGAATCGCCAGCCAGGTACGCCCTACCGCCAGCGCGCTGCCATTCAACGTGTGCAGGAACTCCGTCTTGCCCTTGCCTGCCGGGCGGTAGCGAATGTTGGCGCGCCGCGCCTGAAAGGCTTCAAAGTTGGAACAGGAAGAGATCTCGCGATACAAATTTTGCCCGGGCAGCCAGACTTCGAGGTCGTAGGTTTTAGCGGACGAAAAACCCGTGTCCGCCGTACACAGCAGCATGCGCCGGTACGGCAGCCCCAGCGTCTCGAGAATCGTCTCCGCGTTGGCAGTCAGCTTCTCGTGCTCGGCCTCGGAATCCTCCGGCCGCGTGAACTTCACCAGTTCCACTTTTTGAAACTGGTGCTGGCGGATGATGCCGCGCACATCCTTGCCATAGGAACCGGCTTCCGAACGAAAGCACGGCGTATATGCTGTCAGCGATATTGGCAGCATGCTCTCGTCCAGCACTTCATCCCGGAAGAGGTTCGTCACGGGGACCTCGGCGGTCGGTATCAGCCAGTAATCGCCGTTCTCGCACTTGAACAGATCCTCGGCGAACTTGGGTAGCTGGCCCGTGCCATACATCGATGCGCTGTTGACCATGTAGGGTGGGAGCACTTCGGTGTATCCGTGCTGCGTGGTGTGCAGGTCGAGCATGTAGTTGGCCAGAGCCCGCTCCAGTCGTGCTCCCTGCGCCCAATACACGGCGAAGCGCGCCCCTGAAAGCTTGGCAGCCCGCTCCTGATCGAGGATGCCGAGAGCCTCGCCAAGCTCCCAATGGGGCTTTGCAATGAAGTCGAACTGCGGCTTCCCTCCCCATGACTTCACTTCAACGTTGTCGCGCTCCGATTTTCCGACTGGCACGCTGGCCCGGGGCAGGTTGGGAAGGCGCTCGAGAATCGAGCGCAACTGCTCGTCGATCGCGTCAGCACCCCGCTGATCCTGCTCGATCGTCTCCTTGATTCCTCTCACCTTCTCCACTAGAGCGGTCGCGTCCTGCCCTGACTTCTTGAGAGCGCCCACCTCTCCTGAATATTCATTGCGGAGGCTCTTCAATGATTCCAGTTGGGTAATCTTGTTCCGCCGCTGCTCGTCCAAGCGTCTGAAATCCCTTAACAGTGCCGCCGGATCCTGCCCGCGCTCGCGCAGCTTGTCTTCCACCAACGCCAGATTGGCTCGCACAAATCCCAGATCAAGCATGAGTGTCTAGCTTACTACCTCCGCCGTCGGCTCCCGACTGCGCAATGCGGGAGGGATGCAGATCTGGTCGCCAGGCTTATTGGTATCCAGCAGATGTGCAAATTGCTATCGACCGCCGCCCTTACCGTTCATCCGGCGACCCTTCCCCGAAAAATGCGTCACCCATCTGCATACTCCCCTCCGATCAATCCATTTCTTCATTGCTTGATAAAATTATGGGAAGTCTTCTCCTGCGATAATGGAACGTAACTATGCTGACAATCTGTCGTCTCTCTGTTCTGCTGCTCGCCAGTCTGGCCGCGCTCACGCTAACTCCCCGGGCCCAGGGCAGCGCCTATGATGGACGCCCCAAGCTAGTAGTAGTGCTGGTCATCGATCAGTTTCGCGGCGATTATCTTGAACGCTACCGCGCAGACTTCAAGGGGCGCGGCTTCCGGCTTTTTCTCGATCACGGAGCCTACTTTCCCGACTGCTACTACGACTACGCCAATACCCAGACTGCGCCCGGCCACGCCACGCTGGGTACCGGAGCCTACACCGATGGGCACGGCATAGGCAGCAATGAGTGGTGGGACCTGAGCCGTAATAAGCAGAGGCCTATCAGCTCCGTAGAGGATGAGCGCTACCGGCTGGTCGGCCTGCCCGACGCCAGCATCCCGGCGAATGCCCCGGGCGCGCCCGCCACTGCCCTGAGCTATGTCATCGGAGCCTCACCTCGCAACCTGCGGGCGTCGACCATTGGAGACGAGCTACGATTGGCCACTCAGGGACAGTCACATGTCTTCGGGATTTCACTGAAGGACCGCGCCTCCATACTGCCCGCTGGCGCTACGGCCAACGCGGCCTACTGGATCGACCCCGCCTCGGGACACTTCGTGACCTCGACTTTCTATCGTCCGCAACTGCCGGAGTGGGCCAGCACCTTCAACACTGGCGGCCGTCCCGAAGAGGCCATGGATGAGGCAGATGCCACCGCAAACACCCCGTTCTACGACACGGTAGGGCGTACACCGGCGGCGAATGCGTACGAGCTGGATTTCGCCCGCGCCCTGATCAAGGGAGAACAACTGGGCAAGGGGACGAACCCGGATCTGGTCACAATTTCCCT
>JANXZS010000310.1 GCA_025355385.1 Acidobacteriaceae bacterium | reverse complement strand
ATCGTGTGGATCTTCCTCTTCCCGCTTCTATACCTCATCAGCCGTCACTGAGCGCAAAGGATTCCTAAGAGACCATGGGCGAACACGCCAGCCATCCCGTCCCCGAGCACCACACGCATCAGACACACCACATCGTTCCCCCGCGAACCTACGCGCTCATCTTTGGAGCACTGCTGCTAGGCACCGCGCTCACTGTGGGTGCCTCCTACATCGACATGGGTCGGTGGAATCCGGTCGTTGCCCTCGCCATCGCCTGCACCAAGGCGGTGCTGGTGATCCTCTTCTTCATGCACGTTGCGTATAGCTCACGCGTCACGAAGCTGACCGTATTAGCCGGCTTCTTCACCTTCCTCGTCCTCGTCACCATGACCCTCAGCGACTACATCAGCCGCGCCTGGGGCCTCTGGTAAAGCAAGCCCCGCCAAAATTCCCCAAGCCGGGTGCCGGGTGCCCCATGTCTCGCGTCTGAGACATGGGTTATGCCAGCGGAGTCAACAGCCCCCTGACCATTGCCCTTTGACTAGATGATTGAAAGTCCACATTTCAGTCCACCGCACCGCGCAGAAAACGAGGTGGAACAAAATGTGCTTAGTAATCGCTCACTTTAAGGGTTTAGAATTACCAGAAACGCCACATTTTTGACCATACAACGCGACATTGCCCACATTAAAAGTCCCCTATTTCCATTTGTTCATGCCCTCCAAGTCCAACACGCCTGCAGAACATCCCGCAACCCCGCCCATCCTCTAACATCGGTGTGTTCCTACTTCGACCGCCAGAACAGGATTCGCTCATGCCCTCAGCAGCGCCCCCCAGTATGCCTCAATCGCTCGAGGCAATCGCCGACAGCCCGCGTATCTTAGTGCGTCGCGGGGGCCCTCCCGCCGTCGGCGCGAAGTGCGTCGTCTACTGGATGCAGCGCGCCCAGCGCGCCCTCGACAATCCCGCTCTCGACGTGGCGATCGAAATAGCCAACGAACTCGACCTCCCCGTCGTGGCCTTCTTCTCCGCCATTTCCAATTACCCCCACGCCAACCTTCGCCACTACCACTTTCTCAATCAGGGCCTGGCCGACATAGAAGAAGATCTGCGCGCGCGCGGCGTCGGTTTCGTACTACGCAGACCGCCCAGCAACTCGCTCGAAAAATTTCTCGAAGAAGTAAAAGCCGCCGTCGTGATTGGCGATGAAAACCATTGCCGGGAACCTGAGCGATGGAGAAAGGTTCTTGCCCATCGCCTCACCATTCCTTACTGGACGGTGGACGCCGACGTGGTGGTTCCATCCAGCCTCTTTTCCCGCCGAATGTATGCGCTGCATATCTTCAAGCCCAAACTTTACGCGGAGTTTCCCACGTATCTAGTAGCTACGAAACCGCCGCTGCCGAAGCACGAATGGAAGCACCCCGCTGCGGTAGAGAGCGTGCCCGTCACCTCGGACATCACCGAAGGATGGCGCAAGCTGGACCGTAGCATCGGGCCGGTCGAGTCCTTCACCGGAGGCACCCATGCGGCACTCAAGCGCCTGCACAGCTTCGTAAAACACGATCTCGTTCATTACGACACCCAACGCAATCATCCCGAGATCGATGGCACCAGCCGCCTATCTCCGTATCTCCACTTCGGGCACATCAGCCCGTTGACCATCGCCCTCGCCGTCAATCAGGCGGCGCAGAAGGGCGGCGTCCCCGCAGCAGCGCGCGACGGCTTCCTCAGTGAACTCATTGGGTGGCGCGAACTCTCCATCAATTTTGTTAAGTTCACCGAGGCGTATGACTCGCTGGAGTGTGCCGAACCCTGGGCGCTCAAAAGCCTGAACGAACACGCTGGCGATCGCCGCGATCCTATTTACACCCTGGAGCAGTTGGAGAAGGCCGAAACCTACGACGAACTCTGGAACGCTTCGCAGATGCAGATGATCAAGTTCGGCTGGATGCATAACTACATGCGGATGTATTGGGCGAAGAAGATACTGGAGTGGAGCCCCAACCCTGCCATTGCCTTCGAGTACGCCGTCATCCTGAATGACAAGTACTTCCTCGATGGTCGCGACCCCAATGGATATGGGGGAATAGCATGGGCTATTGCCGGCAAGTTCGATCGTCCCTGGTTTAACCGGCCCATTTTTGGAACCATTCGCTATATGTCGGGCGCTTCGACGGGCAAGAAGTTCAACTCCCGGCGCTACATCGACAACGTAATGACTACCGAAGCTGATGCATGGGATGCAGTTGGCTCCTGACTGCAACTTCGTTCGCGATGCGTGATAGGAGCGGACAGTTGAACCTTCTCATCCCGCATGATTGTGCCGGTAGACCACGTAACCCAAATTGGCCATGGTGACCTTTCCCCTGATGCCCCATAATTACACACCACCCTCTTTATGGAATCAGGGTCGCTCAACGCGCTTTTTCGCGTTGCAGTCCAATGCTGCGCCACATACGATCGGTGGCCGGAAGCGACCTTGCTCCAGCAAGCGTGGGGCTAACCTTGGGACTCAATCGGCTCGGAATCGCGCTACTGGCGCTTTACGCTTGCGGCGCATCGGATCTGTCGTCAACAGCTCAGTCGCAGACGCAGGTTACCATCGTGTCCGATCCTCCAGCTGTTGCGGCAGGCATCCGTGCGGGAGCCACCACCCACTCCGCAACAGGCGAGCGGACGACAGCGGCACGATTTCTCGCCCGGCGCGCTACGGGCGCCCTCTCCCCAGCCCGCCTGATGGTCCGTGCGCGGCTGCAGCATGCGGCCATGCCCGTCGTTCTTCCGGCGGGGGTCACTTCTCTTGCGGGCGCCTGGCAGCCGATCGGTCCCTCTCAGGTGGTTTCTTCATACTTCGGAATGGTGACGGGGCGGATCACCAGCCTGGCCATCGACCCTTCTGACCCGTCAGGCAACAGGGTTTATGCCGGGACTACAGGGGGCGGAGTCTGGAAGTCGACGAATGCGACCGCAAGTGCTGCCCAGGTCAGGTTCTCGCCACTCACAGATACCCTGCCGGCTTTCAGTTCTGGCAAGACGGCTTCGCTCAGCATCGGAGCAGTGAGCGTGCAACCCGGCGGAACCGGCGTCTTGCTGGCCGGCACCGGAGACCCCAACGACGCTCTCGACTCCTACTACGGCAGCGGATTGTTGCGCTCTACCGACGGGGGTGTGACCTGGACCCTGATCGATAAGACCAACGATGCTCTCTTCGGTCCTGCCCCGAACTTCTCATTTATTGGCGAGGGCTTTGCCGGATTTGCCTGGAGCACTGTTTCGCCGAATCTGGTCGTCGCCGCTGTCTCCGAAGCCGCCGAGGGCACCATCGTCAACGCTCCAAACGACACCATCAGCGAGCGCGGTCTCTACTACTCCACAGACGCCGGGGCGACGTGGCGCCTCTCGACGATCACGGACGGGCCTTACAAGCCGATTCAGGGCCCAAACACCACCGGTTGGGTCGGCAGCGCCGCGACTGCGGTTGTATGGAATCCGATCCGCAATATGTTTTATGCGGCGGTGCGGTTTCACGGCTATTACAATTCACCCGACGGCGTTACCTGGACACGACTCGCCAACCAGCCTTGGCCCAAGCTGCCCCTGGTTACCTGCCCCATCACGCCCGGCTTTCCCGGTTCTACGTCATGCCCGATCTTTCGCGGTGCGCTCGCCGTTCAATCGGTCACGGGCGATCTCTTCGCCATCACTGTTGACCAGAACAATCGGGACATTGGCTTGTGGCAGGATACCTGCAATCTACAGTCGGGTGGTTGCGCCTCATCCACCGTCGCCTTTGCCAAACAAGTGTCAACCACTGCCCTCGAAACCATTGACGCCAAACACACCACCGCAAGCCACACCATCCTTCAGGGCACTTACAATCTATGGCTCGCGGCGGTGCCGTCGCAGGCCGATACGCTGCTCTACACGGGAACGCTGGACATCTCTCGCTGCAGTCTGGCGAGCGGCTGCCTCTGGCGCAATACCACTAACTCCACCACTTGCGGGGCTGCGATGGTGTCGCCTTCGCAGCACGCGGTCGACTTTCTCCCTGGCAAAGCCGGGCAGGACTTTCCCGGGCTCATGTTTTTTGGCAACGATGGCGGCCTGTGGCGATCGACGAACGGCGCGCAGCAGCCATCGACACCGTGCTCGAAGAACGATGCCCAGGCCTTCGACAACCTCAATGGAGGCATCGGTTCGCTGGCAGAAATGGATGGATTGGCCCAGCATCCCATGGATGCGTCCGTCTTTCTGGCGGGGCTAGGGGCGAACGGTACTGCAGCGCCCGCACTGGGGCAGGCGGCATGGCCGCAGGTACTGGACGGCGAGGGTGCTACTACTGCTATCGATCCGGCAAACCCGCAGAATTGGTACGCCAGTTCGGGATGGGGAGTCGCAATCCGGCGCTGTACCATCGGCGCAGCCTGCACGCCTGCCGACTTCGGTCAGCCCACCAACCCGCCTGCCATCGGCGAGTCGCAGGTTGGCGGCGATGGAATCACGATGCCAGTGCCTGCAGCGTTTGCCCTGGATGCGCGGGACCCTTCGCAGATGCTTGTGGGGACCTGCCGGGTATGGTTCGGTCCCGCCAACGGCGCTTCATGGTCTGCGACGAATGCAATCAGCCCTATGCTCGATGGTGTCCTCCAGCCAGCGTGTGACAAAAACGCCCTCATCCGATCCCTGGCTGCCAGTCCTGACTCCTCGGGAGAATGGTTCTACGCCGGCATGGCTGGCCAACTCGATGGGGGCGGCACGGTGGCCGGGCATGTCTTCCGGGCGCAATGGACAGGCTCGGCAACCGCCTGGACCGATCTCTCGACCTCTCCGGTCGTCAATGGCGGCCAGCCTTTTAATCCGGGACGTTTCGCAATCTCCAGCCTGGTCGCGGACGCCCATGATGCCACCGGTCAGACGATTTACGCCACCATCGAAGGCTTCAGCGGCAATGGCATCTCCGCGGCCCTTGTTTATCGGACGACCGATAAAGGAGCGCACTGGACGAACGTCAACAGCAACTTGCCCTGGGCGCCGGCAAACAGCCTGGTGGTCGATCCAGTAGATGCAAATACAGTATACGTAGCACTCGATACGGGAGTGTATGTGACCCGGCAGATCTCTACCTGTTCCAACCCGTTCATCAACTGCTGGAGTATCTATGGCACCGGCCTCCCCAATGCGCCGGTCACGCAGTTGCGCGCTTTCGTGGGCTCCGTTCCCATGCTGCTGCGTGCAGGGACCTATGGTCGGGGGATATGGGAGATCCCGCTGACTGTCCCTCAAAGCACGCAGACGACGGCGACGGCCGCACCCAACTTCGTCACGTTTTCCGACCAGCCCCTGCAGACCACCTCAAGCTCGCAAACCGTGGTGCTGACGAACACCGGTACTCAGCCGTTGCAAATTACACAGGTCCTCCCAAGTGGTGATTTTGCCCAGCAGAATACCTGCTCCGCCGCCCTTGCCGCGCAGGCAGCATGCAGCGTCCGGGCGACCTTCACTCCGTCGCAGGTGGGCGCTCGCAGTGGCACTCTGACTGTCTTTGCGAATATCCCTTCCGGGCAGTTGACCGTTGCTCTCACCGGCAACGGAATCAAGGGCGCGAGTATCGTTCTGTTGCCGGGATCAGTGGACTTCGGCACCGTGGCCACCGGCGCAAGTTCCGGCCCGCAATACCTCACGATTTCAAATACTGGTGGGACGACAATCGCTCTTGGTGCCATGTCCGTCTCGGGACCATACCGGATTACCGCCAGCACCTGTGGAGCCTCCCTAGCCACGACCTATGGCTGTACGGTAAGCATCGCCTTCTCTCCCACAGCGTCCGGGATCGCTCCCGGAAGCTTCTCCGTTTCCGACGACCTCGGCGTTCAGACCGCGCTGCTCAGCGGCACCGGCGCAACACCCCCCAGCGATAGCCTGACGCCACTCACGCTCACATTTCCGGAGCAGATGCTGGCCACCAACAGTCCGCCGCAGCTAGTCACGCTGAGCAATGACGGCGACTCCGCATTGACGTTGATCCGGGCTCAAACGACGGGCGACTTCTCCGTGACGAACAACTGCGGCGCTTCGCTCGCTGGCCACTCCAGCTGCGCATTTGCGGTGGTGTTCCATCCCAGCCGGGCGGGGCAGCAGACGGGCACGCTTGCCGTCAGCGATCTACTGGGCACGCATTCAGTCGCGCTGAGCGGCGCCGGTCTGGCACCGGCAGGTATTTCGATAGCACCCACCATCCTGAATTTTGGCGGTGTGGGCGTCGGCGGCAGCAGCGGCCAGAGCGTCACCCTGACGAATAATGGAGGGGTCTCCCTGGACGGAATCGCCATCACCGTGACCGGCGATTTCGCGCTGGCGACCAGCGGCTGCGCAGTCAGTCTCGCTCCGGGCGCAAACTGCACTTTCCAAGTAGCATTTTCCCCCTTGCAGGCGGGAGCACGGTCCGGGAATCTCACGGTAGCCAGCTCTTCGGCGATAACTTTCAATGTGCCCCTGAACGGGTATGGCGAGGATTTTGACCTGGTTGTCATCGGCGCTGGAAACTCGACCGTCGTGACCGGGCAAACGGCCACCTTTGCGTTGCGCCTTGTCCCCATTGCTGGTTCCAGTGGTACCGTGTCCCTTGCCTGCGCGGGCGCTCCCAAAAATTCGACCTGCACAGTCTCTCCGGCCAGCGCCGTAGTCACAGGTGGGAATACTGTTTCGATTGCAGTGCAAGTGGCGACCGGCGTAGCAACAGCGAGCTCCGTGCGGGCGGTGTCGCATCCTGTCAAACGCGGATCCCCCGCAATGGGCTTGCTGACGCTTGCCCTAGTCCTGCCTGCGTTTTGGGGCTTTCGTCGCTCCCAGGCGTTCTGGACGGTGCTGGTGCTGGTGTGCGTAGCTTTTTCGCCTTTGGGATGCGGGGTTGGCATTAGTGGAGGTCAACACACGGTGCCGCCCAATCCTATCCCGGCTGATGCGACTCCTGCCGGAACATATGCGCTGACCATTACCGCAACGGTTCCGGGAATCCAGAGAACAGCCACACTGAATCTGACGGTAGAGTAGAACCAGGGGGTGCACGTTTCAGGGCGCTCACCCTGCGTCCAACGGGAACGCGTGCGTCAAGGTGGCCGCCTCCTGCCGGTGTTAGGGAAAGAAGCACTTCGCGCGCCGCAACCCGCCAGGGACGGTCCGCAAAATGATGGGGGGAATGCACTTCACGGCGACCGGAAAAATCCCCTGAATCCCGGAGGAGCCGGTCGGCAGAGCAGAATGCAACACGGCAGGCGCCCGCTTGAGGTCGCTCTCCGGTATCCTGAAGGGTCGTCACCTTGTTGTGAATTCAAAGGAGCAGGAAACTGGAAATGATTCTTCCGGACAACGATGCACCGGAGCAAGTTATAAATCATTTCGCTCAAAACCCTATGGGTAATCGACTCGCTTATTTGTTGGCTGTTGCGCTGATTTCTGTTTCCGGTGCACTCTTTGCGCAGAGCGCGACCAGCTTGTACTCCGGCACGGGGCAGGGCAGCAACTGCTCTGGCGCCTCGTCGGCGAACGACCCTAGTTGCCAGCAGTATCCCCAGGGCTCGACTGGGAGAGACAACAATCCCTCGGGATACGGCCCTGTTACCAGCCCCATGCCGTCTATGCAGCAACTCGACGGTGTTTACGTGGATTCGGCTGGCCAACAACGGCAGAACTATCCGGGACAAAACTACCCGGGACAGAATTATCCTGGTTGGAATTACCCCGGAAACATGTACCCGGGGAAGCAGCAGCAGCAGGTCCGGGATCCGATCACTGACTTCCAACGGCTCGTATCGAACTCTACCGGGCAGTTAATCCCAATCTATGGACGGCAGCTTTTCCAGGATGTGCCTTCCACGTTTGCCCCGGTCGATCAGACGCCCGTCACGCCCGATTATGTCATCGGTCCCGGCGACGAACTTCTGATTCGCGTGTGGGGTCAGGTTGTCTTCAACGATCGGCTCACGGTCGATCGCTCAGGCTCCATCTACGTGCCCAAGGTGGGCTCCATCCACGTCGCCGGCATTCCATTCTCCGATCTGGAGAAGCACATTCGCTCTGAGATCGGGCGAGTGTTTCGTAACTTCAACCTCAACGTCAACATGGGGCAGTTACGCTCCATCCAGGTCTTCGTGCTGGGACAGGCTCAGCGGCCGGGAAGCTACACGGTCAGCTCACTCAGCACGCTTGTCAACGCTTTGTTTTCCTCGGGTGGCCCATCAGTCCAAGGCTCCATGCGCAGCATTCAGCTTAAGCGTGATGGCAAAACAGTAAGCAATTTCGATCTCTATGACCTGCTCAACAAGGGTGATAAATCCCAGGATTCCCGACTGCTTCCGGGCGACGTGATCTTTATTCCTCCCGCTGGCTCGCAGGTAGCTGTCACCGGCGGTGTGCGCACACCGGCCATTTATGAGTTGAAGGGGGAGACGACCCTCCAGGACGTGATCCACCTCGCGGGTGGACTTTCGCCCACGGCCTCGGATGCGCACATATCTCTGGAGCGCATCCAGCAGCATTCTGTTCGAGAGGCAACACAGGTCAACCTGGACGCGGATGGCAAGGCCACCATGCTCCACGATGGCGATGTGCTGCGAATATTTTCTATTGCTCCACAGTTTGACAAATCAGTCACCCTGCGCGGCAATCTTGCCAATCCGGGGCGTTTCGCGTGGCATCCGGGCATGCGGCTCAGCGAATTGATTCCTGAACGCGGCGCACTATTGACCAATAACTACTGGCAAAACCATAACCAGCTTGGGCTCCCTGGCCGGATGTTTTTTGAACCGCTGCCAAGCACGGCGGCGGCACCCAGTGCGACCCGGTCCGATGCACCGCAGACAGATTCCCTGACCGAGCCGCGTTACACAGAGCAGCAGACTACTTCCCCAGCCCCGGTAACAGCGGATGCGGCCGGGCAGCGAACCCCCCTTGCAGCAGAGCAGGAGACATCCCGCGGCTCAATCGCCAGTCAGCAGAGCCGCATCGTAACCGGAAATTCGGAAGCAAGAACCAGCCGTGTCGAAATCCATGTACCGGCTCCGGAAATCGATTGGGCCTACGCAGTGATCGAACGACTCGATCCAGCGAGTCTGAAAAATACCTTATTGCCGTTCAACCTTGGGGCGCTCGTTCTCAACCACGACGTCTCTCAGGATCTCGAACTCCAGGGCAGGGACGTGGTCACCATCTTTTCGCAGGCGGATATTCGCGTTCCGCTCGCCCAGCAGACCAAGTTTGTCCGGCTGGAAGGCGAAATAGCCAGTTCCGGCCTGTACAGCGCTCGCCCCGGCGAGACCCTGCGCCAACTGATCGAGCGGGCCGGCGGCCTTGCTCCGGACGCGTATTTATTTGGGTCGGACTTCACCCGTGAATCCGCGCGTGTCCTGCAACAACAACGCCTTGACGAATACGTCAATTCCCTGGCGATTGATCTGCAGCGTCAAGGAGCCAACAAAATATCGTCGGCAGTCTCCCCTCAGGACGTAGCCGCGGCCTCTGGCGTTCTATCCGGCCAGAAAGAAATGATCGCGGCGCTGCGCCAGATACGCGCCACTGGCAGAATCGTTATCAAGATCAAACCTGACGCCAGTAGCGTTGCGACCATTCCCGATATAACCCTTGAGGATGGAGACGCGTTTGTGGTGCCATCGCTGCCTTCAAATGTCAATGTCGTGGGCGCCGTCTATGACCAGAATGCCTTTCTATACAGCACGGCGCAGCGGGTTCAGGATTATCTCCACCTCGCGGGCGGCCCTAATCGGGATGCGGATAGAAAACATGCTTTCGTGATCCGCGCGGATGGCTCCGTATTCAGCAGGGAGACTGCCGGCACATTGTGGGGCAATACGTTTGAACACGCCCGAGTCAACCCGGGCGATACCATCGTCATGCCGGAAAAACTATTCAAAGCTTCCTTACTCCGTGGCTTCCTGGAGTGGTCGCAAATCTTTTCCCAGCTTGTGCTCGGTGCAGCAGCGGTCCGCGTGATCACTCCATGATGATGGGTTGAGACGACCGCAGTGGAAGTTCGCCTTGAGGTCCCGACGCGATGCAGGGCCCGATATTCGCTTCATCTTTCTTTATTTCCAGATGAAGCCCACATCGGGAATAGTGGGATATCAAGATCCAAAACGGTACATTCGTGGCTCAAAAGTAATGGAAGTTTGACACATCGTATGGAAACTATTGGTTACAATCATTGCAATAACTAGCGATTCGGGTTTGGAGCCAATGAAGCACACCGTGTTTTCAATTTTGAATGCCCCGGTCACTGTTGCTAATTTCGGGGTGGAGAGCCATTGAGAATACCGCGCAAAGCCGAAGCAGCGGACGCAGACCCCGTAGAGGTAAGGCTGGCACACGCCAGTAGTTGGAGCGTCTCCAGCGCCAAGCGGTTTCTTGACATCATTTCTTCGCTTGTCGCGTTGCTGCTTCTCTCGCCATTTATGCTCGCCCTCGCGCTGATCGTTGGGTTCACTTCGAAAGGACCCATTTTCTTTGCTCAACGCCGCGTCGGAAGTCATGGCAAGCTGTTCACGATCTTTAAGTTCCGCACGATGGAAGTGGCGCCAGAACAACACAGCGGCTCTGCCATTACCGTTCAAGGAGATCGTCGTGTGACGGGTGCGGGAGCTATTCTCCGACAATTCAAGCTGGACGAACTACCGCAGTTTTATAACGTTCTCAGCGGCGATATGAGCCTCGTGGGACCCCGGCCCAAGCTGCCTCACCACGAAGGCATGCGGATGCCTTTCCGTCCAGGTCTGACCGGTGCGGCCACGCTCGCCTTTCGCTGTGAAGAACAAATGCTGTGTTCTATCCCCGCACAGGATTTGGACAAGTTCTACGATCGCACCGTCAAGCCATTGAAAGCCCGCCTCGATTCCGACTATATGGAGAATGCAACCCTCCTCACCGATATCGGCATTCTGCTGTCCACCGCAACCGCGTGCAGCGGGCTGGGCCGTGATCCCTCGTTGCTCGAATTGCGGCAATCAGCCTGACTTCATCCTGCTTCGATCCCCCACGCGATACGAGAATTTCTGCAGTCTGTTCTAGACGCTGCTCTAATCGGTGGACCCAATTGCGTCTCCATTCTTCACTCTCACCAGCTATACTTTTGTCGAGAGACAGCAGATTGAATTGACCCGCACTGCGCCGCGATGATTTCGATCGTTGTCGGCGTGACATCAATCTGACATCCCTTCTGGGACAATCGTTTGCCGGAGTTGAGACGCAATATGGCAGAAGCAGCAAAGGTCACAGCAGAAGATGTGCGGCGGGTCGCCGAGTTGGCCAACCTGGAATTGGATGCCGGTGAGGAGGTGCGCATGCTGAGAGACCTGAACGCCATCCTCGGGCATGTCGCCCAGCTCAACGAATTGGACACATCGTCCGTCGAAGCCATGGCGCAGGTCACGGAAATTCTGGCGTTACCTGCCCTTCCTGCATTGGAGACGCTGCGCCCGGACGTGATCCGGCCATCTCTTGACCGCGACATCGTGCTCGGTGGCGCGCCGGAAGCGGGTAGCGGATTCTTTAAGGTTCCCAAAGTTCTCGAGCGCTAATTTCTGCCGCGAGCGCGCGGCTGCTTTTCCGGGAAGTGAATGAAACCAGAGTCCGTCCTGACAGAGAAACCGCCGTCCATTGACTGCATACGTCGGCAGGTTGCCGATGGCACCAAGACCGCCCAGGCTTTCGCGGAAGAGACCTATGCACGGATTGGCGCCGTGGACTCCAGGATCCATGCCTACCTAGCTCTGAGCCGCGAGCGTGCGCTGCAACAGGCAAAAAAAATGGATGCCATGGCCAAAAGCGGCCAGACGCTTCCACCCCTGGCGGGCGTCCCGGTTGGCATCAAGGACGTGCTCAATATGCAGGGAGCCCCTGCCACTGCGGGCTCGAAGATTCTCGCCGGATACCACCCGCCCTACGACGCAACTGCGGTCCAGCGGCTGGAGGCGGCGGGCGCGATCCTGCTGGGCAAGCTGAACTGCGACGAGTTTGCCATGGGATCGTCCAACGAAAACTCCGCCTACGGACCAGTCCGGAATCCGCACGCCCTGGACCGCGTTCCGGGCGGCTCCAGTGGCGGCTCTGCGGCGGCGGTTGCCGCTGGAATGGCGGTAGGGACTCTAGGCACCGACACGGGCGGCTCTATTCGCCAGCCGGCGTCGTTCTGCGGTGTCGTGGGCGTTCTACCTACCTATGGCAGGGTGTCGCGATTCGGCCTTATTGCGTTTGCCTCATCTCTTGACCGCATTGGTCCTTTCGCAAACACGGTACTCGACTGCGCCACGATGCTCGGCGTAATCGCGGGGCACGACGACATGGATGCAACCTCCTCCGCGCTGCCAGTGCCGGACTACGCGGCAGAAATGGCAAAGCCGGTGGAGGGTCTGCGCATCGGCGTCCCCACGGAGTATTTCGCTGACGGCCTGGACCCCGAGGTTCGTGCCGCAATCGAAGGTGGCATTGAGAAGCTGCGTGGCGAAGGTTGCACCATTCATCCCATTTCGCTGCCGCACACGCGCTACGCCATACCGACGTACTACGTGCTCGCGACCGCCGAGGCAAGTGCAAACCTGGCGCGCTTCGATGGTGTGCGCTACGGCTATCGGGCAGAAGATGCGAATACGCTTTCAGCCATGTATCGCCGCTCCAGGGACGGTGGCTTTGGCGCCGAAGTCAAACGTAGAATCCTGCTCGGCACCTATGCACTGAGCGCCGGCTATTATGACGCCTATTACCGCAAGGCGCAGCAGGTTCGACGCTTGCTTACTCAGGATTTTTTGAATGCGTTTGAACAGGTTGACGCCATCGTTACGCCCACCGCACCGACCCCGGCATTCAAGCTGGGCGAAAAGACTGATGACCCCGTCGCCATGTACCTGGCCGATATCTACACAGTGACAGCAAGCCTGGCGGGTATCTGTGGAATCTCGGTGCCGTGTGGGCATTCCAGCGAAGGATTGCCCATTGGCATGCAAATCCTCGGGAAGCACTTCAATGAGGGCACTGTCTTCCGCGTCGCGCAGGGAGTGGAGCAGCAGGGCGTAATGCCGGTCAGTTAAAAAGCGGGCCGTGGTTGCATGAACCCTGCGCGAACCTGCTGACTTTTCGCCGAAAGCCACCCCGCTTTGGTGCTGATTTCTTTACCGCCCCTAGGAAATCAGTGGCTGATAATACCGCTCCCCGGGCGAGGCGCAGCCCTGGCAAAGGGTTCGCCCATCGCGCAGCACGTAGCGGTCATAGTTGATGCCCTCGCCACAAACGGCACACGCGATGCGTTCTCCTTTGAAGCCGGGAAATTCCTTTGCATCAATCGTCACTTCAACCCACTCCTCCGTGAAGAGATCGGTGTTCTCCATGGAGCGGTAGGCTTGCATCTGCTGTTGATTCTTATTCCCGATTTCGGGGAACATCTCACGGGCCAGAGCCTTAGAGGACTCGCGTGCCGCGATGCGAATTGCACGCTGGTCGGTGAGATCCACAAATGTAGCCGCCATCTTGCCCCAATCGAGAAATTTGAGAGCGCGCTTGCCCAATCGGCAGCCGGTGACGACGCCAATGGCATCCGTCGCGCAGCGGTCAATTTCGATGAAGGTTACCAGGCGCTTGCGATCCGCCCCACGTGGATCTTCAATCCCTAGGCGTTCGCAGCCGAGCATCGCCATCCGCACGCCCAGCACTTGCCCCGCGCACAGATGGCCATGCGCAATCTTCGCCTGATCCAACAGCTGGTCCAGAGACTCCATGACAACTATCCTAGAGCAATTCCATTACTGCTGAGGTACGGCAAGAATATCTGACGGCGGCCTTTTTCGATCCAAGCCACGCGGCGCGGCCACTTTGGATTTAGCTGAGGTGAAAATCGCTCTAAATTGCTCTATCTGTTATGGCTGCTCCGGCTCCGCGATGTCTCCTTCCTCTACCAGTACGGCGGAGAGGCCAATCAGGTCAAAGCTTACCTGCGCAGCGCCCGTGGGATTGAAGCTGACGCGAAGGGGTTCGCGTTGCCAGGCGGAGGCCGCGCATGCCGGGCTGGGATGGTCGTCAATCGACCAGGAGGAAATCTTCTTCGCCAGAATGGGGCGGCGCGCCCCCACCTGGGCCACAACCGCGTAGAGCGACTTGCCGGCAGAGGGCAAACCGCAGTAGGCGGCATAGTCGCGGAACCAGATAATTTCGGAAACTGAGGGATCGTAGTCCGGCAGATGCAGGGCAGTCACCCGGCCGCTCGTGCGATCTACCACGATCCACGATCCGCGCTGCCACACCCAATGCTCCCTGGCGTCTGTCGGCAGTGTGTCGTTGAGGTGCAATACACGCCTTATCGCGAAACTTCGGTCAGTAATGTCATGAGCCTCGCCCGTGGTCCACTCTTTTAGCTGGCCATCGACAACGATGGGGCGGATCTTGAGGTCGTTCTCGGTGGCAGCGGCCCCTCGTGCTGAAGCGTCCGCCGGATCGCCAATGGTCGAATGGGGAACGCGCTTGACAGCACCAAGGCCGACGGTGTGAGGCTTTCTTACCGCGAACAAATGAATAGAGGACAGCAGCAAAAGCGCCGCCAACAAAGCGGTTCGGAGGACAGGATGACAAGGGTTCATGCCAGCAACGTTAAGGGGTTCCAGTCAAGCCGACAAGTCCTCTTTTGGGCGAGTGACATGGAAGTAACCTCGGCGGGCATTCACGCTTGACGCCCAAATTCTATGAGCGGCATCATTCTCAGAGAGCAACGCTCCACGCCGCCACGCATTCGCTTTCGCTCCGCGTGCACTACACCACGATCTACTCAATTACAACGATCTTTGCACGTTTGCCAACACGCACGGGCCAGCGCGCCGGCAGCTCCTTCGCCAGGACGTTCACGGTTTTCTCGGTGGTTGCACCGATCACAATACCTGCCCGCTTGATCTGGTTTGAGGCTGCCGTGGTGGATTCCGCCAGACCCGCTGCGTGCAGCAGCTTAGGCAAGCGGATACCTCGTCCACGGGCAATGTCCTCCGCATCAACGTCAAGATTCGTTAACCGTTCACCGCTCGCCGAGTAGATGGTTGTAATCGAGTGCGGTTCGTCGGAGTTCCATTCGACATCGCTCAGCGCGACATGTACCTCTTCCGCGTCAGCCGAAATTTTGCGCTGCTGAAATTGCAGCGCCCAGTTTTCATCTGCGTGCTGCGCTTCTGCTGGGGAGTGAAAGCCACTGACGATGGTTCGCGCCAATTGCTTCTTAACTTCCATAGGGTGCAGGACACCCGCCTTTACATCGGCTTTTGTTTGGTCAATTTCGGTCTGGCGTAGGTCGGTCAGGAAGGTCCAGTACTTCCACATCAGTTCGTCGGAGATGGACATCAGCTTGCCATACATCTCCTCGGGTTTTTCCCTGATGCCGATCGCGTTGCCAAGTGACTTGGACATTTTCTGCACGCCGTCCAGCCCTTCGAGGATGGGCGTCATCAGAATGATTTGGGAAGGCTGCGCGTAGTGGCGTTGCAGTTCTCTGCCCATCAGAAGGTTGAATTTCTGGTCGGTGCCGCCAAGCTCTACGTCGGCGTGTAGCGCCACTGAGTCGTATCCCTGTGCCAAGGGGTAGAGCATCTCGTGCAGGGAGATGGGCTTCTCCTCCTGAAAGCGTTTGTGGAATTCGTCGCGCTCCAGCATCTGCGATACGGTAAAGTGGGCGGCCAGGCGGATGATGCCCTCGAATCCCAGGGTCCCGAGCCACTCGGAGTTGAAACGCACCTCTGTCTTTGCCGGATCCAGAATGCGAAATACCTGGTCCTTGTAGGTCTCCGCATTGGCCAGAATTTCATCGGCCGTCAACGGCTTGCGCGTGACATTGCGGCCCGTGGGATCGCCAATCATCCCCGTGAAGTCGCCAATGAGAAAGATCACCGTGTGGCCGAGATCCTGAAAGTGCTTCAACTTGCGGATAAGCACGGTATGACCAAGATGCAGGTCGGGGGCGGTGGGATCGAAGCCTGCCTTCACCCGAAGGGGCTTACCGGTCTTTCGGGAAGCTTCCAGGCGGTCGCGCAGATCG
This sequence comes from Acidobacteriaceae bacterium, assembly GCA_025355385.1. Classification (GTDB taxonomy): domain Bacteria; phylum Acidobacteriota; class Terriglobia; order Terriglobales; family Acidobacteriaceae; genus JANXZS01. Next base: position 6,522 of record JANXZS010000310.1, on the reverse strand, counting down.
GAGAGCCGAATGATTTCGGCAGCTCCCTTTTCGAGCAGATCAAGTTGTTCTTCTACGGGTGCAAATGTAAACATGTCGGCTCCAGTATAAAAGCATTGGATCGTGGTAGATGGATAAAAGGCGTGGAACGTCGAAGGCGTAAGCGTATCCCCATGAGCGAAAGCTGATCTTTAAGAGAGAAAGGAAGCCCGTGGCAATTCCAGAGCAGAAAACCTGCGCCATCTGCGGCCGAACCATCGCTTGGCGCAAGAAGTGGGAGCGCGACTGGGAAAACGTGCGCTACTGTAGCGATTCCTGCCGCTCACTCAAGTTGACGAGCATGGACCGTGCCCTTGAGATCGCTATATTAAAACTGCTGGACGCACGGGGCCGCGGCAAGACCATTTGCCCGTCGGAAGCAGCACAGCTGGTAAGTCCGGGCGATTGGGAGCGCCTGATGGAGAAGGCCCGCGCGGCTGCGCGGCGGCTGGCAGCGCGCGAGGAAATTGTCGTAACCCAGGGCGGAGCCGTTGTCGATCCGTCGCGGGCTAAGGGCGCAATCCGGCTAAAGCGCCGCGGCTGATGCCGGCAAAAAATCAATCCCCTTGAGCCTGGCCAGCCTGAGTCGCATACTGTGCCCCATGGATGCCGAAATCGTCAGAGCGTACCTGTTGACGCTGCCTTTTGTCGAAGAGACCATGCAGTGGGGAGCCAACCTGGTCTTCTGGGTAGGAGACAAATCCATTGGCGGCAAAATGTTCGCCTTAGTGAACCTTGACGGCGATGGGAAGGCGGTGCTCTCCTTTGCCGCCGACCGGAGCGATACGCCGAACTGGTGGAGATGGAAGGAGTAATTCCCGCTCCTTACATGGCCCGCGTTTACTGGGTCGCGCTCCAAGCCTGGGACATATTCCGTGCCAGCGAACTGCAGGAACTGTTGCGAATTGCGCGAGAGCTGGTTGAAGCAAAACTGCCTCGGCGAACCCGGGAGGCCCTCGCAATGCCCGCTGGGGAGCGCAAGAAACTAATCGCGCAAAGAAAAAAACTCCTGGCGGCTGCAAGCAAAGCTGGCGGTGCCACCCGAAAGCCAATTCGCGAAGCTAAGCTCTGAGCGAGTTGTAGCAGCTTCCGTGTACAACAGATTTGTGCTGCAACTCACTTCCATTCGCCGGTTGGCTTCAGTTGTGTCAACCCACTTTCATTCTCGTGTTGCGCGGACTACGCAGGGTCCGTTAGCGTAGTTGCATGCTTTCTCTTTCGCTCGAAGGCAAAGTTGCCTTGATCAGCGGCGGTTCGCGTGGTATTGGAGCGGAGACGGTGCGGCTCTTCCGAGAGGCTGGCGCGAAGGTGGTCTTCAACTACCGCGAAACCCGGGAACATGCTTTAGCGTTGGTAGAGGAGTGCGGCGGCTCAGCCGATTGTGTCGCCCTGCAGCAGGATCTGTCCCACGCCGAGAATGGACGTTCTCTTGTGGCTGCAGCCGTGGGAATTTTTGGACGGCTGGATACGCTGGTGGTAAACCATGGCATCTGGCCGCCACAGGATGCGCCGATTGCGACGATGTCCAGCGAACAATGGGATCGGACGATGGGAGTGAACCTCGAAAGCGTCTTCGGGTTGGTGCAGGCGGCAGTTGGCCAATTCCAGCACCAACGCACCACCGGGCAGAGTGGCGCTGCGAGCCACATCGTTCTCATCAGTTCGACGGCTGGCCAGCGGGGGGAGGCCTTTCACGCCGACTATGCCGTGACAAAAGGAGCGATCATCAGTTTTACCAAGAGCCTCTCCAGTGAACTGGCTGGAGAAGGCATCTATATAAATTGCGTGGCTCCGGGCTGGGTGCGAACGGAGATGTCCCAGACTGCGTTGAATGATCCTCGGACGAGAGCGCGGATACTGTCCACCATCCCACTGGGTCGGGTGGCGACCGCCCGAGAGGTCGCGGCTCCCGTGCTGTTCCTGTGTACTCCTCATGCAGGGTTCATCAGCGGAGAAGTTCTCAACGTGAATGGCGGCGCCGTTCTTGTAGGGTAGACACTGCCCGAAGCGGAATGCATTATGCTTCAAGCGCTTCCGCATCCCAATCGCAGCAATCGGAAGGTTCATCTGAAGAGCGACAAGTTCGACCCTCATTCGTGCGGCACCCAGTTCATGCAATTCCGCTCATTGCGTAGGTCCGTCTCCATCGGCGTCAGAACTAGTGGCGCATTTCTGGGATTTTTAATAATCGCAATTGCGTCCTTTACTGGTAACTCTGCGGCCGCGGACGACACCGGCGCAGCGGTCAAGCAGAATGAGCAGCAGGCACGTGCAGTCATCGACGCCATGGTACAAGCGCTCGGCGGAGATCGCTGGCTATCGATGGAGAATCGAGAATATGAGGGCCGGCGCTCCGGCTTCTACAATGGCAACCCCACGGGCGCGATTGTTGATTATTTCGAATTTCACAAATTTCCAGACCAGGACCGCACCGACTTCACCAAGAAGCGCGACGTAGTTCAGATCCTCACCGGGCAGGAGGCTTGGGAGATTACCTACCGAGGGAAGAAGGCCCTACCCAAGGAACTGGCGGAGGCCGCTCTTCGTCGTCGGGATCATTCCATCGAAATGGCCATCAGGGTATGGCTTAAGGATCCCAGGACGGTGCTGTTTTACGAAGGTCAGAGAACCGTGCAGCGCCATCTCGCGGACCAGGTGAAGATCATCTCCGCCACCAATGACTCCATTACGATCCAGACCGAAGTGGAGAACCATTTGCCCGTTCGTCGCAGCTACCAGTGGCGCGATCCGGTCTACAAGGATAAAAACGAGAGCGCGGAGGAATACGACGACTACCACGTGGTCGCTGGTATCCCGACGCCGTTCGCCATCACCAGCTATCAGAATGGCGAGATGACCGACCAACGCTTTCTCTACCGTGCGAGTTACAACGTCACCCTTCCGCCGGATACTTTTAACCCCGATTTGACGGCCGTCAAGGTTAAGAAGTAGCCGGAGGACGCTGTCAGGGGATCCATTTGTGAGTTACAAGGACTCCACGGAAAACCTTCGGGTTCGGCGGAGAACTTGCCAGGGCATGCGCTGTGATTACAACGAATCGCTGAGAACTGGACAACGAATGCCCGGCTGGAAAATTGTATAATCCGCTCTGAAAACTTATGGACACGCCAAACCCCACTCCCCAGTCTAGCCAGCAACTCGACATCAACGAAATCATGGCGATCTTGCCTCACCGCTATCCGTTTCTGCTCATTGACCGCGTTATTGAGGTGGTCCGCCGGGAACGCATCGTGGCGATCAAGAACGTCACGATGAATGAACCCTTCTTCCAGGGCCATTTCCCCGGATACCCCGTCATGCCGGGAGTGCTGGTTATCGAAGCGATGGCACAAGCGGGAGCTACGCTGCTGCTCACCGAGTTCCCCGATCGCGACAATTATCTGACGTTCTTCACCGGCATCGAGCGCGCCAAGTTCCGCCGCCCCGTTATGCCGGGTGACCAGTTGCGCATGGAAATCAAAGTTCTCAACTGGAGGTCGCGCGCAGTAAGGATGGAAGGGATCACGACAGTTGATGGCAAGGTGGCGTGTGAAGCAGTCGTGATGTGCCAGATCGTCCCGCGGCAAAAGAAGTCGGTCGCGTCTCCGGTTGTCCCTACGAGCCCGGAGTGAGTATTCACTCCACTGCCATGGTTGCTCCCTCGGCGACGGTGCCGGCGAGTTGCAGGGTTGGTCCCTATTCCACGGTCGGGCCGAACGTCGTGCTGGGGGAGGGCTGCGAACTGATCTCCCACGTAGTCGTCGACGGTAACACGACCATCGGCGCACGCAATCGCTTCTTCCCCTTCGCCTCTATCGGGGTGGAGCCGCAGGATATCAGCTACGCTGGTCAGCCTACTCATCTGGAGATCGGCGACGACAACGTGATCCGCGAAAGTGTAACGATCTCCCGCGGAACCGTAAAGGGCGGCGGCGTAACCCGCATCGGAAGTCACTGCCTGTTGATGACCTGCGCCCACGTCGGTCACGACAGTCAGGTTGGCAGCCACTGCATCCTGGCCAATGCAGCAACCCTGGCCGGGCATGTGGTGGTGGAGGATTGGGCCTCCGTTGGCGCATTCAGTGCGGTGCACCAGTATTGTTTCGTCGGACGATATGCATTTATCGGCGGGGGGACCATCTGTACCCAGGACGTGCTTCCCTACTCGCTGACCTCTGCCAAGCGCGAGGCCCGTGCCTACGGCATCAACAAGATCGGCCTTGAGCGCCGGGGCTTCTCGCAGGAGCGGCTGAAGGCCTTGCAGCATGCCTACAAGACGCTGCTGGCCTCCCGGTTGAATACCACGCAGGCTCTTGGACGCCTGCGGTCTGAGGGCATCCCCACGGCGGATGTGGGCTACCTGATCGAATGTGTCGAGCGCTCCCGGCGGGGAGTCATCAAATAGCAATGAAACTGGGTCTCATCGCCGGCAATGGCCGCTTTCCTTTTCTGCTGCTCAGTGCGGCTCGCGCGCACGGCGATCAGGTCGTTGTCGCTGCCATCAAGGAAGAGACGGACCCGGAAATGATTGCCGTGGCAGCCGCTGACCCAGGCGTCACCGTGTTCTGGCTGTCGCTGGGCGAGTTGTCCAAGCTCATCCAATCTTTCCAGGCTGAAGGCGTGAGCAAGGCTGTCATGGCCGGTCAGGTTAAGCACAAGCAGATCTTCTCCAGCATCCGTCCCGACTGGCGCCTGGCAAAGATGCTGCTCTCCCTGCGGACCAGGAATACGGATATGTTGCTCGGAGCGATAGCCAAGATTCTGAAAGACGAAGGGATTGAGTTGGTCTCCTCAACGGCATATCTGGAACCGCTGCTCGCCCGGGCTGGGGTGCTCACCGAGCGCGCACCCAGCGAAGAGGAGTTGAAAGACATCCGATACGGCCGCAGCGTTGCTCTCGCGATTGCCGGTTTCGACATCGGGCAAACCGTTGTAGTCGCCGGTCAGGCTTGTGTGGCGGTCGAAGCGATGGAGGGCACCGATGCGGCCATCGAACGCGCCGGGCGGTTGATGGAAAGTATGGCTGAGGGGGGTGAAGCGTCGACTTTGCGGCGCGACCTGACCATCGTGAAAGTAGCCAAACCCAGGCAGGACATGCGTTTCGACGTACCGGTGATCGGAGTTCAAACCATCAACGCAATGCAAGAGGCACGGGCTACCTGCCTCGCGATTGAAGCTGGCAGGACGCTGATTTTTGATCCGGACACAGTGCGTTCGCTTGCAGATGCTGCAAGCATTGCGATTGTGGCTATTGAAGAAGCATAATCATGCTTCACCCCGTGGCCCACAGCCGCGCGGCAAATTTTGCCCGGAGAGTTCATCGTGTCGAAAACATCTATAGCTCTAATCGCATTGCTCGTAGTGGTTCTCGGGGTTGCTCTGCGCCCCGGTCGCGCCGCTGGCGATAAAATACCGCAGGTGGGGCAGCAGGCGCCCACTTTCACACTTCCATCGCAGGATGGTTCGCAGATCAGCCTCGACAGCTTTCACGGCAAGTGGGTGGTGCTCTATTTCTACCCCAAGGACATGACTTCGGGGTGCACGCTTGAGGCGCACAACTTCCAACGCGACCAGACGAAGTACGACCAGCTCAAAGCCGTTATCGTCGGCGTGAGTGTCGACTCGGCGGACAGCCACAAACAGTTCTGTACCAAGGAAGGGCTGAGCTTCAAGCTATTGGCCGACGCCGACAAGAAGGTGACTCCTCAGTACGGCTCCCTGGGCAACTACATGGGCCTGAAGATAGCCAAACGCAATACCTTCCTCATCGATCCCTCGGGCAAGGTTGCGAAGGTTTGGCTCGGCGTAGATCCTGCACACCACAGCGAAGAGGTACTGGCGGAGCTGGCGGCCGTAAACAAAGGCTAGACCAATTCCACCTCCGGCTCTAGATCATTTTCCCTGCTGCTGGATGTTTTTTAGATTGGGAATATGCAGCTTTTCTTAATGGAAAAGGTGAGCCTCCTCGCTTCTCCGGTCTACATCTACTGGGAAATTGCCTAGGCTCCGTAAGACAGGCATCCTGCACGTCCACTTAACCTGACGAAAACGTCGAGACGCAAAAAAGCCCGGCCAAGTGCCGGGCTCTTTTGTTTGCCTTGATGAACGGTTACTTCTTGGTTGCCTTTTTAGTTGCCTTTTTTGCGGCCTTCTTCGCCGGAGACTTCTTTGCTGCCGACTTGACTGCCTTCTTGACTGCCTTCTTCGCCGGAGCCTTCTTTGCTGCTGCCTTCTTGGCTGGCGACTTCTTTTCTGCTGCCTTCTTCACTGCCAAAGGAGTACCTCGTTTTGTAGATTTTTTACTCACAGCGCTCTTCTTACTGGTCACCGACTTCTTGGTGGCCTTGCCGCCGCTACGAGCGCTTTTACTACTCTTCTTAGCGGCCAACTTCTTTGCGGCCTTTTTGGCCGGAACTTTCGCCACAGCCTTCTTTGCCGCAGCTTTCTTTTTGGCGGGAGCCTTCTTGGCCGGAGCTTTCGCCACAGCCTTCTTTACCGCAGCTT
>JANXZS010000290.1 GCA_025355385.1 Acidobacteriaceae bacterium | reverse complement strand
GCGATCCGCTCGGCGCGTCCCGATGCGATCAACTCCTGCAATTGGAGAGTAAATTCAGGTGTCTGCATATAATCGGCGTACCCTCGAAAGCTCAGATTGCGCCAGCCCAAGTTCGTGATTGCGCCCTTCACTGGACGCCGAAAGCCGCCAAGCCCAGGCATGTACCGGTAGCCCAGATGAGCACAGTCGAGCACAGCGGAGAGTTCTTCGCCGTTGTACTGCGGATTGTGACGGGAACTGGGTACGGTACGAACATCGACCAGGCGCTCGATAGCATTCGCTTTGAGCATATTGAGAAACTCTGCGATCGGATGCGTCGAATGGCCGATGGTATGTACCCGCAAATGCAAATCCTCCTTTACAGTTCCTTCGCCGGCGAAGCGCCGAACCAGGTCAGACAGGAGCCCTTGAAACGGTTTTAAGTGCCATATCCGCGGTGCTTCAACGCCTCAAGTTTCTCGGCATCTGGCCACGCAATGGTCACCAAGAATGCCGATTCTTCCAGCGCCTCCACCTCGTGCTTGATCGACGCTCCCAACATCAGCACGTTGCCTGGCCACAGATCATGGGATTCTCCTTGAGTGCTGAAGCGTATCGACCCCTTCAAGACCTGTACCGAAATCGCGCCATCAGCATGATGCTCTTTTAGCCTTGCACCGGTTTCCATGGAGATCAGTACGACCCTGAGATCTGATTTCTTAAATAGCGTTTTGGCATAATGACCTGCTTCCCACGGCTTTTTCCATTCCGAATCTTTCATTTCCTGTGAGAGGTCAAATTGCGCAACATCTTTCAGCATGGTGCCGTCTTCGGCAAAACCTTCCGTTGTCATGGGTCGCAACCTTTCTAATGTTGAGTCAAAAAACAGTCATACTGCGAGAAGAGACCCTCGCTTGGATCGAAAAAACCCGCGCTCACTGATCAGCCCCAGTATCAATTTCCGCGTCCGTAGGCGTATCCGCGCGAACAGGTTGACTCGTGCCCGAGGGGGACCACTTCCAATCACGGATCTCTGGCAAATCTTCGCCGTACTCCGAGACAAACAGTTTATGCTTTTGCATCATTTCGAAGTAGCGCTGCTCAAATTCCGGCACGCGTGCCTGGCATCGAGGAACATGCCGAAGCGCGTCAAGCGCGAGCGAGTAGCGGTCGAGGCCGTTAAGCACCGTCATGTCAAACGGTGTGGTGGTGGTGCCCTCGTCTCTGGAGCCGTGTACGTGGAAGTTGTCATGATTTTTGCGTTCGTAGGTCAATTTGTGAATTAACGCAGGATAGCCATGGAAAGCAAAGATCACCGGCTTGGTTGTGGTGAACAGCCGATCAAAATCCGCGTGATTGATGCCGTGCAGATGCTGGTCGTTGGTTTCGAGCGTGAAGAGATCGACAATGTTGACAACGCGAACTCTCAAACCAGGTTCCCAGTCGCGAAGAACTGTCACGGCAGCCAGCGTTTCGAGCGTTGGCACGTCACCGGCGCAGGCGAGGACGACATCGGGGTCGGAAGCCTCACCCTCACCGTCGTTTGAAGCCCATTCCCACTTTCCGAGACCGCTAACGACGTGGCGCACCGCGGCTTCCATACCGAGCCACACAGGCGCGAGCTGCTTGCCCGCGATGATGAGATTGATGTAGTTGCGGCTCCGGAGGCAATGCTCCGCAACGGATAGCAAGGTGTTCGCGTCGGGCGGGAGATAGATGCGAACGATCTCAGATTTCTTGGTGGCAACGTGGTCGATAAAGCCTGGGTCCTGGTGGGAAAAGCCATTGTGGTCTTGCCGCCAGACGTGGGAACTGAGAAGGTAGTTGAGGGAAGCGATGGGCTTGCGCCAAGGCAGCGTCCGGCATTCCTGCAGCCACTTGGCATGCTGGTTAAACATCGAGTCGACGATGTGGATGAAGGCCTCGTAGCAGGAGAAGAGACCGTGGCGACCAGTGAGGATGTAGCCCTCGAGCCAACCTTCGCACAGGTTCTCTGACAGCACCTCGAGCACACGGCCATCCGGGGTTAGATTTTCATCGACTGATTCGTAGGCTGCATCCCAACGCTTCCCGCTTACGGCGTAGATAGCCTGGAGTCGGTTTGACGCGGTCTCATCGGGACCGAAGACCCGGAAGTTGCGTGTAGCGAGATTCTCCTTCATTACGTCGCGGAGGTATGTGCCCAGGACATATGTGGCGCTCACCTCCTTGCGGCCGGGCTCAGCAACATCGATGGCATACTGCCAAAAGTCGGGTAAGGAAAGTGGTCGGAGCAGCAGTCCACCATTGGCATGGGCATTCATGCCAATGCGTAGATTGCCCTTGGGGGCGACGTCTGCGATCTCTTGGTGAAGCGTGCCATGCTCGTCGAAAAGTTCTTCCGAGCGGTAGGAGCGGAGCCACTCCTCCAGCATTTTGAGGTGCTCCGGATTGGTGCGAACCTCATCGAGCGGAACCTGAACGCCGGAATAGATAAACAGCACGCAGATCCCAGCCAAGGCATCGTCATCGCGTGCACAGTATTCAATAGCGCGGCAGTCTGGCTACCGTTCCGTCAGGCGATAGCCGGTCAGCCTCTGATTGGCCAAGCTGGCCGAGTCTTCGCTCCCTTCAACCAAGCAGATGCATGAGTGTGGCGCGATTACACCCGGACGACTGGGTTTTGTTGGTGGGGCGACCGGCGGCAGCATTATGCTCACATATCTAACCGAAGCGACGAGAGAGAAATTGCGCATCCAAACAAAATATGAAGTTTCACACAGTTCGTCGCGGATCAGGTAAACCGCTACTACTCGTACATGGCATCGGCGGAAGCTGGGCATCCTGGGAGCTTGTCATCGACCGCCTCACAAAAGGCGGGCGTGAGGTCATAGCCGTTGACCTGCCCGGCCATGGCCGAACGCCGCCTCTAGCGGGCTCCGTATCCATTGGCACGCTCGCAGATGCAGTGACGGAGTTTTTGAAAGAGGAGGGTCTACTTGGCATCGATGCGGTTGGAAGCTCGATGGGAGCACGCCTTGTTCTTGAGCTTGTCCGGCGCGGCGGTGTCCTCGGCGCTGTGGTTTCACTGGATCCGGGAGGTTTCTGGGAAGGCTGGGAGG
>JANXZS010000265.1 GCA_025355385.1 Acidobacteriaceae bacterium | reverse complement strand
TTAGCCCATTCGGGGCTCGGATTGGGCGAAGCGAACCCGGTGCCGAGCCGTGGAGGCCAGCCGAGAGGAAAATAGTGCGCTGGAATCGCTGGAGGGGTGTATAGTTTGGGGGTTACAAGAGCCAAAATGGAAATCCCGGTTTAGACGATTTCTTAGCGAGGCACAAATAGATATGGATGAGAAACTTCTTCGCCGCGTGCAGGCCATTGGCGGGATTTTGATCGGCATCGCCTATTTCTTACCGTGGGCTAGCATCATCTCTCCATTCGGCTCGGTCGAATTTCGAGGGCTTTATGTGGACTACGCTTGGATACTGCTGGTTCTGGCCATACTGCATCTGCTGCTGCAATTCGCTAGAGCGCACCGAGATGCGCTCGGACTGCCCGATGCCTCTGTGAGGTATACGGAGTTAGCCTGGCGGATTATCCCCTTTGTCTTCGTCGCGTTCTTTGCGTGGTATGGGGCGAGCTTTGGTTTCAATGCCCACAGCGCCTCATCGGGAAAACACGCGACTCTGTTCGGGACCTCAGTGGATTCAATAGTGAAGGCTGGTCTCGATTACGGCTACTGGATCGGCGTGTGTGGGGCCGTACTGCTGATAGCAAGCGTTGGCCTCGTAAGTAAACAGGTGCAGCTGTTTGTCGGTTACGCAGCGGTGGTCGCCATCGCGGCAGTTGGCCTGGCGTTCGGATTTTCTCGAACGGGAAAACAGGTACAACAAACGGCGACGATGGTATCTCCAGAACGGTCGCCGAGTTTGAGTGGGGCTTCGGCCGATGCGTCCCCACCGACGAATTCGACAGAGCCGGATTTTGACTCTTCGCCTTATGTACAACTGGCTTCAATTTCAGCCAGGCGCCTTGCGAAAGACTATGAGGCCAGTCGCTACCGCAATTCCGTTGTGATATCCCCCGTTTTCAGAAATGTCGGGAGCAAAACTATTGTGGGCCTGCAGGGTCGCTTGTCTGTGATCGACGGATTTGGGAAAGAGGTATACGGATTCAACTTCCGGGATCATGACAAAATCCTGCCAAGCCGCGACTCAGGACGCGGCGGCTACAGTTTTGAAGAAAACCAATTTGAAGATGACGATCCGTACCACAAGATGGTTCCGCTAATTGACGCTGGGACCGCGAAGTACGCCGCGCGAATTGCTCACATTGCGTTCGAAGATGGAACGGTTCTGCCGAAAAAATAGGCCCTCTAGGAAGTGGGCGGCCAAGCGCATCATAAGGTATGTTGACTAAACAGACGAGGCCCTAAAGAGTCTGGCTCTCATGAATTCGGGCAACCCAAGGAATAGTCCTTTCCAAGCTCGAATGCGCTGCCCTGCCGAAGCCTGACCGTCCGAAATCCAACCTTGCACAAATCTTTCTTCCACTCAGGCAAGACACTGTTGATGAACTGCACGCGAGCGGCGGTGTCTTTGAACATCTCGGAATCCAGGTTCAACTCATGCCCACTGTTCGTGCCTTCACCATGCACCCACACATTGATGTCGTAACCCATTCCGGTGAGCCTCTGCTGTAAGTCTTGAGCGAACGCTTCTCTCGTCTGTTGGCTGCCGCCCAGTGCCTCTCGACCTTTGTTCGTAGCAAGTGTTAGCAACTTTAGTGCGTCTTTGTCGTGTGGGTTTTGCTGCAATACCGCCTGTATCTCATCGTTCGCCTTTTTCAGGTTTTCGAGATTGGCTTTCAAGTCGTCCACCGGAGCCGAATCAATCAGAAGTTGCGCCTCAGCCAAATGCTGCGCTCTGACCAGCTTTGTTGTCAGGCTCTTTGCTTGCGCGGCTTCGGGAGCCGATTGTGGAATCGCACGCAAGTGACGAAGACCCTCTTCAATCTGGTCTGGGGTGCCACCCGACTTGAGAGCCGTCTTCGCTTGGTCTAGATGTTCGCTCGGCGTGAGAGCATTGAACTGTGCTTCCTGTGGAGTCGGTCCCGATGCAGTGGTTGCTGAGGGTTCTCGTCCGCCCTCAGTACCAGAGTTGTCAGATGGTGACTTGCCAAGGATACTTATGATGACAACCAGAAGCAGCACGCCTCCGATGACGATCCATAGAGTCTTGAACTTCGGCGGGTGGCCCACTTCTCGCGTTCTTTGCGAGAAGTGGGGTCGGACTACGCCGAACACGCGATTTATCCCCACACTCAAATCCATCCGTACTCTCGCGATAATCTTTCCGGCCTCAGCAAATTCTTGTCAAGCCCCCTTCGCCCTCGCTTTCCCCGTATCTCTAACAAAACAATCAAAACATATAGTTCCCACCTATAGGACAAAA
>JANXZS010000251.1 GCA_025355385.1 Acidobacteriaceae bacterium | reverse complement strand
TCTCCCCCACGCGCTCATACTGACGCTCCTGCAGCACACGCAATAGCTTCACCTGCAGCAGCGGGGGCAGGTCGCCTATCTCATCGAGAAAGAGGGTGCCCTGCGAGGCCAGTTCGAAGCGCCCCACTCGGTCACGCACGGCTCCGGTGAACGCCCCGCGAACATGACCGAACAATTCCGACTCAAGTAGCTCGGCAGGTAGAGCGGCGCAATTCACGGCAACGAACGGGCCGCTGCTTCGGGGGGAGTGCTGGTGTATGGCGCGGGCCACCACTTCCTTGCCGGTACCGCTCTCGCCGCTGATCAACACCCCAGCTTCGCTGTGTTCCAGCGTATCCACGAGATGGAAGATGCGCTGCATCGCGGGTGAGGAAGCGATCGCACCCGAATAGAACGTCGGCCCATCCGAGCACATCTCCTCCTCTTCGGCGGGGCGGAGCAGCACCAGGTATTTCATGCGTGGGTCGCACTGGTTGGCATCGTCGGGGATTACGGGAGCGGTCGTTATCGACACCAGCCGCTGACCGCTCTCCCCAAACTGCAATATGGCGCGCCACCCTTCGCGTTTCTTGCCCTCCAGCAGTGCCTCGCGCAGCGCCCCCGTGGGGCCAAACAGATCGTTTCCCAGGAGTTCTTCAATCTTCCGGCCACGCAGAGCGTAGGAGGTTCCGCTGCCCAGCAGACTGTCCAGAAGATAAGAGGCGTGGACAATCCGGAAGGAAGAATCCAGACAGACAAACGCCCGTCCCACCGATGCCAGGGCACGCGTCACACCAAGTAATGCGATTTGCGTGTTCTCGTCCAGGGAGGGATCCACTGATGGTGGGCCAATCGGGCCGGCACTGGAGTCCATTGCCAAAGCTCCTTACTTACGCTGCTCGGCGAACTGTCTCGGCAAGTCTGCTCCCGTGACGCTTGGCGCAGAATTGCAAGGACCCTCCAGCAAGACTAGAGAGAGGAACCGCCCGTCGCACCAGAAGAAAATCGCGCCAACCAGACGGCCATCAAGATAGCGTCAGCTCCCCGCCGAAAGCAGCAGATGCCGCATGGTACCACTTTTTCAACAGGCTCCCTGTGTGATCCGGATCGCTTCCGTGACCGTCTCCAATATGTTTGGCACCGTTATGGCTATGCTGAAGTTCGCGGCAGGCTGTTCGCATCCGGCGAATCCGGTGAGTCCTGCGGTACTATCCCAACGACCGCTTTCCCGTGCCCCAATGAGTTCATCGCGATTTGCCTCGACGATCAAGAAAGCTTTCTTGACACTTTCTTCGGTGGAGGTTTCGCTACTGCCGTGTATCGGTGCACGCTCGTTCTCAGCGGAAATATTTCACACGGATCTGATATGAATATTTGCTTCCTCCCACTATGAAGATGGAGTGAGCAGGCGAGAAGCGCACGATTGAGGACGCCCCTCGAGAGCTCTCCGAATGTAGTCTCCAGCTTCACTAGCAGTAATTATTAATCAACACCTCCGGGCGAATCTGCCCCTTTACAACTTCCGGCTCCGGGCCCCCATTGTAGCTGACAACGTCCAGGGAACGTTCTCCTGAAGACGATATGCGAGAGATCTATTGCGAGGTAAGGCATGCCCAAGACACGAATAGTGTTTCAGTCCCTCACCCTGATCGAAGACGAGGACGGTGGAAGTACCAACATGGCGATCTACGCCACTCTGAGGGACCCTGCCGCTACCACCATCGGTTCTTTCCGTTGGAATAATCGCGGCGTACAGGTTGATGAAGTCAGGGGCTTTCCGCTGACCTCGGATCTAGGAAATCCGCCCTTCTTCGACGTCGATCTCAACACCTTTGCCACGCTCACCATCCGTGCATTCGCAAGCGACGACACCTGGCCGGATGATGGCAACAAAGAGAATGATCTTGGCACCGTAACCCTCACGTTCGATCCGCGCGTTCCCGCCAGCCTCGGTTCGTTCGCTCTTGGACCTTCGTCGACAGACAATGGAAATGCCGGATACCTCGTCCAGCTTCGCATCCTGGTTGTCCCCGACGTACCCGTGCAGCGCGCCCGTCTTGAGTTCAAGAACCTTGTACTGTTTGAGGATGAAGAGGGCGGGAACACCAACATGGCTATCTATGTTCGTGCCCAGGGACCAGGAATCGACCAGGAACTATTTCGTTGGAACAACGCCGGCAACAAAGTCGACGAAGTAGCATCGTATGCCCTCGACAATGCGCCTACACCAGTGACCATGGACTTGGTGCTGACAGGGCCGACGATGATTCACATCGACGGCTATGCGCAGGATGGGAGCGACTGGCCTAACGCCGGAGATAACGAGAACTGGCTAGGTGCCGCGTCCATCATCATCGATCCAGCAGACCCCGAAACCGAAGGCGAGATGCAGATCGGGCCCACAACTACGGATAGCGGGAACGAGGGATATCTCGTCAACCTTAGCGTCGATTACCTGCCCGCGAATCCTACCCCCGATCTCTCCATAGTTGGCGTCGAGGTCACGCAAGCCATCCAGCATTTCCAGTCGGCCCTGGGCGCGGATAACACCGTGCCGCTAGTCGATTCGAAAGTAACGCTGGTCCGCTGCTATCTCGACTCGGGCATCGATCCGTCCATCAATGGAGGCAAAGTCGCCAACGTTACCGGAACGCTTAACGTAACTGGAGATGCAGTCTTTGCGCTGGCACCCATAGCGTCAATGACAGCCCAGCCGGCAGGCAGTGTGAACCGGGCCACGTTCACCGACACCTTGAACTTTCTCATTCCCGCCTCCCAGGCCCACGGCACGTTGACGCTTACTGCCGAAGCTGTCGTGGGGACAAACATCAGCAACCCATTCTCGGTGACCGTCACGTTCCGCCCCGTCGGGCAACTCCAGATTCTTATGGTTCGGGTGCAGAGTTCAGCGGTCAGTGCGCCAAGTCGACAACAGTACTTTACCGCTCTCAATCAGCTGACTCTGGTCTATCCGATCCCCACCGATCCCGCCGTCGCTCTTCAGTTCCAGATCGTAGACGGCTCCGAGATCGTAACCGTTGGAGTCAATCAGCTCTCCACACAAAGCGGCATGGAAGATCTGCTGGATACTTTGGAAGACATTCAGGAAGACAGCGACGACGACAACAAAAAGGTCTATGCACTGGTACCCGGTGGTACTTCCAGCGGCATCGCCATGGCACGCTTTGGCATCTCTCGTCCCGGCGACAACGTGGCGCTCGGCTGGTCTTTCATCATGGAGTCGGTGGGACACGAACTCGGCCACGTCTACGGGCTTGACCATGCTCCCTGCGGCAGTCCCGCACCAGCAGACCCGGATCCGGACTTCGTTCCCGCAGGCGGACTCGTGGGCGAAGTCGGAGTGGATCCAGTCCTGCTTACCGCATTTCCCATAACGTCCGCGGACTTGATGAGCTACTGCGGCGATCGCGGAGCCACCACTACGGAAGGCTGCTGGATCAGCGCCTACGACTATCGCAAACTTTTCAACCGCTTCGCGTGAGGTGATGTGCCATGGCAGATGACGACCTGAATGAGAGCAAGCCCTTTCCCGGACCGATGGTGCGGGTGCGTGGACGTGTGTGGCGAAAAGGCAATGTCACCTGGTCCCCTGCCTTGAGAACCTATCGCGGACAGGACAAGCAGTCCACCAATCAGCGGCGCATCACGTCGCCCCCGGCAGGGGACCAGCAGGCTCTCGCCACAACCGGAAATCAGCACATAGTGGAGATTCTCGACTACGAAGGAACGGCGCTGATCAGCCGGCCGGTGCGACTCAACTTCTTTTCAACCGATCAGGAATTTGCTACCTTCTCCACCCGTCTGCCGTTTGAACCTAACGGCGAACAGTTGCAATTACGTATCGGGGAGCGTGTGCTCTCAACCCTCAAAGTTCCTACCGAGCGGCCATACTTTACGCTCCTGCATCCGGACGAAGATGACTATATCGATCGCGATGGTATCTTGCACCTTCACTGGGCTGCCCACAGCTCCGAAAATCCGTTGACCTATTTCGTCTGCTATACCGCCGATGGAGGCCACACGTGGCTCCGCCCAGGCGTCGACCTGCAGACGACCGACTTCTATCTCGATCTGCGCGAAATGCCTGGCGGCCAACGCTGCAGGGCCGAAGTGCTCGCCACTAACGGCTACCGGACGTCCTATGCGCGCACACGATGGTTCGATGTACCGCGCAAAGTTCCCACCCTGTTGCTGGGGGAGACTGAAGGTCCGATTCTGTATGGGCAGGGCTACTCGAAGGAAGAAGGAGCGCTGCCCGTCCAGTGGCGTGCGGACGACGGCACTATCCTCGCCACTGGCAGCTCCTGCGATGTGCGATTGCCCGTCGCCGGCACCCGCCGGGTCTCTGCCAACGTCGCCGACTCCACAGGGCTGGCAACCAGCGTTAAGGTGGGAGAATATGACAACCTGAGCGGGAAAGTGGTCCAACCCATCGCGGGATATTGAGTAGCGCGAAGTGACAAACTGTTGCGCGGCCTCTTCCGTTCGCCCAGAATAAAAGCTACATGCGAAGAACCCTGGTATTCATGACATCGGTTCTAATGTTCTGCGGGCTGCTCGGTGCTGGAGCGTGGATTTACATGAAGACGGCAATGCACGGCTTCAGCGCTCGCTCGGAGCCCTCCCGCACTGAAACAATGATGGCGAATTATGCGCGCGATACGGCCATGCCATCGTCGGCCAAAAAGCTCAGCAATCCCGTACGGTTTTCAGCCGAAGTCGAGCACGAGGCGATGGTGCATTTCGCAGACCACTGTGCGGCCTGCCACGCCAACAACGGCAGCGGAGAAACGATGTTTGGCAAGGGCATGTATCCCAAACCCCCGGACCTCCGCCTGACGCGCACCCAGCACCTGACGGACGGAGAGATTTTCTACGTAATAGAAAACGGCATAAGGATGTCTGGAATGCCGGCCTTTGGCGGAGAAGGCACGGCAGAGGACAGTTGGAAGCTGGTCTACACAGTGCGCCACCTCCCTCGTTTGACTCCTGTCGAAGAAACCGAGATGGAATCTCTCAACCCTAAAAGTCCAGAAGAACTGCAGGAAGAAAAGAACGAAGATGAATTCCTGAACGGCGCAGATTCCTCTTCCAAAACCACTACTACGCACCACACGAAAGGACACCAGCATTGAAACGACTACTGGCGTTGCTCCTCACCCTCGGGGTCTTCGCAGTCACTGCTCATGCCCATAATGGTATGCAGCACATCATGGGAACCGTCACATCGATCAGCGATGCAGATATCACCGTCAAGGGCGCGGATGGGAAGGCGCAGACGGTCGCCGTATCCAGCGAGACCAGGTATTTTCAGGCACACTCAGCCGTGGCACTCAAAAACATCAAGGTAGGCGACCACGTCGTGATTCACGCCGCGAAGAAGGGCGATCATTTCATCGCGGCGGAAGTGAGAGTTGCGACGATGAGGATGAAGAGTTCGGCGGGTAATATGAACGGCATGAAAATGGACAACAAGTAGTCATGTTGCACGTCCTGAATGGGGTCAAGGAGATCATCCACGCCTATTCCAGCACATTCTATCGGCGTGCCATTCCTGGCACCTGAATTTGCTCTCCGTGACCCGCCCGGTGTAGTCTCCGGGTGATGCCGAAACGGTAGCGATTTCAGTGACCGGAATATCGGCGGGTTTGAGCATGTGGCGGATGGTCTCGATCCTCTCTGGGAGTTAGCTTCGTAGGGTCTCTCCCTTGCGGTCCGGCAGTATTTTTACGACGTTTATTCTTATGGTGCAAGTGACTACTAGTTCATAAGAATGACCTGCGAGTCCGCCCGTGACCCCGGGGATCCTCTTTGCATCCTATGAAAACAGCAACTTAGAAATCCAGGAGAACACGATGAAAAAAAGCATGACCATGCTTATGTTCCTGATGGCTTGTTGTCTCTTCGCTACGGCGCAAAGCAGCACGTCTGACGACTCAATGAAACACGATAAAGCGATGAAGCACGGCGGCGGCAAGATGATGTCAATGACCGGATGCATTGCTGAAAAGGACGGCAAGTACATGATGATGAATAAAGCACATCCTGACGGCGTTAACCTCATGAGTGCCGAAGATCTCAAACCGCATATTGGCCACAAAGTCCGCGTTAGCGGGACCATGGAAAAGATGGACAGCATGGCTGGAGATTCCATGAAATCTGACGACAAGATGGCGATGAAGCACGACGGCATGGACATGAAGGTTAGCAGCATGAAGATGCTGTCAGAGCAATGTGAAATGCCCAAAATGATGAGCAAGTAACACCGCTCTCCCGTCCGTAAAAGAGCGCCGCTATGTTGTGAGCTGCGCTCTTTTAGGTGGCTTGGTGCTGTAAGCACATGGATGTCTTAACACAGACCCATCCATGTGCCAAAACGCGAGCACTTTCCCGGTGGGCGTTACGAGTGAGAATGTTAGATCGCTCGCAAACTATATTCTCGTGTTCGCCCCATTGGAAGATTCCATTTCGAATAGACGATGCTAGCCAGCATTCTGCGGAGCAATCTTCTGCACGGCAGGCGTCTCTGCTCCCAGCAATGAAAGCTGCGGCGCCACATGGCCCGCTACAAGGTGGTCAGCCTTTACCCCGAAGACGGTCCAGTTCACGGCGATTGCGTTTCGATGGTTTGCCTTTGGGCAACGTTTTAAAGTCGAGCATCGCTTTACGTTCTTCTGCCAACTTCAGCCGCAACTCCCGGCTCTCATCTGTCTCGCGGTACAGTGTCTGCGCAACGGCTGCCGGGCCCCGCACCTCGCTGAGAAGTAGAACCTCCAAACGAAAGTCTCCGCCTTCGTTCTTCACTTGCAACACGTCGCCGACCCTCACGTCGCGCGCAGCCTTAGCCTCTTGTCCGCTGGATTGAATCCTGCCGAGTTCACATGCCCGCGCAGCCAGCGCCCGCGTCTTGAAAAATCTTGCTGCCCATAGCCACTTGTCCATTCGTACGGAGAGCATGATCCATTCTCCTTTGACCGCGAAGACGATGGCACACTGTTGGCGCCAAACCACAGTCAAAACTGTGTCTAAGAAACAGATCACCAGGATCACTCAGGATGAGCTACCAGAATAGGAATCCCCACCACTACTACTATTCGCCCCAGACAGGGCGTCCTTATTCCACCGTCACCGACTTCGCTAGATTCCTTGGCTGATCGACGTCGCAGCCGCGTCGTACCGCTATGTGGTACGCCAGTAGCTGCAGGGGCACAACTTCTATGATCGGCAGCAGCAACTCCGGCGCGTGCGGAACGAAGAGCACCGACTCCACCAGTTGGCCGATGTGTGTGTCCCCTTCGGTGGCGACCGCGATCACACGGCCCGAACGCGCCGTCACTTCCTGAATGTTCGAAAGTGTCTTCTCATAACGCAGGCTCGAGCCTTC
Source organism: Acidobacteriaceae bacterium (assembly GCA_025355385.1). Classification (GTDB taxonomy): domain Bacteria; phylum Acidobacteriota; class Terriglobia; order Terriglobales; family Acidobacteriaceae; genus JANXZS01. The sequence goes on along the minus strand of JANXZS010000251.1, from coordinate 5,732 downwards.
ATCGCCATCGTCCTTCGTCGCTAGAACGATAACCGGAAGCGTCTCGTCAATCAGCGCGTTAGGACCATGCTTCATCTCTCCCGCGGGATAGCCTTCGGCGTGGATGTAGGATATTTCCTTCAGCTTGAGCGCACCTTCCAGCGCGATGGGATAATGAATTCCTCGCCCCAGATATAGAAGATCCCTGGCAGTCGAAAACTTCTTCGCCAGCTCCTCGCATAGCCCATCGCTTATGCGCAAAACCTCTTCAATCTTGCCGGGTATCCGGCTCAGCTCATCTACCAGCGCGATACTGTGTTCTGCTGAAATTGTCTTGCGTACCTGCGCCAGATGCATGGCGAAGAGGAAAAGTGCAGTCAACTGCGCGGTAAATGCCTTGGTGGACGCGACGCCAATCTCCGGTCCGGCGTGGGTATAGATGTTGCCGTGGGCCTCGCGGGCCACCATCGCGCCCACAACATTGCAGATGGCGACCGTCTTCAATCCATTCGAAATCATCTCGCGCTGTGCTGCGAGGGTGTCCGCGGTTTCTCCCGATTGAGTAATCAGCATACCGATCGCGGCAGGATCGTGGATGGGGTTGCGATAGCGATATTCACTTGCGTAATCCACATCGACTGCGACCCGGGCCAGTCGTTCGATCATGTACTTGCCCGCCGTCGCTGCGTGCCAGCTCGTGCCACAAGCAGCAATATTGATCTTCGTCGTATTCCGAAAATCTTCATCGCTGATCTTCATCTCACTCAGGAAGACCCGGCCCGTCTCCAGGGAAATCCGTCCCAGCGTGGTGTCGCGCACCGCCCGCGGCTGCTCCCAGATCTCCTTGAGCATGAAGTGCTTGTAACCACCCTTTTCCGCCTGTATCGGATCCCATTGAATGCGGTTCACAGGTCGCTCAATTGGGTTGCCGTTAAAGTCCGTCAGGCGCACCCCGGCTGCAGTCAGAATGGCCATGTCACCGTCTGCCAAAAAATAAAGATTGCGCGTGTGGTGCAGGATTCCCGGAACATCGGAGGCAACAAAATACTCCCCTTCGCCAAGACCAACCACGACGGGGGGGCCGTTACGCGCGGCGACGATCTTATTCGGCTCATCCGCCGAAATAATACTGATAGCGAAAGCGCCAGTAAGCCGACGCACCGCACGGCGCACCGCATCTTCCAGCAGCATGGTCTTCCCCGAGCGTGCCGCCGATCCTAGTTCGTGCTCTACCAGGTGAGCGATGACTTCTGTATCTGTCTCGGTTACAAATTTGTGACCCTCGGCTGTCAGCTCGCGCTTGAGCGCGATGTAGTTCTCCACAATACCGTTGTGGACAACTACAATCCGGCCAGTGCAGTCGCGATGGGGGTGCGCGTTCTCTTCCGTAGGGCGGCCGTGGGTAGCCCAGCGCGTGTGCCCAATGCCGTAGGTGCCGTGGATAGGATGCTGGCGAATTACCTCTTCAAGGTTGCGCAGCTTCCCAGGCGCACGGCGAACCTCAAGCGCACCATGGGAATCAATGCCGACTGCAATACCTGCCGAGTCATAGCCGCGATATTCCAAGCGGCGCAATCCCTCAACGATGACGGGGACAACATCCTTCGAACCGACGTAACCGACAATTCCGCACATAGTGCATTGTACGGGCCAGCCGAAAAAATTTCGGCAGCAATTCCATCGTCAGCGTCTGGCCTCCGAAGCTCCATCCTTGTCCTCCCGACCGCAGCGCAGCGGTCAGCGCCTTGTCCACCCTGTTAAAGCCTCTGTCTACTCTTCCAGCCGGTAGGTAAACTCTTCGATAACCGGGTTGGTCAAAACATTTTCGGCCATACGTTCGATTTCGGCGCGGGCTGCTGCCGCGTCCATCGAAGCTTCGAGGGTAATGAGGAAGTATTTGCCTTGGCGAACGTCCTCGATCCCCTTGTATTGCATCTTCTTGAGCGCGCTCTGGATCGTCTGGCCCTGGGGGTCGAGCACGGTCCGCTTCATCGTCACGTAGACATGAGCCTTCATCGTGACCGATTATATAACTTCTGCTCCCATATTCCGGCGCTGTGGCGGACAGCATATTTAGAGAAGACAGGACGAACATGGTCAATTATCTTGAATTGCCGATCGGGGAACGAGCACCCGAAGTCATTGAAGCCGTGATCGAGATTCCCTACGAAGGCATCAATAAGTACGAATACGACAAGAAACTCCATGTCTTCCGACTGGACCGTAACCTCTATTCGCCGGTGCACTATCCGGGCGACTACGGTTTCATTCCATCCACGTTCAGTGACGACGGCGATCCATTGGACGTCCTGGTCATGGTCGATGCCCCAAGCTTCACCGGTTGCGTAATGGAAGTGAGGCCCATTGGTCTCTTGGAGATGCTCGACCAGGGCGCTCTCGATGAGAAGGTTCTGGCCGTAGGTAAGAACAATCCGCGCTACTCCGACGTCTGGAACTACTCCGAGATCTATCCCCACATCCTCAAGGAGATCACTCACTTCTTCGCCATCTACAAAGATCTTGAGGGCAAGCGGGTTGAAGTCAAAGGATGGCACAACGCCGCCTACGCGCGCGATCGGGTGCTGCATGCGGCCAAGCAATTCCAGGATGGGAAGCTCGCCAAACCGCCCCTGATCGAGGCCGTTTCGAAAAAGTAGCGAGACGAAGTGTTTTCAGGACACAGGCGGCGAACTTGATCGGAGTTGCCGCCTTTGTCGCGTTCGCGCAGCCCAGTAGCCTAGCGGTCCGACACCCGCTATCAGCAGTGCAAATACCAATGCAGGCATGTGCGCCATGCGCTCCCCACGGGCGCTGTAGAGCGCAAACAGGATGAGCGCGGTTGGGGCTACTCCCAACAAAGATGCGACGGCGAAGTTGCCGGCCCGGAATGGCCGATGCAGATCCGGCTCCTTCAGCCGCAACCCGACAAGGGCTACAAACTCCAGAATCAGGCTGGCGCCGTAGAGGATCAGATCAATCGAGATCAGCCTCTCAAAGCTGAAACCCAGCGCCAGCGCCCATCCCACTCCACACACCAGAATCGCGGCAACTGGTACGCTGCGGCTGTTCTGAACACCAAGCCACTGCGGCAGCATCCCGTCCTCTGCCATGGCAAGCGGGAGGCGAGTATAGGAGAGCATGAGCGCATTGAACATGCCGAATCCGTTGATTAATCCACCGGCCACGATGGCAATCGCCAGCCACGGCCCTGCGAGCGTTGCCGCCGCATCCGCCCACGAACCGGTGGAAAAACGATCCAGAGAAATACCCGCGGCAGCCACCGCAGCCAGTGGCAGTAAGTAAGTCAACGTAACCAGCGCCGCGCTCAGCAGCATCGCACGCGGGTAATTGTGTTGCGGATCCTCTACCTCCTGCGCGACGGTCGACGCGTTGTCCCATCCCATGTAGTTCCACATAGCCACCAGGATTGCAGTGTTGAGCGCAGCCGAACTGTGTTGTTGATGCCAGCTACCTGGTCCCGGAGCATGGAAACCCCTCCAGAAGCCCGCGATTACCAACACTGCGAACGGAGCCAGCAGCAGAACGAAAAGCACCACCGCCCCGTTTCCCACTGCACGGGCGCCGCGGAGGTTCCAAAGGCAACAGATAATCACGACCAGGAGTGCCCAGACGATCCGGCGATGCCCTGCCGTCCACGATGGAGCCAGCTTGCCCAGGTAAAGGACAAACAAAGTGGGGTAGATAGCCATGTCAAAGACACTGGCCGCTAAGGATAGCCACGCTTCCTGAAAGCCCCAGAAGGGACCCATAGCGCGCCGCACCCACACGTAAAAACCGCCTTCCGCAGGTATTGCGCTGGCCAGTTCGCCGATCATCAGCGTGGTTGGCAGACTCCAAAAGAGGGGCAGCAACAGCAGAATCACCAGCGCCCTAAGGTACCCTGCGCCGCCTAGAATGTCCTCGATGCCATACGGGCCACCGGAGACCATGAAATAGGTGGCAGTCACCAATGGGACCAGCAGCAGTTTGCCTCCCTTGGCGGGAGCGGCGAACTTCGGGGAGGATTGCCGCTCTACTGCTGGAGGCATTGCTTGCAATGTACTAGCAAGATGCGGGAAATGTGCCACGAACTTGAAATGTCCAGCGATTTTTCGCCTCATGGCGACTGGAGCGTGCGAGCGAGCGACTATAAAGTTTGCTTTATCGTTTTAGATATTCACAAAATGGTGCGTTTTTCTACGAAAATTGCCCCATCTGCAGGAGACGGGGCCGTGATTTGAATCGGCTTTCCCGCCTTTAAGCAAATCTCGGCTTACTCCTATCATCTTCGTTGCGGGCTGCACGGTTGGGTGCCTCGTATGCGCGACGAACATCGCCAAACAGATGAATACGGTCCTGCGAGAAACCTCTATTCCCCGCGTCTTCCGCAGCTGCTTCAGCGCGCGATGTACCCGCAAACGGGTCGCGCTGCGACCGGCTTTCCGCTAATACTTCCTCGGCGTAACACGCGCGGCCGCCGTTTGTTTCGAGAATAACTTCCGCATCCCTATCCTGAATCCAGCCGCCACCGTGACGATAGCCCCGTCGGAGCGCAACTGCTGCGCAAAGTCAATCGACTCAAGCTCGCCCAGCCCAAGTATTTTGAGAGAGGTCTCGAAATCACCTGCGGAGTAAGCGTAGTCAATGGATGCCACGACGTTCTCCTCCGCCAGGGGCGTGAAGCGATCGCACTCCAGCAGCCCGAGATCCCCCTCTCCCGAACGGAACTTCCTCGCACCCGCATCGTTCACGATTTCTCGGCCTCGACGCTCGACACTGGAATGGTCGCTGGCTCGCTCCACACCTTCACCGTCTTCAACCAAAAACTTTTTTAGGCCCCTTCCACCAGCTATCTTCGTTGATCGAGTGCAGCGGGTTGTCCTGCCCCTCAGGCATAGGATGGCTTTCCGTTGGAACAACCTGGAAGTCCGACTCGTGCTCGATGTAGGCTGAAGACGCCTGAATTGTGAATCCGCCGGAGGTTCTCCCACCACGAACTAACGGGAAACCCTCCTCGCTCCAGTTGGCGGAAGTTACAACTTGGGCCTAGGTTTTCTTGGTCGGTATATCGGAGTCCGGTATAAGTCGGGAGAGATCCGCGCCGCTCATCATCATGCCCATGCCTGTGCTGAAACCACCCGGAGAAGCCGATGAACAGCCAGATGCAGGTCCCGTAGGCGACCCGATATCGGCGCGGACGCTTCCGACGGATACGCTCTGTGTAATTTGACGAGACGATTCGAACTCTTCCCTTGTTAGGTCCGGCTGGCGCTGGTGGCGCTCGGTATCATTTGAGCGCGGGTCAGATGCGACCGTACCGCGCGATGATGACCTGCGGAACGCTGCTCCAATCTGCCCTGTACGGAATCCCTCTTCACGAAGCTCGCCGATGGCCTACCGAGCGTCGCTACCGTTGTTGAAGAGCCTGACGACGACTTGCCCATCATCGTCCGTAACGGAGTCAGAGTTAGTGTCAATGAATGCCATTTTTATTCCTCTGACTGTTGTTGAATCCTCCGAGGCGATTGCCCAGAAGATTGTGTGGTCGCAAGTCCCGCTAGTACTTGTCGCAAGGCCGCGATCCCATCTCACAGACGATGCACGCTTCTGAATGATTCCGGCATTATGAAGTGGCTTACTTCGGCGGTTTGTTTTGGCCCACCCTCTGGACAGAGCGAACTCCTAGTCTTGACTGAGCGCGAGCTTGGTCTGGGGGCGGGAGTTGGACTGGAGATCGAAGGTGGAGTTATTCG
>JANXZS010000238.1 GCA_025355385.1 Acidobacteriaceae bacterium | reverse complement strand
CACGCCGGTGACGGTGCGCGCGGCTTCGTCTACCTTCATCATTCGAGCAAACAGTTGCATGGTCATATCCTCATTTGTAAGCACTGAGCGAACAGCGACAACGCGGATGCGCTGGTGGTGCCTGATCGCCACTCTGAAAATCATCTAGCAACGTAATCTTGCCCTGCGCGGTATTCGCCTCGCAGATCGGGCATGCGCCTTCAGCCAGCGACCACGATTTCTGCGAGACGCGGCCCGATGCAGCGGTCCTGATTGACTACCCTGGCTTTCATCTTCGCCTGGCGCGCGATCTCCATCGCCTCGGCATTCCTGTTATCTATTTCGTCAGCCCCCAGCTCTGGGCCTGGAAAAAACATCGCATCAAGCAGGTCGAGCGCTATGTTGACCGCATGCTAGTCATCTTTCCCTTCGAGGAGAAGTTCTACCGCGAGCATGGTGTGGAGGCGACCTATGTCGGGCATCCCTTAGCTGACCTGCCGCTACCCACCATCTCTCGAAGCGATTTTGCTGCCCAATACGGATTGGACGCGTCCAAAGATTGGGTTGGCCTCTTGCCCGGCAGCCGCGACAAGGAGATCCGTCTGAACCTTCCCGTGGTCAAAAAGGCTGCTGACGCCCTAAGGATGGATTGTGAGTTTTTGCTGCCTCTCGCCGCGACTTTGGAAGCGAAACACATAGCAGGAATTCGCAAGCTAACTCAGGTCGGATCTGGCCCAAGCCACCGCGAAACGCCGCGTATCACCCTGGTCGACGACGCCCGTGCTGCCCTCTACCACTCGCGTGCGAGTGTCGTCGCCAGCGGTACTGCAACCATCGAAGCAGCCTTGATAGGCAACCCGTTTCTGGTGGTGTATCGCGTTTCCGCCCTGACTTATGCGGTCGTCCGTCACATCGTCTCGGTGCCCTTCGTGGCGATGGTGAATCTGGTAGCCGGCCGCGCCGTGGTGCCCGAACTCATTCAGGATGACTTCACCCCGACCAATGTAGTTACCCATCTGCGGGAGTTGATGGTCGATGAGACGACTCGCGTCAAAATGCGGGACGATCTAAAACAGGTCTCGCGGATGCTACACGCGGGACGAACGGCAACGGAAACGGCCATCGATCGCGTTGCCGGCATCACAATGAAAGTAGCTTATAAAATTGGTCACGATTCAGTCCAGATTCAAACCGGATGACTAGCAAGCTCATGAAACGAATTATGGGGAACGCTGATCGAATGCAAGCAAGACTCCGCGGGTTATCCCTTCTGATCGCTGCCATGGTCGCCACGTTGTTGATGGTTCCATCGTCCGCGCGCGCGGCCGACAGACCGAACTTTCAAATCAACACCTACGTAATCGATGCCGATCTTGAACCGACCTCTCACCACCTGACTGCGACGGTGCAAGTAAATTTCACTGTGCTCGAGGCCGCCGACACAATCGTCTTCCAGCTTCACAATTCACTCAAGGTGAATAAGGTCACTGAGGGCTCAAGCGGTCCGCTCTCTGGGGAACGGGGCCAGGATGCCACCATCCGGATCACTCCGCGTGTGCCCCTGCACAAGGGCCAAATCTCCACATACACATTCCAGTACGATGGCACCCTCACTGGGCAGGAGGATGGGCCGGTCGAGGGACTTAAGCTCACATCGGTCGGCGATCCCATCAGCTATCTTCTCTATCCGGGCCGGTGGTTTCCCATGACCGGCTACCTGACGAACCGCTTCACGGCAGAGATGCATATCCGCATCCCTGCTGGCTATTTAGTGATCGGCAGCGGCAGCACCGGCGCTGCGCGTACCACCCCCAAGGGCCAGCAATTCGACTTCATCTGGAACAAGCCGGGTTTCCCCGGGACCATCATCGCGGGCAAATTTGCCGAGCCGGTTGCTGTCGCAGGCAGCACCAACATCCGCGTCTATGCCACCGCCGCCCATCAGCAGAGCGTAGCCGACTACGCCCAGACCGCGAATAAGGAATTTGCCTTTTTCACTGACACCTTTGGCACGCCCCAGTCAACCCGCCTCAACATCGTTGAATTGCCGAACGATACGGTCCCCGCCACATGGGCTCCAGAAATCGCGGCCATAGCCGGCAACCGCATCGCGGACAAGTCTTACCTGCGCCTGCTGGCCAACACTATCGCCCATCAGTGGTGGGGCAGCGAGGTGAGCCCGGCGACCCTGAACGACGCGTGGATCACGAACGGAATGTCGCGTTATGCAGAGCTGATGTACTTGGAAGAGGCCTCTGGCAAGAGCGCGATCTCCGCTGCCGTGCTGGATGTCTCCGCCGGCGCACTGGCCTACGACACCATCCCGCTCTCTTCCGTGGGGCGCCTGCTGCCGTTCTCGCCAGAGTTTCAGTCGATGACATTGGAGAAGGGGGCCTTGGTCTTCCACATGCTTCGCTGGGAGGTGGGGGATGAAAACTTCAAAAAGATTCTCCGTGGCATTCTGTCGCAATTCGCGGGGCAGCCGGTGCGCACGGCGGATGTTTTGAAAGTTGCCGAGACCCAGTCCGGAGAAACCCTGACACCATTTTTTGCCCAATGGCTCGACGGCACCGGCGCTCCATTATTCACCAACAAATACACGGTCTATCGCCTGGGAAATAACAAGGGCTTCCGCACCATAGGCCAGATCGATCAGGATCTGGATCTCTTCCGCATGCCGGTCGAGTTGCGCGTGGAGACCGACGGCAAGACCGAGTCGAAACGGGTAGATGTGGTGGGCACCGATTCACAATATATCGTGGATACCTTCGGACGCCCTCGCCGCATCACCATCGATCCGCAGAATTGGGTGCTCAAAAACTCCCCGGATATGCAGGTTCGCGTTTCCATTCTGCGAGGGCAGCAGATGGTGGCGCAGGGCAATTTTGCCGACGCCCTCGCCGAGTATCAAAAGGCTCTTACAGCCAACCCCAATAGTTCGCTCGCTAGCTATCGCGTGGGTGAGGTGCTCTTTTCGCAACGCAACTACCAAGCCTCCGCCAACGCATACCGCGACGCCCTGCGGGGCGACGACGATCCCAAGTGGACGGAAGTCTGGAGCCATATCCAACTGGGCAAGATCTTCGATGTTACCGGGCAGCGGGACCGCGCGGTGAATGAATACCGTCAAGCCGTCCAGACCAACGACAACACTCAAGGTGCTCTCAACGAAGCCCGCAAATATCTGCAAACGCCCTACAAGCGCGAAGAGGCCGACTAGAGCAACAACTCCGTAATTGTGGGATGAGGGTGGGTGTGTTGCCTGCCCTCTCCTCCCAAGTGACACGGAGGCCGCCCTCTGGCAGTCATGGGTTGGGCGCTACAATAACGCTAAGAAGTTTTTTCCAACCGTCGCCGGAACGCGAAACGGAGCGATTTGCTTGCCGCTTTCGGCCTCAAACCTGCCTCTGCGCTATGATTGCTCCGCGAGTGCTATGTCTTCATCACACGAGAAAAAGAGAGATCCGCGCCATGGGGACCAAGCGGCGCAGGAGGCTGCACAACCAGACGCGTTTGAAGGCGACTATCGCCCCGCGTCGTCGGCGGCCCTCGTCAACACGCCAGCACGTGTTGATCCCATTCAGCTTGAATTCCTCATGCAGTTGGCGGACGCGCTCAACACCACGCTGGACCTGCAGACCCTTCTGCTTCGCACTGCCGATCTCGCACGAGCGGTGATTGATTACCGCATCTTTGCCATCCTTCTGTTGAACGACCGCACCAACGACCTCCGCATGCGCTTCCAGATAGGCCACACGCCGGAGGTTGAGCGCATGCGCATCCGCATGGGGCAAGGGGTTGTGGGCGAGGCCGCAGAGCGACGGGAAGCGGTGCTGGTTAACGACGTCGCCCAGGCTGCCAACTACATCAATGCCAATCCCGATGTCCGCTCCGAACTTGCCGTGCCGCTGATTGTCAAGAATCGTGTGATTGGCGTCATCGATATGCAATCCGAGCAGGTTGGCTACTTCCGCCCGGAACACTTGCGCATGCTTACACTAACCGCCTCGCGCATCGGACAGGCCATTGAAAATGCGCGCCTGTATACGCGAGCTTCTCGACAGGCGCAGATCCTGTCGGTTTTGAACGAGATAAGCCGTGAGCTGACCTCCATTCTCAATCTGGACGCTTTGCTTGAGAAAGTTGGTCAGCTGCTCCGCCGCCTGATGGACTACCAGATGTTCACCATCCTGCTTTTGAACGAGCAGGAAGACTCCCTCGAGACCCGCTTCTCCACGCGATTTGGGGAACGCCATTCTCATTTCGATCCCGTACTGCCCCATCAGGGCCTGGTGGGAGCCGCTGTCACCGAGCGCAGGCTGGTAAACGTCGGCGACGTACGAAAAGATCCACGCTACGTGATGATGAATCCCGAGTCGCGCTCGGAGATGGTCGTGCCCTTGATCTACAAAAACAAGGTCATCGGCGTACTCGATCTAGAGCACACACGTGCCAATTATTTCAACGAAGAACACGAACGCACTCTGGTCACTCTAGCGGCCCAGATCGCTATTGCGATTGCGAATGCGCGCCTTTATCAGCGCGTGGCGCGACAGGAGCAACGGCTGGAACGCGATCTGGCCATGGCTCGGGAAGTGCAATTGCGACTGCTGCCGCCCGTCAGGCCCAAACACAAGCACGCGGAATTCGCAGCCCGCTTTCTGCCTGCGAGGACCATCGGCGGAGATCTCTACGACTTTTTGCAATATGACCCGGATCGCAGTGGCATCGCGCTCGGCGACGTAAGCGGAAAGGCCGCACCCGCCGCCCTCTACGCGGCACTGGTCAGCGGTATCATGCGCTCGGCTGCGAATCAGCACCTTTCTCCCTCGCAGATGTTGGAGTCGTTGAACGACGCCCTTCAGGAGCGTCGGCTGGAATCGCAGTATGTCGCGATGCTATTCGCAGTGTGGAATGACTCCAACCAGACGCTACAGCTTGCCAATGCAGGCGCTGTGCAACCGCTCCTCTGCCGCTCGGGAGAAGTGACGACGATACACGCCGAAGGCATTCCGCTGGGAATGTTTCCCAACATCCAGTATGAGGAGTTCAATATCTCCACACAGCCCGGCGATTCGATCATCTTCTTCAGCGACGGCATAGTGGATGCGCAGAACCCCAGCAGGGAGATGTTTGGCAATGACCGGCTCACGGCTGTTGTGCGAAAAAATCAACACCTGCCAGTCGGGGAGCTGGCTGATGCAATCCTCGGCGTTTTGGCCAGCTTTCAGGGCGAATTCGATCACTTCGACGATGAAACACTGGTGATCCTCCGCGTTCTTGATCCGGAACCAGAGGCGGTAGGATAAGAAGACAACTTTCAGGAGTTCCATTGCAGACTTCAGGCCCACACACGAACGCACAAAGAACTGTCGCGCCCGCGCGCAATCTCATCGGTAGTCTTCGCTTGCCCGGCGACAAGAGCATTTCCCATCGTTACGCGTTACTGGCCGCCTACGCTGGGGGAACCACCCGCCTGCGCAACTTCTCAACCGGAGCGGATTGCGTCAACAGTTTAGGCTGCGCCGAGGCACTGGGTGCAAGCGTGACCGGCGTCGACGGTTCTATCGAGATTCACGGCACCGCCGGAAGCCTGGGTGCGCCGCCCTATCCTCTCGATTGCGGCAACTCCGGGTCCACCATGCGCATGCTCTCCGGCATGCTGAGCGGACAAGAGGACCGTTTCACTTTGATCGGAGATGCGTCACTCAGCAATCGACCCATGGAGCGGGTGCGCAAGCCCCTATCTGAGATGGGTGCGGAAATCACGCTGACCAGCGGTCACGCGCCCATCACCATCACGGGACACAAGCTTACCGCCGTCGACTACACTACCCCCGTGCCCAGTGCCCAAGTGAAAACGGCCGTTCTCTTCGCCGGGTTGCAGGCTGCTGGAACCACCACATTGCGCGAAGCCATTCGCACACGAGACCACGGAGAACTCGCGCTGCGTGCCTTTGGAGCGGAGCTCACGCGAACTGTTGATTCGGTCTCGATTGCCGGTGGACAGGCGTTGCACGGCATCGATGCAACCATCCCCGGCGACCTCTCCTCGGCTGCTTTCTTCCTCTGCGCGGCCGCCCTCTTCCCGGAGTCGAACCTGGTCTTTGATAATCTGGGCCTGAACCCGACCCGCGCGACCTTGCTCGATGTCCTCAACTCGCTAGGCGCGCGCGTCAGCGTGCTCAACCTCGAAGAGAAGCACGGTGAACTGATTGGCACGGTACAACTCACCGCTCCCCGGGACGGGTTGGGGGCAACTACTATCTCTGGTGCACTTGCCGCACAACTGATCGATGAGCTGCCCGTGCTTGCCGCCATCGCACCTTACACCCGCGGAGGCATCCGCATCCGCGATGCTCGTGAACTGCGGGTAAAGGAGTCGGACCGCATCGCCCTGGTGGCGGCGAATCTTCGTGCCATGGGAGCTGAGGTTGAGGAGTTCGATGATGGTCTCGACGTGCGTGGCGGGCAGCAACTTCACGGGGCCGAGATCGACTCCGGGGGAGA
>JANXZS010000189.1 GCA_025355385.1 Acidobacteriaceae bacterium | reverse complement strand
CTGGCCACGATTGGCACATCGATGATGCTGTAAACCATGACCTCGGAGCGCAATGCCTGCTCCAGCGCCTTGGCATAGTCCACTCCATTCACCGTGTTGCCACCGTCGGAAATAAGAACGAGAACCTTGCGACCGCTCATTTTCGTAAGGTTCTGCGCCGAAAGGTACACGGCGTCATAGAGAGCGGTGGCAGGGCCCATCCGCAGGCTATCGAGTCCGCGATCGATGCGGCTGACCTGATTTGTAAAGGGAACCACCTCCCTGACGTCGGAAGAAAACTCTATCAGCCCCATCTGATCCACTGGACGCATTAGCGCATGGGCAAAATGCCGCGCAGCCTTCTGCTCGATGGGAAGATCCTTATGCACGCTGCCACTGGTGTCGATGGCGAGCAGAATGGCAAGGGGCATCTCCGATTGCCTCTCGAAGACGGCGATCTTCTGCGGCACGCGATCTTCGGCGAGCGAGAAGTTTTCCTTCTGCAACCCCCCCACTAGGGCGCCGTTGCCGTCCGTCACGTTGACGAAGATATTCACCAGATGCACGTTGACACGGATCGTGCTCGCGGAAGAGGCGTCCTCCTGCGCTCCCAAGGGCACAGTCGCCATGCAAAGCATCAGGGTCCACAAATACGACTTCATTCGCACACTGCTCTGCTGGGCGGTTCGGCGACGATGCTATCGGGGAAAGGTTCGCCAGCAACCCACACTGCTCCATCCTCGAAGCACTCTTTTTTCCATATGGGAACGGTGCTCTTGAGGGTATCGATGAGCCAGCGGCAGGCGTCAAACGCCGCGGCTCGGTGTGCGGATGCCACCGCGATCAACACGCTCGTTTCCCCAACCGCAAGCTGACCCAGGCGATGAACAATTACAACATCGCGGATAGCAAAGCTCTCCCCTGCTTGAGTGACGAGTTTACGCATTTGATCGAGCGCCATGGCTTCATAAGCTTCATACACGAGGTGGAGTGTGCGCCGCCCGCGAGTGTGATTGCGGACGATGCCGTCGAATACCACCAGGGCTCCATCCTGACCTTGCTTGAGCGCTTTAATTAACCCTGCCGAGTCAATTGGCTCGCCCACCAGGGCGACATTCGCCAATGATCCACTTCCTCCCGAGACAGGAGGCAGCAACGCGATCTCGTCGTGATCCGCGAGGGGTTGGTCCGCCCGCGCAAACTCTTGATTCACGGCGACCGCAAGGACTCTCCATAAGCTTCCATGGTCTGGCGCAAGGGCGCGATAGTGGTCCAGCAAGGTGCTTACCGTCGCACCGAAGGGCAATGAAAGCGCATCCCCCTCGCGATGAAAGATATCCTTGAGCACACCGAAATAGAGGACGCGTACCTGCATATAGAAAAGAATACCCTGCGCATTAGACGCAACTCCACTTGGGATGTATCCCACGCAGCAGAGCCCGGCCCGCTTTTACGTCCAAAAAGTTTCGCGAACCGCATCTGGTGGCGCGCGGAGGCGCGAAACACATCCTCATTCGCCAGCGGCGGGGGGGAGCGGAAAACAGGTCGTCTTCCGACGGATACCAGACACGGCTTACCTCCACCTTTGCAGAGCCGGGCGCAGGCCTCCCAGCTCAGGCATCCAGTGATATTCCATCTTCGCTTGAGCCAGCGATTTTGACAGAGACTGTTGCTCATACTGAGGATTGTGGCGGGAGCGAGGTAGAGAGCGGACGTCGATCAGCCGGCGCACGTGATTTTCATCAAGCACGCTCAGGAAAGCCCCGATGGGCAAGGTCGAGTGCCCCAGCGTGAAGATTGTGCGCCTGAAAATCATCGTCCCAAGTAAGACGCGCCGTGCTACCATCACGATCGCATGAACTCCATAAAAAATGATCTGACATCTGCGGGTTTTGTCCTGCTCTTGGCATTGCCCCTGCAACTCCTCGCGCAGAAGGCGACTGCCCCGACACCAGCGACTCCGCCCGTGCATAAATCGACCGGGCAAAGAGCGACCGGTCAAAGAGCGGCAACCTCTGCTGCCCGTCCTGATGGGATCAAGCTTCCTGCTAATATCCCGATTGCCAAGGGAATCCTGCGTACAGAATATGCTCTGCGCTACATCGATATTCTAGTGGGTACAGGAGCGCCTGCCGAGCAGGGAATGCTCTACTCCGTGCACTACACGGGCTGGCTGTATGACGGCACAAAGTTTGACTCCTCCGTCGATCGGGGAACGCCCATCCAGTTTCAGCAGGGCCAGCATCGAGTCATCAGCGGCTGGGATACTGGCTTCGAGGGCATGAAGGTGGGCGGTAAGCGCAGACTTTTTATCCCTTACCAGTTGGCTTACGGAGACACAGCCAAGGGACCCATCCCGGCGAAATCTAACCTCATTTTCGATGTGGAACTGGTGGACATGAAAGACCCGAACGCTGCTCAACCCGCAGGCATCCCTCCCCAGTAGATGCCTCCATCAAGAGAACGAAGAATCTAGCCGCTGCTTCGGTTTAGTTGAACCCAAATCTCTACGCGGCGATACAGGACGCGAAGGGCGGCAAGCTCCATCTCTGTCTCGGGCGACAGATCCATCACCAGGGTCGAGCCCTCAGTCAACGTCAGGGATGCTTTCTCGTCCGTTGCGAAGTCAGCGTAGGGGAACAGATTGAGCGTGAGCTTCTCGTCGAAGGGAGCGCGGTAGGTTCCCGGCTCCAACTGTGCCCATTCCAACTCGCCGCGGTCGGTACCCTGGGAAACGGTCTTCAGTAGATCGGCAGCAATCGCATCCATCACAGACCTCTCCGTAACAGTGCGCGTAGCACCGGCACGAACATCTGCTGGTTGGTAGGCATTCGTGCGATACACGCGCGCCTTACACGTTGGCGTTGCTCAAAACGCTTTCGCGAATCTCCTCGTCCTTGCGTGCCTCGTTGGTTGACGCGGGCAGCGCCACAGCGAGTACATCTTCGATCCGGCTGGCGTAGTGGATGGTGACCCCCGCGATCTGCTCCGGCGTCAGGTCCTCCTCCACGTTCTGGCGATTCTCCGCCGGTAGTACGACGTCGCGGACTCCCGCACGTTTTGCAGCCAGAAACTTCTCCTTAATTCCGCCGACCGGCAGCACGTTGCCGCTCAGCGTAATCTCCCCTGTCATGGCGGTAAGCGGATGAATGGGCTTGTCGGTCAACAGCGATACCAGAGCTGTTGCCATCGTCACCCCCGCAGAAGGACCGTCTTTCGGAATCGCACCAGCGGGTACGTGGATATGCAGATCCATATCCTTGGTAAAGTCCTCGTCCAGACCCACAGAGCGCGCATTCGAACGGACCCAGGTCAGCGCGGCCTGCATCGATTCCTGCATCACCTCGCCAATCTGACCCGTCATCGTGAATCCGCCCTTGCCTTTCATCCTGCTGGCTTCTATGAACAGGACATCACCGCCCGCAGGCGTCCAGGCCAGCCCGACGGCAACGCCAGCACGCTTGGTGCGCTCGGCGATCTCAGTATCCACGCGCACCTTAATGCCGCCCAGAAACTCCTGCACAACCTCCTTGGTCACCACTAGCTTTTCAGTGGAACCTTCAGCGATCCGGCGCGCCTGCTTACGGCATACCGTGCCAATCAACTGCTCCATATTGCGTACCCCCGCCTCGCGCGTATAGTGCCGCACGATGTAGGAGACACTCTCCTCGGGAAATTCAATCAGCTCCGGAGTAATGCCGTTTTCCTTCGTCTGCCGGGGAATCAGGTAGCGGAAAGCAATATGCACCTTCTCCTCTTCCGTATAACCCTGTAGCTCAATGATCTCCATTCTGTCGCGCAGCGGTTCGGGTATGGGATCGAGTATGTTCGCTGTACAGATGAACAAGACCTTCGAAAGATCAAACGGCACATCCAGGTAGTTGTCCCGGAAAGTCGAGTTCTGCTCCGGATCGAGCGTCTCAAGCAATGCCGACGACGGGTCCCCGCGGAAGTCGCGCCCCAGTTTATCTATTTCATCCAGCATAAAGACAGGATCGTTGGTCTCCGCTCGCCGCACGCCCTGAATGATCTGGCCCGGCAGTGCGCCGATGTAGGTGCGCCGGTGCCCACGAATCTCGGCCTCGTCGTGCGTACCACCCAGGGAAATGCGCGCAAACTTGCGTCCCAGCGCCCGCGCAATGCTGCGCCCGAGCGAGGTCTTGCCGACACCCGGAGGTCCAACGAAGCAAAGGATGGGTCCCTTCATATCCGGCTTCAAGCGGCGCACGCTCAGGTAATCGAGGATGCGGTCCTTTACTTTCTTCAGATCGTAGTGATCCTCGTCGAGAATCTGTTTGGCCTTGAGGATATCCACCTCACCGGCAGAAGATTTAGCCCACGGCAGTACCGCCAGCCACTCAATATAGTTGCGCGTCAGCGAATAATCGGCGGCCATGGGAGACATTCGCGCCAGACGATTCATCTCCTTCAGCGCTTCTTTCTTTACGTCCTCGGGCATACCGGCGGCTTCAATCTTTTCGCGCAGATCCTCTAAATCCTTCTGCCCCTCGTCCATCTCGCCGAGTTCCTTCTGGATGGCCTTGAGTTGCTCGCGCAGGTAATAGTCGCGCTGCGACTGCTGCACTTGGTCCTGCACCTCGGACTGGATCTTGTTGCGCAGTTGCTGGACTTCAAGCTCCTTGGCAAGATGCTTGTTGATGCGCTCCATGCGGGTGACCACATCTGACGTTTCCAATAGCTCCTGCTTGTCAGTGGTAGCGAGAAATGGCAGCGAGGACGCGATAAAGTCAACCAGCCGCCCCGGCTCCTCGATATTCATCGCGATAGTCTGCAACTCATCGGAGAGAGTAGGCGAAACCGTAACAATCTGCTGGAACTGAGCAAGGACATTGCGTTGCAGAGCCTCGGTTTCAGAGTTGATTGCCGGCGCCTCGACCTTGACCGGCTCAGCGCTTGCCATCATGAAGGGTTCCAACTGGGTAAATTGCCCCAGTTTCACCCGCTCCGCACCCTCCGTGAAGACAAAGAGGCTCTGATTCGGCATTTTGACGACTTTGTGAACCGTCGCCAACGTGCCATAACCATACAGATCTTCCGGGTCGGGCGAGTCCATGCGCGCGTCCCGCTGAGCCACCACAACAATGGTTTTTTCCTCGCCCAGCGACTGAATTAGCTGGATCGAGCTTTCGCGGCCGACTGTCAGCGGCAGCACGGCATGAGGAAATAGCACCGTATCCCGGACAGGCAGTATTGGCAGCACACGGGCAGCAGTATTTTCGCGCTGTTTAGGATCGCTCGGCTGGATAACACTTAAAAAATCACTTGCCATGAGTCTACCTCTATCAACTTACTAGCCTTTAGACGCAGCATATTTCTAAAAGTCGCAAACTCTACCTTCAGCGACTAGACGCTTAAAATGCTCGTAAATTAGACATTTTCGGGTTGCATTTGGTCCCTCCGCTTTGGCCATGGCGAGGTCCTACCAGGCCAGTGAAAACCGCGAATAGCTCACAACCCGTGATTCCCAATAGTGCTTACGCTGAAATCATATTCCTGCCCAAGTCGCCTGCATACGCTTAAACGGCAGGAAAAATAGCGGGCTCAAAGCCATTCAGTTAGGCAATACACCACCATTGGAGTTGTGGCCTGCTGAGCCCTGTTCGGACTGACGGTAAGCGCCCAACTCTTTTACCATGGAGCAGTGCAGGCGCAATTGCTCCAGGGGGACCTTGGTCTCGCCAAGGGTGGCCATCTGGTAGTCCACGTAGAAGACGTACTGCCACGGCTGTCCGGGAACAGGGCGCGACTCGATCTTGGTCAGATTTGTTCCGTGGGCAGAAAAGACCTGCAGTGCCTCCACCAGGGTTCCTGGACGATTGGCAACAGTAAAGGCCAGGCTGACTTTGTTTGCCAATGGATCGGGGCGGACCATGGCGGCTGGACGCACGAGAAAGAAGCGCGTGAAGTTTTGTGGGTTGTCTTCAATTCCAGCCAAAAGAATGGCTGCGTTGTAGTAGACCGCAGCGGCGTGACTGGCTATGGCCGCCGCGTGCACATCCCCTTGCTCCATCAGTTGCTTGACGCTGCCTGCCGTGTCATAAAACGGGACCACCTCAAGTTGCTGGTGCTGCTCAAGGAATTTACGGCACTGAGCGAGGGCCACGGGATGGGAGGAAACCGTACGGATATCTTTGATGGAGCTCCCTGGACGGACGACCAGGTTGTGGCGTATTCGAACGAGGATTTCTCGCTCGATAACAACACCGTGCTCAAGCAGGAGATCGTAGTGTTCAACCACAGGACCCGCAAGACTGTTTTCAATCGGGATGACAGCCGCTTCTACTAATCCCTCGACTACCCGGCGGAACACCTCCGGCGAGTACGAGCAGGGCACGATGGTTGCCTCGGGCTCCATTTTCAGTGCCGCCTCATGGCTGAACGAGCCCGCTTCGCCTTGGATGGCTATCTTCATTGGCGCAAGATTCTCCTTATATCTTCAACGGGCGCGGCAACCTGAGAGCACTCAGTGCGCACCTTATCACACCGTAGACAGAAACTACGGAGGGAGAACGAAGAAATGCTCTGGACGATTTTCGTAATTCTGTTAGTACTCTGGCTGTTGGGGTTAGTGGGCTTTCACGCGATTGGGGCGTACATCCACATTCTGTTG
>JANXZS010000098.1 GCA_025355385.1 Acidobacteriaceae bacterium | reverse complement strand
TTCGATAAAAAGCTTCTCCGCATCGAGGAAGTCGGTCGGTCGGCTCTTCAGCTCCGGGTCGGTCAGGATGCCATGGAGGAAGAAAAAGGCGGCGGCGACATAGGCCGTATAGTGCAGCCCCTTCCAGAGCTTTCGGCCAAGCTCCACCCGGAAGTATGAAGTTACGACTACAACAGCCAGGCAGTAAAACGCCGTCGCACCCAGCGAGTTGACGACAGGCTGTGAGAGGGAGTGAATCGGCCAGAGCAAATCGAGCCAGCGGAAGCCAGCCGTTTTCGAGAACAACAACACCATCGGGTGGAAACCCGCGACGCAGAAGGCCGTATATCCCGTCCAGTTGTGCAGTGCGAAGATGTTGATCTGGCGATGCGGCCAGGAGCGCAGGGTGCTGTACCGCACCGAAATGAGAAGACCGAGCAGGATATTTGAGGTGAGCAGCCCCACCGCAAGCAGGCCAACATAACTGGAGAGGTCGATGGCTGTCATTTCGCGCACTCCGTTCCTCTACAACTCCGCGAGGGCCGAGGTTCATCCTCAAGGCGGTGGTGACGATGAATGACGAACTCGCCTATCAGCAATCCAAGCGTGCTACGCACAATCACGTCCGACGGGAAGTGGTCGCGACCAGTGATCCGCGCCATGCTCACAGCGTAGCCACGCCGTACCTCCCATAACGAACCCAGGGGCGATCCGGGTATTCCGCAGCGAAAGCAGGAACTACAGACCAGGTCTGTGATTGCGTGCCCAGAGGGAAAACAATGTCGACGGGTCAGGATATTGAGGTCTAAATGCGCAAGCTGAGGCGAGGCGAAGTGGGCGGCGATTCATCCGCCGCTCTGGAAGCAAAAAATACGAATGGCATCGATGGCGGCTTCCACCGTTCCAGCTTGACCCAGCGCCTTTGAAGAAACACCCGAAAGGGGGAGCGCGCGGCGACCAGGACGACGCCGCAAAAGGTCACAACAGCAATCAGGGTCAGAACGGTGTCGTCACCACTTCGTGGGAAGCCGTCCCAATGATCGAAATGCTCGTAAATCGGAGCGAGCAGAAAAATAGTCAGCAGCAGAAGAACCACAATCTGAGCAATTCGCCGCTTTCCCATTCTCAAAGTGTATCTGGCTGACCGCTCACTTCTAGTCGGGGTCCCGTAAGAAAACGGACATTCGAGCACGTTAGGCAAGATCTCTGTAGACCGACAACACTATTTGTCTTCTCAGAAATAATGGCTTGCGGGAAGCCTAACGGGCTGAATCGAGAATCGTTTCTGAGAACACAGGTGGCCCATATTCTCTCGAAATTGTTCTCGATTGCTGGAGTCATGCGGCGCGGTCACGGCTCAGAGCATGCCCGTTCTTCTACTTCTTCTGCAACGTGCGGGTGTATGTGACGACATCCGCTATCTGTGCATCCGTGAGCTTGCCAGCGTAGGCCGGCATCTTGCCCCTACCCTTCTTTGTAGTAGCGATGAGATCTGCGTCCGACATCTTCAGCATCTCCGGCGAGTTGAAGGATGGCGTCTTGGGATCACCTGAAGAAAGGGAATTTGTACGTACGTTTAGGAAGCTGAGGGTCCAGCAGTCTCAGAAGGTGCCCACCGTTAGTCGAACGTTGATTTCAGGACGACTTTCGAGACAGATTTTGAGGCGAGAAAGAGTCCGTTTGAATACCCTTCCGATCTGTCGCGGAAATGGTCATTTTCGCGACACCGGGCCGTCTCGTAGGGTGCAAGTGCATTGTCTTCCATGCGCTCGCGTGGCTAGGGTGCGTAAATTTCCCTTTCTCGAGCTGACCCCTACAGGAGGACAGCAACCCGCGAGTTTGGCGAGTTCCCCGTCAGTTCATCGACGGGGGCCATACTTCGTCAAGGCTCTACGGGGATCATCACTTCATTCCGCCTCATGAACCATAGCGTCCAGGGCGGATTGTATTGAGCAATCGACACGGGGCCGATGGCGCGCAAATGATGAGCCTTGGTTGTGGCGACGAGCTCGGTGGTTTTCGCATCCACGTCACCTTTCTGTGCCAATCCCGAAAAACGGATAACGGCAACGCGTTCCGCTGGCAGACGTCTCAATTGGACCTTGGGATCGTTAGGCTCGGGCAGCGTGTCGAGCGTGTAGGCGCTCGGCATTGTGAACCGGACGATCCAAGTCCCTGCGTTCGCGATCTGCGTGACAGGCGCCGTCATCGCTATTTTTTCACTGATGGGTGCCTGCGCCACCGGCGCCGTCATGGCGATGCTCTGCCGTCGATTGTTGCCGCCAAAGATATAACCGGCGAGCAAACGAAAGCCCTTGCTGGCAGCTTCCTTCTGTCCGCCAGACACGGTGACCTCGGCGACAACAAGGGACGGATAGTCGCGAATTTCAAAATCGCCATCTTGCAGGACTGTCTTGAAAGCGGGTTCTTCAACGGCCATTGCAGGTCTCCCCAACAGAGTGAAAATCAGAATTGCGCCAAAAAGAGTGCGACTACGGATCATTTGAACATCTCCTGGTCCTACCGAATGCGCTGACCGATCCCACCTAAAGACCGATCGCAGCGGGAGCTCGGACTGAGTGCATCCGCCTTCGCCATAAATTCGTCGCTCAATCGTCGGCGCCCGCAGCTCTGCGCCACCGCATCGTGGGTTCCGGCATAGATCATCCAGCGAAGAACCGCCGCGAACCGCCGACTCTTGCGGGAAACAATGCCTGCCGCCCCGGCGATCATGGCCGTGGCGCGTAGTGAAAGCAGCGAAACCCTCGTGATCTGCAAGGTTTCCCGCTTGTCAAGCACGTCGGCGGCAAGTTCACCGATCTCCCGAAACGTGAAGACGTCGGGGCCTCCAACTTTGTGCTCACGGTCGGCCCGACCGGGATCGTTGACGCTCTCGGCCAGAAAGGCCGCAACGTCGTCCCCGTGGACCGGGTTGATGCGATGCGATCCTGCTCCGATGACCCTGTATCGGCCATTCTTGCGCACCGAGTCGAAAGCCCGGTTGGTCAGATCGCTGAAATACGCGGTCGGGCGGATGACCGTGAAGGCGATTCCTGCCGAGCGACAGGCATCGCCAATGGCGTCTACGGCTTGTTCCTTCGCGTCGCTGAACTCGGTGAAATGGCGGGATTCTCGTCCCTCAAAGGTCGCCACGAGAACAATCTGCCAAGCGCTCGCGCTGATGGCTGCGAGACCGAAGCGAATGTTCGCGTCACGATCGATCGCCCAGAAGTCGCTTCGGGGATCAACCTGCACGTTCGACGAAGCAAGGCACGTAACGGCAACCGCCACGTCGACGAGCGCGGCAGTGTAAGGCTCAAGCAGCGCAGCATCGACGAATGCGATCGTCGCGCCAAGCTCGGACAACCGCGCCAGGGTCGCCGCCTCGGAATGGTCTTTCACGATCGCCACGACAGGCGCACCGCGCGCCCGAAACTCGGCAACGACGCGGGCGCCCAGGTATCCCGTTGCTCCGGCAACGCAAACACGGTCGCTGACTACTTCGGTCATCCCAGATACACTTTCAAGTTTTTTAGCGAGTAAAGTGGCACCCAGGGAAACAAGATAGGCACTGTCCCGAGGTATTCCTGATAGGCGGCTTCGGCGCCATAGCGCTCGGTTTGTTTCAATTCCAGGCGGCGCGCCGAGCCGAGCATGATGAGCTGAATGGTGATGAACCCGGCACAACTCAGCAACCAAGCGAACGGCGTCTGATACGCGGAAAGGCCGGACAGCCAAACTCCGAGCCAGAACACCATTTCCCCCAGATAATTCGGGCAGCGGACAACCCGATAGAGGCCCTGGCGGCAGAACTGTGAAGGCACCTTGGTCTTGAACCGAGACTTCTGCCAATCCGCGGAGGCCTCCAGGGCGAGGCCGCAGGCCATGACCACGACCCCTGGGAAGACGCTCGGTAAAGCCGAACCGCGCGCCTGCTCGGACATCGTCAGAACCGCGGGCGTGAACATCAGCACGTAGAGGACAGCCACGCCGATCCAGATGCCAATCTTCAGCGGGCCCTTGAGATGAGCGCCGCGGTCCGCCGACGCCGCGCGCTCGCCTTTGAACGAAGCGCTGTGGTCTCTCAGGATCAGAAAGCCGCCGAGCCTGATCCCGTAAGCCAGGAGCAAGACCGACTGCAAGAGGACCCAACCCTCAATCGTTGCTGAATATAGCACTCCAAACATCACAGCCTGCGCGGCAATGGAGGCTGCGTAGCCAAGGCTCACGAAATATTCGATGCGCCTGAACCCCAGCGCGGAGCACAACAGGCATACCGGGAGCGCCAACAACAATTGTTGCCAAGGGATATTCATTGCATCGCCGTTTGATGAAAGCCGGTCTTGCGGCCAGCGGCTCCGCGCGCGTTTTTAGGAGATCACGAGCATGAGCATATTTACGAACAATATCATGCGATGAGGACATGGCCCCAGAGAACGGTCCATTCCGGGTGCAACGCGGCCAAGCGTTGGGGCACCTCGCTTTGCTTAAGTTGAGGATGCCAATGTTGTAGTGGCGAAAGATGGGCAACTTCGCGGTTGCATTGCTGACCCAGTCGTTCGCCTCCTGCACCGTCTCCGGGCGCACGAAGTTTGCGGCGGCGGTGGACAGGGTCTAAAAGTTTATGTCCGAGATCTACCCCATCTTGCCCAATCCTATATTGGTGCCATAGGCGACGACGCGGGCCAGCACGGCGTGCCGATCGAGGGGCGTCTTCGCATACCGCTGCAGGATGTGCGTGAATGGATCGAGGCACCCACTGTGTGAATCCACGAACTGAAGCAATTGGGCGATATGAGTTTGCGGCAGGTCGTCGAAAAAAGGATTGTTGACCATCTCCTCGTCGGTGGCATACGGCAACGTCCTTGCCGCTTTTTCAACCTTCGCTAGGTTAAGGCCAGATTTGCGGTTCAGAATGTTCGCATGGTAACTCAATCAGATATGATCGCGTCAGTATCGAGTCTGGATGTTCATACTTCCTTAAACAAGATCCAAGCCGGACCCTCGCTTAGATTTGTCATTTGTGAGATAGAGGAACTTGATGCATTCGGAAGCTATGATCGTGATGACGGTTTCGATGCTTTTCGAAGTCATCGCGGTACTCTGCAGCTCGATTGTCATCCTGATGATCTTCGGCGGTCTTATCGAGCCCGCTCTCGAATACAACACCTGCTTGACCGACGTTCTGCAAAACGACTCGAAACAATTCCTCTGCGTGTTGGAAGCCCTCACTGATTCAAAGGTAAATCGGCGTTCCAGCTTCGAGGTCCTTACCGATGGCGGTGTTTTCTACGAGGCTCAACTGGCGGCCATCACTACGGCTCAGAGCAGCATCAATCTCGAAGCCTATATCTTCGACCGCGGTGAAATTGGACGTCGTTATGTGGAAGCGCTCGCCGAGCGTGCACGGGCCGGGGTCCAGATCAGAATCGTCTGCGATGCCTTCGGTAGTCTCGGCGTCAACGACGCTTACTTCGCTGATCTTACCTCCGCCGGAGGAGTGCTCGCCTGGTATAACGGGCTTCGCTGGTACCGACTTGCCCGAATCAACAACCGCACCCACCGTGAACTGATGATCGTTGACGGTCGAGTTGGCTTCATCGGTGGAGCGGGGATCGCCGACCAGTGGTATCAGGGCCGCGGGCTCAAGACACGGTGGAGAGACACCGTCATCAAGGTCGAAGGCGACGCCGTCACTCATCTTCAGGCGACCTTCGCCGGCACGTGGCTTGAGGCCCACGGCGGCATCCTTCCATCACGGGAATTCTCCGAAGCAGAAGATCATTTGGCGGAAGACAGCATAGCCATGATCGTCAATAGCACTCCCAGTTATGGCGGTGCCAGCCGCGCTCGCATCCTCTTCCAGACGCTCATCGCCTCGTCGACCAAAACCATTCACGTCACCACGCCATACTTCCTGCCGGATAGAAGCCTTGCCGATGAGCTGATTCATGCCGTAAAGAATCGCGGTATCGAGGTCAAAATCCTAGTGCCTGGCAAGAAGAGCGATCTAGCGCTGACCCGCAGTGCCAGCCGCCGCGGCTACGGCCCACTCTTGAAAGCAGGAGCTAGGGTTTACGAATATCAGCCTTCCATGATTCACGCCAAAGTCCTGCTCATCGATGGCCTGTGGAGCGTTGTCGGTTCCACTAACTTCGATCAACGCTCGTTCGGCATCAACAACGAGGTCAACATGGCCGTGCGTGGAGCCGCATTCACCGAGCGCCTCGAACAGGATTTTATTCACGATCTGGCTGACAGCCGCGAACTTTCCTATGACGAATGGCGCAAACGTTCCCTTATCGAGCGCGTCCCCGAATTCTTCGGCTGGATCATCCAGCAACAACAATGAAGTCTCACGCCGAACATCTTCGCGTGGCGACTTATAACGTTCATAAATGTCGCGGCATGGATCGCAAAACCAACCCCGGACGCATTGCCCGCATCCTCCAGGAGCTCGACGCTGACGTGATCGGCGTGCAAGAGATCCTTGACGTCCGAGACGGTCCCGCTGAACTCGATCAGGCTCAGCACCTCGCCGCCGCGCTCCCGGGTTACACCTGGTGCATTGGAGAAAACCGTACACTTCACGGCGGTCCCTACGGCAACATGACCCTCAGTCGGCTTCCCATTGAGTCTTTCCATAACTACGACCTCACTCACCTCCGCCGCGAACCACGCGGTTGCCTCCACGCCGATCTGAAACTCGATGCCTCAACCACAATTCATGCTTTTAATCTGCACCTCGGCACCGGTTTCCTTGAGCGCCGCCATCAGGGTCGGGCGCTGCTCGATCTGCTCGAAAAGAAAGTCTGGACTGAGCCCCGCATCATCTTTGGAGACTTCAATGAATGGACGCGTGGACTCGCAACCCGCAACATGGCTCGAGCGTTTAACACCTTCGAACCCAAGATTATGCTGAAGAGAGCACGGACCTACCCTGGTTTCTTGCCAATCCTTCATCTGGATCACCTCTACTATGACCCTACCCTGCACCTCGAACGGATCCATCTAGTCAGCAGCGGTGAGGCCCGTATTGCTTCCGACCACCTGCCGCTGGTCGCCGATTTTTCCCTCGTTTCCCCTTCGAAGGAGTCGTGATCGCGATCACCGCAATGTTCCTGTCCGTACGAGTAACATTCGCCATGGGTGGCGAGGAGAAGACGCGATGACAAATGTCACTAACTCAGGGATACAGCCCGATCTAGGTGGATCACCTGCTTTGAAGGTTCTGGCAACTCTGGCAAATGTCCGTGACGAGAAAGCACATGCAGTCTCGTTTTACTTCGATCTGTCGTCCTTCTCAGATACTTCTCACCATGAAGAAGCGGTAACCATCAAGCATCTGGTAAGTAAGGCCAAAAGCGAGTTCGATTCTGACCTTGACGATGACCTCTCGAATAATCTGGAACGCGTTCTCAAGATGGAAGATGAAATACGAGAGTCGCCCGCTCAGTTCAGAGCTGTCTTCGCTTGTGGCAACAAACATGTCTGGCAGGAATTCGATTTGCCTATACGGGAGAGTATCAGCAGATTGGCAGTCTCGAGACAATTCCAGCTCGTTCCACTCTTGCGCGCCTTGGAATCGTCCGCTTCGCACTGCGTAGCCATCGTTGAGCGTGATAAGGCACGAGCTTTTATCGTCCGTGGTTTTGAGATTGACGAAATGAAAGACACGCTCCATTCCGTAAATTTGGCTGTACAAGCAGACGATTCGCGTGTTGGCTGGTCCCATCACGTCGAAGGCAAGGTAAATGAGCGCAACAAGGCATACCTCAAAAAGTTGGCCGTTGAGCTATATCAACTGATCCGTGATGCACGTTGCCAGTATCTCGTGGTCGGATGTCGTGAAGATCTTTGGGCAGAACTCCAACCGGAGCTTGCGGAGGCCGGACTTGCGGCCATGATCGCAGGACACTTTCTCATCTCCAGCTTCGATCAAACACCGCACGGCGTGTTGCAGGAAGCGAAACCTGTACTAGCTGAAAGACGGCGACAGTTGTATGCCAGCGTTTGGGAGAGCATCAAGGAAAAGCCCACACAAAGTGCCGTCGGTGTCGACCAAGTTCTGAGAAGTTTGGAGTTGGGTCGTGTACATAGGCTTGTTCTTGGAAATCTATCCGGCGCAGAAGTGAATGAGTGTGCTGATTGCAATCAATGGTGGCGTAACACCAGTGATATCTGTGCCGCCTGTGGAAGCGCTATTATCTCTGTTATCCCTGCTGAGGAACTCTTACTCCGCAAAGCTTTGCTGACCGGCGCGGAGATCCTTACTACGGATACAGCAACCGCGTACCTTTTTGGCGACGTGGGCGCCATACTTCGCTACTGAACTTTGCTGTGACTAGAGGTTGTCGATGAGGTCAGGAGTGCGCAACGTGAGTACTTCACTGACACTGATTTGTTGAACGTGCCAATGCACTTCACAGGGGTAATGGGATGGTCCGTCGTCTTCCATGTCAATTATGGCAGGATGAAGGCGAGCACAGGAGGATGCACCCATTGACAGTCCACGTTTTCGGCCGGGCCGAACTGTGCCGCCTGATGGTGGCCGACATCGACAGCGAGCGCATGGTCCTTCTGCTTCTTCTTGTGTAACCTGCGGGTGTATGTTGTGCAACCTGCAGGTGGCAGTTCGCCGCGGCTTTGATCCGGACACGCTGGCCCACTTATTGACAGTGCTGGAGAAGTTGTAAGCCGTGTTCGGAGTAGGCGCGGCTACGCGCATCTACCTTGCACCGGGCGCGACCGACACGCGAAAAGGCTTCAACGGGTTCTATGGTCCGGTCCGCGATCAACTATTGTGCGATCCCTTGAGTGGCCATCTCTTTCTGTTTTCAAATGCACAGCGCAATAAGTGAGGTCGGTGGTGCCGAATTGAATAAGAGCCTCCTCAAGCTGGCGAACGATGATAGCGCGTACTGTTTGTGGAGCTTTGCCAGAGGAGATATCAGGATTTGATACCGCGAGATGAATCGCGGTATCAAATATCGGAACTGTGACCTCATATTGATCAGGATCCTTTGTTGGCCTGAGAAAGAGTAGATTACGCCCCTCACCCACGAAACCCGTTGGTGGTCCGCTAGATCCATACCCTGCGGACACATCTTTAGCAGCCACGACGTCATAACCGAGAACGCGAATTTGTGCATTGCTAAAGAGTCTCTCTCTTAGGCATCTCTCGATGATCACTTGTTTTGCAAGTTCGTCACGGTCGCGTCCGTCTATCTACCTGGAATGCGGAGTCCTTTTTGTACCAGTTGGTATGGGACACGTGTACTCCCCACCTGCTCTCATTTTCATAGGCGCTGGCGAGGCTGATTTGGCGGGAGCCGTCTTGAGATAAGCCTCCGGCGAGGTGCAGAACCTTGCGGCTCAGCCCTTGCTGCAAAAGTAGAAAGTGGTGCCCTTGTATTCAGCGCGTTCCGCTGCTTTTGAGGGATCGACCATCATTCCACATATGGGATCATGTTCTTTCGGCATCGCCATAGAAGGAGTTTAGCCTTGATCTCCCGCCTCGATCTGCGCATTTTTGCTCATCAGCGTGGGCCTGTGCCTAGAAAAGCGAGTCATCCAGTGAGGTTCAAGCAGTCGAGGCGGGTCGTCACTCATGGCGACGAGTCTATGAGACCTTATGCTAGAGCACAAGGCACTCGGAGCGATGCAACTTCTATACTGGAAGTTCAAGGCTCGATCCCCACGAGGTCCGGCGCAAATTGGCCCGCGGCTCGCCGCAGTTGCTTGGACGCGTGGTCACGGCATTATCCGACTTTCGAAGCTACGATTAGCCCGTAACCGAGATGCCCAGTTGCGATGGCACCCTGCGCAGCCGTTGAGAAGGCCTTCGCTTGTTGCAGGTCCAGACCGGGCAGCTCGAGCTTTTTGAGCCCGATCAATATGTCAGCGACCAGAAGTTTACCGCGGATGGCCTGGACCATCTCCTGAAGGTAATGGTCGCGCTGCTGACTGATTGCCACTTTGAGTTTTGCCTTCGTTAGCCAGTCTGCGTATTGATTGAGAGACTGAGCGTCGCCGATGCAGGCGATCCAGGCGAGTAATCCGTCGAGTCCCGGCAGGGGGCTGTCATCTTTGGTGATATCGCTAATGCCGACTCGTCCACCGGTCTTAAGGACACGATAGAACTCCGCTGCAGCCACGGCCTTACTCGGAAACGTGCAGAACGCGCATTCGCAGAGGATGGCGTCGAAGGCGCCCGATTCAAACGGGAGAGACTCAGCATCGCCCAATTGAAATTCAACTTTTTCGCTCAGCCTTTTCGCGAGTGCTTCAGCATTCGCCTGTTGGACATTCTCCTCACTTAGATCGACTCCAACCACGCGACATCCAAGCCTCTCTGCAAGAAAGAATGCACTCGACCCTTTTCCGGAAGCGACGTCGAGGACAAGCGAATCGGGGGTAAGCGCTAGCAGGCCTGCCAATTCCTCCGTGAGACGCAGGCCGCCGGGATGAAAGCTATCGCCCAATAGATACTTCGCAGCGGCGCTGCCATATACGTTCGCGCAACACTGTTTCACGGAGGGTGCCGAGGTCTGGCTCGCTTCAATCATTGGCGGTCACCACGTCAATCGAGGTGAGCTGGGAAACAGCCTCAGCTTTCATGTTGAACTCAACGGGCTTGACTACATAAGGAGTGTTGTCGCGCCGTGCTCGACGACGCTCCGGCTCCATCGCTTCCAGTTGTTTGCGAGCCTGCTCGCGATAGCCAATCGTGTTATAGGAGCAGAACGGGACTTGCTTTCCGCCGGGTAGAAGGAACTCTTTGCAGCACTTCATCAGATTCTTCTGATTGAACGTCCAGGGGTCCATGAAGTCCTGCAACATGATCATGAGCATGTTCTGCGCAATGTCGCCTACAGTGAGGCTCTCCGGCAGACCACAGGCCTGGCAGGAGACGGAGAACTGTTCCGCCGACTTCTGCGATCCAGGTACCGAGGAAGACGACCACAAACCTTCCAGCGCTTTTTTTATCTCCAGGCTGAAGTCCGGCATGACGCGGTTGGTGATGTAGTCCAAATAGTCGTAGACGTTGACGACGCGCGAGAGCGGCGTGACTTTATCTCCATCGATGAAGGCATAGGTGACCGAGTTGCAGGTGGGAAAGCAGCAAGGAACGGGAATGAAGTCGCTCGTCATGAACTTCTTCTCCGTCTGCTCTTCGATCATCTTGAGGATGTCTGGGATCGTGATGCGTTGCATTGGGTCGTGATGCATGTGTCGTCCAGCGTGGAATGCCGGCTGAAAGTTAATGCCGCGAACGGCTGGGTGCTTGATTGCGAACTCGATGATCCTGCCAATCTCATGCTCATTGACCCCACGCTCAATGGCTGGAACAAGAGTTACGTTCAATCCGATCGAAGCGAGACGATCCAATGCACGCAGCTTCTCGTCAAGAATGTCAGCCTCCCCGCGAATGATTCGGTAGGTCTCCGAATCGAAGCCGTCGAACTGAAAGTAGAGCGAGGGGCGGACTTCATTCAGTTCAGCGAGGAAACGATCATCCTGAGCGATGCGCTTCCCATTGGTGTTAATCATCACGAAGGGAATCCCGCGAGCCTTGGCTGCGCGGACGAAGTCCATAATCTGCGGATGTATGGTCGGCTCTCCGCCGGAGAACTGGACCACCTCAGGATTGCCCTCGGTTCGAACCAGGTCATCGAGCATGGACTCGACTTCTTCCATCGTCAGGCTGAAGCCAGGGCTTGCTGCCGCGAAGCACAGAGGACAGTTCATGTTGCAGTTGCTATTCACTTCAATGATGCCGAGGCAAGCGTGCTGTTGATGGTCCGGGCACAGTCCGCAGTCATGCGGGCATCCATCCTTGACCTCAGTCCCGAATGCAAGCGGAATCGTGCCTGGCTTGTTGTACTTGCCGAAGGTCGTATACATCTCGGCGTCCCCGTAGACAAGCGCCTCAAATGGGCCACAGTCAGAACAACGCTTTGCCATGTAGACCTTGTTGTCGCGCAGCAGAATCTTTGCGTCGATAACCTTGCGGCAATCAGGGCAGATGCTCCGCGTCAGCTCGTAGAAGACGTAGTTAGCATCCTTCTTCAGTGCCGTGGGTCCGCTCGCAGTGGCTGCGGGAGAATCACTCATTGTTGCCCCTTCTCGTCCTGTGTCCACGCGGACTCCTGTATTTCAAGATCTGGGTGCTGCCCTGGTAGAGCTACTCTAAACCAGATGAATGGGAAGAGCGGATTGGGCAACCAGTAGAACCAGGCAATGCTCTTTTCAGCGGTTTGACCTCTAAGTCGGAGATCCATCCAGAAGTACAGTCCCTGATAAGGACAGATGCCTGGGATAAAGTTCAGCCGAAACGCGTCAGTCTTCAGGCAGCGTTTGCGGACGTAAAAGTTTCCTTCAAACGGCATCATGTCCCAACCCTTGGTGCCCTCTGCCAAGATGGTTCCCGAAGGAGCGTGTCGAATCCGAACGCGTGCTTTGGACTTCTGCATCTGCTATCACCTGTGTGCCTTCATGCGTGTACAGACGGGGAGTCAGCAATCTCACATGCGACTACTCAAGAACGCGTGAAGCCGATCCTCATTGCCCATGGGAAGCTCAAAGGTGCGTTCGTCTCCAGAAACGATAAGGACTTTCCTCACGCTGTCGAGCAACACCGAGCAGCGTCGGCAAACGGACAGATGCTTCTCGATCTCGCAGCACAGCTCGTGATCCAGGTTGCCGTCCATGTAAGCGGAGAGGCTCTGGGCTAGCTTTTTGCACGAAACCATGGGTTCATTCCTTTCATCAATCGGATACGATCCGTAAATCGAGGCTGGAAACAGCCGAATACCTATCAATTACTTCGTTCATCTACCGTAACCTGGCCTTCGCTTGTCCATCTTAACCTTCAGAGGCTGGTCAAGGCTGATCGAGCCCGGTAGCCAATCTAAACCAGGAGGTCACCGTGACCAATTCGATGAAGTCCATGTGTATTGCTGCAGCCGTTGCTGGAATGCTTGGCGGAGCTAGCGCCATCAGCCATGCCCAGCCGCTCACCAGTTCCAACGCCTCAGTCTCGAACACTATCGCCGGTACGGCGTCCTTCGCCACCGATCCCGAGAAGCCCAAGAACGCCTGCAAAAGCCAGGGAGCGGACGGCAAGAACTCGTGCAAGGGCAAGGGCAGCTGTGCAACCGATGGTTCTAAGCCGCCGATGCCAAAAATGTAGCTCTGTCGGGGTCGGGGCTGGCGATCACGCCGACCCCGCCACCTCCCATTTTGACGTACACGGTCCTGGCGATTCACACGAGGGATGGATGGAGATATGGCGGCAAATCGGTTCAACGGGTTCACCGACTATGGTGTCGGAATTGGTTTGAAAATTCCGCACTACCAGCACATCCTCGAACAAAACCCAGTGGTCGACTGGTTCGAAATCATTTCGGAAAATTACATGGTTGACGGTGGCCGTCCGCTTCATATCCTCGACCAGATTCTTGAGCAATATCGCGTGGTGCAGCATGGCGTCTCGATGTACTTCGGTTCGGCCGAACCGCTCAACAGGGAACATTGATCGCGAGTAGACTTGCCACACGGGCATCCTGCCCAGCAACTTCCTAGGAATTGATGGAAACGAACACCGGTCCTCTGCAGCTAAACCACGAGCCGATCGAACCTGCAGAGGTTGCGTTTTTTCGCGATGACAAAGCGAGAGGCCGAATCTCTCAAGTTCTATTGGCTCACGGTGCACTGCGAATCGCCAGCGGAGCGAATGGCATTCTGATTGGTCTCTACCTCGCAAATCTTCGCAACACAGGCGGCACACAGGATGCCCGGCTGGTGGGAATCCTCAGCGCGGTCTCGTTCGCTGCGGAACTGGTGGCATCCATTCCAATGGGGCTGGCCTCGGACGCGATTTCGCCGCGCTGGCTGATGACGTCTGGTGCTGCAGTCGGAGCGGTGGCCGCCCTCCTGTTCGGGCTCACCCATTCCACCTCCATCTTCTTCGCAAGTCGCACGCTTGAAGGCCTCAGTGCCGCCGCTGTGGTTCCTGCGCTCCTTGCCTATCTGACAGTTGAGACCGAGGGAAATCCCAAGCTGCGAGTCAAAGTCATGAGCTTCTTTGAGCTGACTCTGCTTGCGGGATTCGGCCTCGGGGGTGTCGTGGCCTCGCAGTTTTATCGCTTCTGGGGTGCGGGGTCATTTTTCGCCGTCGGCGCGATCTATTTGCTCTGCTCCGCTCTTATCTTCACCGGCGCGTTCGGAAGGCGAAGGGTCGACATCGTATCACCGTTCGCAGGGCTCAAGAATGCACTGAGGCTTCCCACGTTACGACATCTCGCCCCGGTGTGGCTCTGTGTGAACTCTGTGGTGGGGCTTTGGCTTGGGCCGACACTGCCATTCCTGCTGACGCAGAACGTCCATAGTCATCAGACCTTTGCTGGCGTGTTCGCCCATGAGCCGAGCCGTGTGGGCTGGTTGCTGCTCGCTTACTCCATCATCTTCGGACTCGGGGTCACGGGGTGGAGCTTTGTGCTTCCTCATATAAGCGTCCGGCGCGCCATGACGATCACGCTCATTGCCATGCTCCCGGTCTGCGCGGGCTTCTATCTTCTAAACCATTCAGCTTCCTTCTCGCAGCCGCTTCGTTGGTCGCTCACCGGTGCAACAACATTTGGCATCATGGTTGAGAGCGGCTTCACCCCGGCCGCGCTTGCATGGCTCGCAAATTCGCTACCGCCGCAGTCGGGGCGAGGCGCAGCCATGGGAATCTACTCCGTTCTCTTGAGCGTCGGCGCGATTTGCGGATCGATCCTGGCTGCGGTATTGGGCCAGCGATTCTCGGTCGATGGCTTGCTCTTTGGCACAGTCGGAGTCGCAGTGATGGCTCTTATCTTTCTGCATTGGGTACCACAAAAGAGCAGAGAAAGGCTTAAAACGTGAGCGACCAAGAGTACGACTTCGCTGTAATCGGGGCAGGAGCTGCGGGGCTTATCGCCGCTGATTTTGCCGTCAAACTCGGCGCGCGAGTAGTGATGCTGGAAAAGGACCGCATTGGCGGCGATTGCACCTGGACGGGCTGCGTTCCCAGCAAAGCGCTTTTGAAAGTGGCTAAAGTCGCGCATAACGTTCGCTCATCGGCTCAGTATGGGATCGTCACGCAGCCTCCCCGCGTCGACATGCCACAGGTTCGCGAGTACCTCCGCGCTGCCATCGATCACATCTACGCCAGCACAACACCTGACGCTCTCCGCGCAAAAGGAATGGATGTGATGCTCGGACCAGTGCAGTTTCTGGACGCCCACACCTTGCAGTGTGGAGATCAGCGGCTCCGGGCGCGCAAGATCCTTGTCGCCACTGGAGCTGCACCTGTCATTCCTGATATACCGGGACTAGATCAGGTGCCATTCTCAACCTATCTCGATTTCTTTGACCGCGACCAGTTGCCGGAATCCTTGATCATCATAGGGGGAGGACCCATCGGTGTCGAGATGGCCCAGGCCTATCAACGTCTCGGCGTTCAGGTCACCGTCTTCGCTGATCGATTATTGCCCAAAGACGAGCCGGAAGCCTCAACAACCATTCAACGGATCCTCGAACGAGAAGGCGTCCGGGTAGTCCAGGCGCGCGCACAAGGCGTCGAGAGGCTGGCCGAGCTGATTCGAGTCCGGTCACGAAACATTAGCGTAGACGCCGAAGCGCTATTGGTCGCAGCCGGTCGGGTGTCCAAGCTGGAAGGCCTGAATCTCGCCGCGGCTCATATACGCTACACCAGCTCTAGCCTCACCGTGAATGACAAGCTTTGCACCTCGGCGTCCCACGTGTACGGTGCCGGAGACGTGCTCGGTGGGGAGCAGTTCTCCCATCTCGCCGGCTGGCAGGGATTCCAGGCAGCACGCAATGCACTGCTCCCCGGCAGTAATTCTGGATTTTCAACCGTTGTTCCGCACGTCACGTTCAGCGATCCTGAGGTGGCACAGGTTGGACTGCTGGAATCCGAAGCGCGCGATCAGCATTCCAACGACGTGCACACGGGCACTTGGCCGCTTGGCCGGATTGACCGAGCCGTATGCGACAACGATCTGGACGGATTCATCAAGGTCGTCACGACGAATGACGGCCTCCTTCTTGGCGCAACGATCGTCGCTGAAGGCGCAGGGGAGACGATTATCGAGTTCGTCTATGCGCTTCAGAAAAAGATGAAGGTAAGCGACATGGCGAGCCCAATTCACCCTTACCCAACGTACACATCAGGCATTCAGATGTTAGCCACAGAAATGGCAATAAAGTATGCGATGACCGGCTTCAGCGGCACACTGATCCGTACCGCCTCTAAGGCATGGCGTTAGCAATTCCGAATTAATACTCAAAGGGACGAGAGTCGCCGGCTCGCATAGCGGCTCGCGAAAGACAACAGTGTTGCCGTAGCAAAGCAACAACCTTATCAAAGACGATGCTCGATTCCCTTCACCCTTGAACTCGGAGAAGATACCTCCTCCCGCAGCCGCGGGCGGAGGTCATCATGCAAAACGGGAGCGTCATATGAAGAACTGGAAAGAAGCATTCTGATATTTGGCAGTTTCGCTGGTGGGAAAAGGCATCCGACGGGAAGAGAGTCTATAGACGGAGAGAGATCGGGGCAGTCGAGCAAATTCCGAGCGGGATGAGGCGGCTTGAGTTTTGCCGCAGTCGAGGCCTGGCGGTCGGCACGCTGGCCGGGCATTTAAAGGAGCAGCGCAGCAAACAGATGCAGACAGATGACAAAGGCATCGAGCGGAGTCGTCTGTTAGCTGTGGAGTTATCCGCTCCGGTGCCTGTCATTCGATGCGCAGAGTTTTCCACCGCGCTGATAGTGTTGTTGCCCAACGAGCACCAAGTGGAAGTTCGCCGCGGCTTCGATCAGGACACGCTGGCGCAGTTACTGACAGTGTTGGAGAAGTTGTAAGCCGTGTTCGAAGGCCAACGTTCCAGACGCTGTAGAGACAATTGACTTGAAGGATGAATGATTCGAATGATCCAGCAGACGGCTCCGCGACAGGACTACAGAATAAGTTGCGGAGCTGCGGGTGGAGTCGGAGCTACTCGACCGGACCGGATTTCGTTGAGATGTGCTTCAAAGGTCGTTTCAAGCTGAGCGAGCAGGGTCGTAGGTATCTCTCCCGAAAACTCCCTGAAGTCTTTCATCATGTCTATTTGATCGAAGTAGCCGAGTCGATTGGCCACACCCGTCCACGACTCGGCGGTTGAAAGCACCTTGCTTTCGAGAGCTGACTCGAATCTGGCGATTCGCACATAGAGCTTGGGAGAGAGCCCTATTCCGCATGTGAATCGTCGCTCGAATTGCCGCGTGCTCATGCACGCTCGCTGCGCAAGAGCAGGGACCGGAACGGAACCTCGGCGGTGGAGAATAGACAGTGCGGCGGTCGTAATTCCATCTGCAGAAGGCAAGGTCGAGCAACGGCGTATCAAAAACATATTCGCGATGTGGACACGTTCTTCAATTGAAATTCAACGACAGGCGTGGCCCGGGCTGGAACCGGATGAACCAGCGGGGCGTTCCCTGGCCGCGCCTTCCGCTGCGCATAAAAGCGAGCATAGGATGTTAGTCCGGGTGCAGCGCCAGCCAAACGCATCTGTTGCATAGCACCCCCTAAACATGAATTCACTTTAGGAGGCTTTTAGGGAACTGGCAAGCTCAGACACGTGTCGTACTTTTTTCGGGAAGAGCTATCTCCAGGCTTGCGTATCTTCCGCTAAGCTTTTACTTGCTCACGTGGTTGTACACAATCTTGCCGCCGACCATGGTAAGGACCGACTCTGTCTTGGGCAAATCGGTGGCTGGAACCTCGAAGATATCCTGCGAGAGCACAGCTAAATCGGCCAGTTTCCCCGGTTCCAGACTTCCTTTGTCCTTCTCCGCAAACTCGGCATAGGCTGAGGTCAGCGTATAAGCGATTACCGCCTGCTCTCGAGTGATCGATTCCTCCGGCCGGAACGGATCGTGCGTTGCAAGCATAATGTTGAGATAGGGATTGATCACGGTGTCGGCGCGAAACGCATCATCCGTGGGAAGATCAGGCGTGGAAGTCTGCCCGTCGGAGCCAATGGCAAGTGGGATGCCAGTCTTCAGGAGAGAGCCAAAGGGCTGGTTGATTGCAGCTCTTTCCTTACCGTAGCGCGTGATGAACAGATCGCCGAGAGCGAAGTCGGTTGGATTCTGCACCACAATGACACCGAGGTCTTTGGCCTGTTGGACAAGATCGGGCAACAGACCTTCGCCATGCTCCAACCGAACTCGCCGCTGCGACCAGACCGCCGGCCCACCTGTCGCCATCATTGCCTTGAGAAACTGTTCAATTGTGCGGTCGCCGACTACGTGCACCAGGAGTTGCTGTTTTTGGCGCAGCGATTCCCGCAGCATCACTTCCATTTGCGCCTCTGTGAAATTAGTATGGCCGCTCTCTTTAAGGCCGTCCGCGTAGTGCTGGCGCAGCGCTGCGGTGCGCAGAACTGGTTCCCCGTCGAGGACCCATTTGAGTCCGCTGATGTATACATTCTGGCTGTCTTGCACTCGTAGCGGCGGGAGTGGATGATCCGGAGCGGAGACGGAAAAGTCCATTACGCGAATGCGAATTGGAGACTCGGCTTTGCGCATGATGGCTGCTGTTTGGTCGCGCGATCCGATGGCCATGACCTGGATGGTGGTCACGCCGAAGTGCGTAGCTTCGTTAAGCATCTGCTTGGCATCCTGCAGTTGCACTTCCTCAGGCGCAAGTTCCTGGAGTTTGGCGTGGAGACGAAAATTGGCGTACTCAATCGATCGTCCGATAATTCTTCCGTTGGCATCCCGTGGGTAACTGCCGCCCGGCGGGTCCGGTTCCTTGTCAGCAATTCCCACTTTCCGCAAGAAGAGAGAATTGAAGATCGAACAATGGCCCCAATAGCATGCAAGCTGGACGGGGTGATTGGGAGCGAGCTTATCGAGCGTGGCGCGATTCGCCTCCGGCTCGTCAAACATGTTGAGACCGACGACGCCATTGATCAAAGTTCCGGGAGGCGTGTTAGCAACTGCCAGTTTGATCTGTGCCTTGACTTCGTCCCAGTTGGGCTCCTGTTCTTTCAGGGCTAACTGGTAGGCGATAGGACGAGGCAGAAAATGATAATGAGCGTCGTTGATCCCGGGGATTACAACACGACCACCGAG
The DNA here is from genome assembly GCA_025355385.1 of Acidobacteriaceae bacterium. GTDB lineage: Bacteria > Acidobacteriota > Terriglobia > Terriglobales > Acidobacteriaceae > JANXZS01. The sequence continues at coordinate 20,147 of JANXZS010000098.1, read as the reverse complement.
GTCAATCACGAGCGAACTCGGCGATTTCAGACGGGAAATCTCTTCCGATGATCCGACCGCAACGATTCGCTCTCCTTTGATTGCGAGTGCCTGTGCATGGGGATGCGCAGCGTCGGCCGTGAAGACTCTGCCATTAATCAACACATAGTCGGGCGCGCTCTGTCGTGACTGAGCATTCGCTGAAGACAGGGCCGAGAGAATGAACACGGCTGCGAAGATCGTCGCCACAAGACGGGGAAGCCTAGGTTGCTGTTTCATGATTCAATCCTAATTTCTCCTGAACACGGAGCAATTGTAAAAAACGACAAATTAGAGCCTAAAAGGGCGACGCGGGACCAGCGGGCCAGCACGCGGCTCAGGCTCTGGTCCCGCTATGCTTCGACGAGCTGGTTGACCAGTGCTGCGACGGTGGTGAAGTGCACTCGCCGCCGTTGACGACAGGCAGCGATGGCCAGGCCGGTGGCAAGATGACTTTTTCCGGTGCCTGGGTCGCCGACCAAAAGGATCGGTTCGGCACGTTCGAGATAACCGCCCTCGGCCAGAGTACGGATACATGACGCCGGGATGTGCGGCGATTGCGCGAAGTTCCACTTCTCAAGGGTTTTCATCCGTGGCAGATGTGCATCCTTCCTGCGTCCCTCGACGGCCCGGCGTTCCCGATCCTCTACCTCGGCCTGGAGCAGGGCTTCGAGGTAGTGCGGATGCGAGTGGTTCTGTTGCGTGGCTTCTTCGGCCAGCGACGCAAACTGGGCGCTGACAGCGGCCAGGCGCAGTGCTTTGCAGTGTTGGGGGCTAGCTTTGAAATACGACCGCCCTTTCGCTAGCTTTCACCAGCAAAAGGGCGCTCCCTCGACGAACCTTACTACGTCACGGGCCTACCTGCAGACAACTATTCGTATGGTTACTAAACTCTCGCTGCAACAGGTAAAAGTGACCATTCCACATCTGATTGGCCCGACCTCCAGCCCAGCTGAGCGAACCATATGTGTAAGCGCACAGGTCACCGTTCTCACTGCCCTGGGCGCTGAACCAGGCATTGAGCTTCGGGTCGGTGATCGCCTCCGATAGCTCATGGCTGGCGGAAGTTGCTGCTGCATCGGCAACAGCATCACTGTTTGGCGACGGTGCACCGCTGACTTGGCATACGCTGCTATTCCCGTATGGCTCGTTTGCATAAACCACCGGGACGGTTCCTACGTTGAAGTAGCTGTGATAAGCGCAATATTGGGCATACGCGCAGGACTGGTTGCTGGAATCAAAACATGAGCCTTCGCCGAATGAGGTGTAGACCATGAAGATCTTGTTCAGCCCGCCCGTCAGCTTCGCAAACGCCATCACCTTCTTTACCTCTGCCTGCAGCTGTGCGTCCGTCAGGCAGTTTCCAGGAGTAAAACTATCGTGGCATCCGGATGCTGGATAGGGAGAAGTATCAAGAAACGCTGCACCCAGTCCACCCTTATTCTGAATATAAGTCGTGACGCCTCCGGACTGCTGGTAGTACTGCGTGTTGATATTCCCAATTCCATGCCCCGCATAATCGCCAAGCATGTTGATCTGCACGCCCTGGTAGTGGCTGGACATTCCAGTCGCCCCGCCGTTCTGCAGCTTCGCTGGCACCCAGAATATGGGATATACGGCCACCGAGGGGTTCATCACTGCGCCGCCGGAATGGTAGAGCAATGGGCCCGTGTCCTGATTTCCCTGAAGCGCCGCTGCGCCCTGCACTGTCGGCAATATGTGAACGTAGTGACCATTTGTCCCGACATTCATAGCAGACTGCGGTGCTTCCTGCGCAGCTACTACGTCGGACAATGTCGAAGATTCCTGCGCATTGACACTTGTTTGGCACAGCACACATGCTGCACCGACAATCGCTACATACGTCAGAAGTTCGTGGAACTTGCTCATGAACGCCCCCCTGTGTAGGCGGATAGTTACACAGGTTGTGTCGAGTAACAACCGCTAATTAGTAACTAATCTGGGAACGTTACGTGCATGATCTCGTTTGGGATGGCGGATCAACTTCAATTAGAAGGGGGGATATCGATGGCGATCTATCGTCGCCTCCATATCCGTCCGGCCTCGACTGTCCCAGGCGTGCGCAGCAGGCGGCAAATAGACCATCCTAAATGTGCTTGTCAACTTCACAGCTGAAGCGCTGGAACGAACAGGCGCCGGGAGCTACGTCGCCTCGACGAGGTTGTGCCGGACTACTACAACCGTCTGGATGCGGATGGGAACCTGCTGACCGGCTCGTGCTGCGCCGATACGGCAACCGAACACTTGATGATGGGCAAGCTGCAGCAGGATGCGATCCTTTGGAACGCGAGGAAATACAAGATCGACGGGTTCCGCTTCGACATCATGAGCTTTACCTTTGTAAAAAACCTGCAGCACATTCAGCAAGCGCTGGCTAAGCTTACTCCTGCGAAGGATGGAGTGGACGGATCAAAGATCTACATTTACGGCGAGGGGTTCACATTCGGCGAGACCGCAAACAATGCGCTGGGGGTGAATGCTTCGCAATTGAACCTGTATGGAAACGGAATCAGGACCTTTAATGACCGCCTCCGCGACGGCGTGCGCGGAGGTGGCCCCTTTGATGACGTCCGTGTGCAGGGATTTGCAACGGGCTTATTCACAGACCCGAGTACGTATACCGCACAAGGGACAGCGCTGCTCGATCAGAGAGCAGCTTTGCTGCATCGCTCGGATTGGATCCGTGTGGGATTGACAGGGAATCTACGCGACTACAGTTTCGTGGATGCGACCGGCTCGACGATCACCGGGGCGCAGTTGGACTACCAAGGGCAGCCCACCGGATACACTGCCACACCGGTGGAAGCGGTCAATTACGCTTCCGTGCATGACAATCAGGACCTCTTCGACGCGATTCAGTTGAAGTCCGCTGAGAACGATACTTCGGCTATGCGAGCGCGCCGTCAGGTTCTCGCAATGAGCGTCGTGGCACTGGGACAAGGTGTGCCGTGTTTCATGGCAGGCGACGATCTTCTGCGATCCAAGGATATGGACCAGAACAGTTACGATTCTGGCGACTGGTTCAACAAAATTGACTGGAGCAGACTCGGAAATAATTGGGGAATTGGTCTACCTATAGCAAGCCAGAACAATGGGCAATGGTCCATCGAGCAACCGCTGCTGGCCAATGCAGCACTCAAGCCCACGGCGAATCAAATTCAAGGTACGACTGCGGCATTTCAGGAGTTTTTGAAGATCCGCGAGAGTTCGGGGCTGTTCCGGATAGCCACATTCAAGGAGGTACAAAAGAACCTCACCTTCCCGAATACGGGTAATTCGCAGGTGCCGGGGCTTATCGTAATGGACCTCAACGCACATGGTAAGCAGGCTGGCCCCTATGGACACGTTGTGGTGTTGTTCAACGCGACCAATGAGCAGCAAAGCTTCACGTCGACTGTGCTGGCTGGATCCAAGCTGCGACTACATCCGATCCAGAAAAGTTCAAGTGATTCCCTCGTGCGGACCACCACTTTCGACCAAGGCACCGGTACAGTGGTTGTGCCTGGGCTTACGACGGCGGTGCTCGTGAGCACAGATTAATGGGAGGCTTTGTCTTTGGGGGCGGCGTGTCTGCCCCTTCCATCCTGCAAGCTGCTGCTTTGTACTGAGAAACAGTAGCATTTTCCCGCTTTCTAGTGCTTCGCAGGCATGGCTAGAGCGATTCCGCTTTTGTATCCCGGGCAGGCGGAAACTTCAACCCTGCCAAACCTATTTCTTCCCTTTTCGGCTGATCTTCTTGGATAGCTGGGCCAGTGTAGTTCCCTCGAGCTCCGATTCGAGGGCGTCCTGGGACTGAGAGAAAATCTTGTCCAGTGCCGCGCCAACACGCACTGCGGCCGCACCAGCCAGTTCGGGCGAATGGAAGATGTGTCCATTCTCAACCGCCCTGTATACATCCCTGAGCGTAATCGATTTCGCCGGACGGGATAAACGCGATCCTCCGCTAGGCCCCTTCTGGCTGCTCACCAGTTCGGCCTTTTGCAAGGCAGCCAGTACCCGGCGGATCACCACTGGATTGGTGTTGAGTTTGCGGGCAATGTCGTTCGAAGTCTGCAAAGTTTCGGGTTCAGCCGCGAGAAGTACGAGCGCATGAACCCCGGTAGCGAAGCGGCAATTGGCGGCCATGCCGAAACGCTACCACAAGTTGATGAAATCAGCACACGTGTTCTTCATCGCGCAGCACAGTTCATGTCCTTTGATTGCGTGCCGTTGGAAGGGCCTCGATATCGTGCCATGCTACGATCATGGATTGGGCTGAGTGGACGCGCACTTCCCGCCCGCACCGGCCTCGGATTGGAGCTTACGTCCTCTTGCGTATTCTATTTGTGGGTGATGTTTTTGGCAGTCCCGGTCGTCGCATCGTACGCGAGCATCTTGCCCACGTGCTTGAAACCCATGACGTGGATCTGGTTGTCATCAATGCCGAAAATTCTGCAGGAGGTTTTGGCGTAACTCCGGCCATTGCGGAAGAACTCTTCGACATGGGAGCGCACGTGCTCACCACCGGAAACCACGTGTGGGATAAACGGGAAATCATCGAGTACATGCAGTCTGTTCCGGAAGAGAGCCACGAGCGCGCCCGGCGCATCATCCGGCCGGCAAACTATGTTGCTGGCACTCCCGGATTCGGCGTATACGAAGGCACCCTGCCCACCGGACAGGCCTATGCCGTTGTCAACCTGCAGGGGCGCGTCTTCATGCATTCCAGCGACGACCCCTTTCGTGTCGCCGATGCCCTGCTCAAGCAGGTCAAGGCCAAAGTGATACTGGTCGACCTCCATGCCGAGGCAACTTCGGAGAAAGTCGCCATGGGCTGGTATCTCGACGGCCGCGTGACTGCTGTTCTGGGTACTCACACTCACGTGACCACTGCCGACGAGCACGTCCTACCCGGCGGTACCGCGTACCAGACTGACGTAGGCATGAGCGGTCCCTACGACAGCGTGATCGGGGTTGAGAAAGAACTGGTCCTGGCGCGCTTCTTGACTGGGATGCCCGGCAAGTTCGAGGCAGCTCGCGGAGACGCTCGCATGTCTGCCACTCTCATCGAATGTGACGGTGCGACCGGACGCGCCACATCTATTCAACGCCTGCAGTTGGGGGAATAGGGGCTGGCTCAATACGCCACAGATGTACGAGAGCCGCCGTGTTCACCGCTTTGCGGACAAGCAACGTCGCGCTTCTCCGACTTTTAGTCCAACGTAGCAGCCGTGGAAGCCCTATCTGGCTTTCACAATGGGATACAGTTCAGTATTGGTTTTGAGTTGTCGCAACGGCGCATTCAGGGGCCGACGCTTGCGCTCTGCCGCAATCAGCCTGCCATGAGCATCAAAACTCAAGTCCCACTGAATGGTGGCCTTCGGATCGTTCACATCACAAAACTCAAGAACTAGCGAGCCATCCGAGTGAACCCACCGCATCGGGACATTCACATTACGGTCCAATGCTTCGCCGTAAAGCGTATCGGTCAAGAGCGTTGTCGGATGATCCCCAGATAGTTCCGCGTAACAAAGGGCAAGCTTCACCCACTGGCCATTGGCTGCCGACAGCGAGGTTCCTGTCAGCACGCCCTCCCGAACCATAATCCTATTGAAGATGCTGTAGGTATTGTCATTTTTATAGGAAGAACGGAAGGGAGTGTTGCCACTTCGCAGAGCGGGCGCCACGCGCACTTCGCTCGAACCACGGTCTAGAACTGCAACAAAACGGCTACCACGCCCGGAGCTGGGATCGCTGTCATAACGCAACAGCATGGTCCGCGGAAACAACGGACACACAGCCTGCTCATACGTCCAGTTTCCGTCGTGTAAATCGTAACCGGAAGCAGCAATGGCGCTGTCCAGCTCCTTCCCGCGCTCGCTCAACAACTGACGATCCGCAGCATCCATCTGCTGGGGAGTGCGCTGCTCCAGTTGAAGAAGGACGTGTGGAGGAGGCACAACCGGTTCCGTATCCTGCCCTCGAAGGAGCGAGGAGCCCAGCGCGATGAAGCAGACAATGACCGAGAGTAGGGAAAATCTGCTCATCTTGTCTTAACCTTAGCACCCCAATCTTCCAGCTAACAGATTACTCGCGTGGACAGGGCATCTGCATGGACTCTTGCACACCCAGACGCAAAGAGGACAGCCTTTGCGGGCTGCCCTCTCGGTTGAATTAAATGGTGGTTACTTCTTATGCCGAACCGGGGCGTGAGGCGTCGCCTTCCTGGCAGGCGCTGCAGGCAATTCCCCATCCTTCAACACGATCATTGGAGGAGCCGCGGTGTACGAGTCAAAGGTGGCAATCAGGTCAGCATTGGCGCCAACCACGGGGACCTTCGTTAGCGGCGCCTTCATGTTCACCGTAAAGTCGGCGACCTTGGATGTCTTCGCGTCTTCGCTCACCGCCAACTGCAGCTGCGTGGCTGTTGCCGCAATCACGACTCCCGGAATCTTGGTTGTGACATCCTTCAATTGCCCCCACAGTTTATCGGCATCTTCCTTCTTGCCGTTGGCCAGAATGAATTCCTTATCAGAGAGTGCCAGAGTCTTGAGATCCGGGGTCTCAGCGACGATCTTGGCAACAACATCCTGAGGGGATGGCGCCGGTGTAATCTTGTAGTCAGCGGTCGGAGCCAGGCTGGCCTTGGCCATCGCCTGAATGGCCTCGTACCCATCCGCACCACCGTGAAAGCGGTTGTACCAGTACTTTGCCTGGGCATCAATCTGGCTCTTGGCGGGCTCAGGAGCATAGGCGGCTGCACGCGCCAGGTACCAGATAGCGTTCATCAGATCCTTCGGTTCCATTTGAACGTAAGCAGATCCCAACATATAGGTATCGTTCAGAGGGGGTCCGGATGTGGTCTGCTCGGGTGTCACCGAATCCAACTCAGCGTGGAACTCCGCCACCGCACCCGCGAAGTCCTTCTTGCCAACGTCATCGGTAGCGATTGCGCTGTGGAAAATTGGCGTAGTCGCCTTCTTCAGCTTGTCAAAATCCGCGGCCGACATATTCGCTGGTTTGGCGGCAGTCACACCGCGCTGCGCAAGGGCTGCTGCTTCGTCAAGCAGGGGCTGCGCGCCCGCAGGATTCTGCGCGGCCTGCGCCTTCTTGATGTAAACCGTCAGTGCCAGAGCGCGAAGGTTGTTGGCGTCAATCTGCAGCAAACGGCCTGCGGCATCAACTGTTTTATTCAGATCCCCGCCAGCCTGGTAGGCTGCCATAAGCTGCTCCAACATGTCGCTCTTCACCACGCTCTGTGGATAGGTGGTCAGGAAGCTTTCAATTGCCGCTGCTTTGGCCTTCGGGTCGGATTGTCCTACAGCGTTGGTGTACGCGTTATATTCCGCGGGATCTTTGATAGTGACTTGGCCGGTCGTATCTTGCGCCAAGGCGAAAGGCGCGGCGCAGAGGCTGGTGCTAGCTAGGGCCAACAGAGAGGCAAAAAAGAACTTCTTCATTCAACGCTCCTGGGAAATGCGAAAATCAATTTTGTGACTCGCTGCTGCCGAAACCGAACCGTATACAGGGAGACCCGCGTCTCAACTCGCCGACGAGTCTACAACCGTAGACCCGTAAGCACCGACGCGAGTTTTGCTGGATTATAAAATGCCTGGACGTGTGACAAGTTCGCACTTTCTAGGTCGTTCCCTCTGTCAATTCATCAAAAGCTGGATCGGTCTTGGGGGGGATGACCGATCTCCCAGCATCGTCGAGATAGCATACACTCTGACGACGCCATTCACATCTTCGAACTTATCGTAAAATAACCGAGGGCAAAGCACAATGGACGATTTGACAGGAGAATTCCGTTCCCACGTTGCAGTCGTTACCGGCGCGGCTCGCGGAATCGGTGAGGCCATAGCCCGTCGCCTTGCTGCCCTGCGCATGACGGTGGTGCTGCTTGCCCGGGACCGCGAACGCCTGGAACGGGTGCGTGAAGACATTGACCGCGACGGTGGCCGAGCCGAGGTCTTTCCCTGCGATCTGCGCGACGACCAGGCCGTCGCCATGCTGGGTCTGCACGTACGGATCAACTATGCGCGATGCGACGTACTGGTCAATTGTGCGGGTATCGGAATGGGCGGCGCACCCTTGCATGAAATGGAAGTTCAGGATTGGGACGCCCTCATGTCCACTAACCTGCGTGCGCCATTCCTCATGATCCGTGCTCTGGCGCCGCTGATGATCGAGCAGGAGAGCGGGCACATCATCAACATTTCTTCCCTTGCGGGGAAGAACCCCTTACCCAATGGTGCCGCCTATTCCGCATCGAAGTGGGGCCTCAACGGACTCACCTACTCCGTCGCCGAAGAGTTGCGCAAGCACAAGATACGAGTCTCGGTGGTTGCTCCCGGTTCCGTGAATACAGGCTTTGGGGGTAAGGGTGACCCCGGTAGTTTCAAGGATGAAGCCGGGAAAGTTCAACCGGACGACGTCGCCAGCGTCGTAGAGATGTTGGTGCGCCAGGCTCCGCAATCCTTTGTCAGCGAAGTTCTGCTAAGACCTACAAAAAAGCCATAGGGATGCAGCCCGCAGTTTCGTGGTACCGCGAAGAAGTACCCCCCCTACTCAAACACCGGAGTCAAGAGCCGCACCAATTGCTCCGGCTCCGCGAGAAACGCGTCATGCCCTTGCAGTGAGGCCATCTCACGATAGTCGCAACGCGCGCCGGCAGCCTTGATAATTGCTCCCAGCGAGCGGATATCCTCAGGGGGAAAGAGCCAGTCCGTCGAGATGCCAACCAGCGTCAGATGCGCCTGGATGCGGCCATATGCCGAATAGGGTGATTCATGCGCGCGCACCGGATCAAACGTATCCATGGTCCTGGTTATGCAGATGTAGGAGTTGGCATCGAAGCGGTCGTTGAACTTCTCTCCCTGATAGTCCAGAAATCCCGCCACATCGAAGCGTCCGTTCTGCCCCGCCGCCTTTGAAATCCATGGATTCTCCCCATTGCGATTGGGCTTGCGTGCAAAGCGCTGCTCGAACAGCTCCACCGACTTGTAGCTGATAATGCCGAGCGATCGCGCCAGCGCCAATCCAGCATGTGGCTGCTGATCTGGCGAATAGTAGCCGCCCTTCCATGCCGCGTCAAGCTGGATAGCCTGCCGCTGCAGGTGGTTCAGCCCCAGCCCCATCGCGCCCAGCGGCGCCACTCCTATGCTGATGGCTCGCGCGATGCGCTCGGGATAGTGAATGGCCCACTCCAGAACCTGCATGCCGCCAATAGATGCACCAATCGCCAGCTTCAACTTTGCGATGCCGAGTGCCTCCATCAATAGTGCCTGGGCATGCACAATGTCCCGCACGTTGATCAGCGGAAAGGTCGGCCCGTAGGGCGATCCCGTATCTGGATCGGTCGAACTTGGCCCCGTCGATCCATAGCAGGATCCAAAAATGTTGATCCCGATCACGCAGTCGCATTCCAGATTCAGCAATCCTCCGGGAGCGAAGAGCTGTGGCCACCACGTCGCGACCTGCGCGGAACCCGATAGCGCATGGCATACCAGCACCGCATTATCGCGTGACTGATTCAAGTGGCCGTACATTGCGTAGTGCAGAGTGGGATACGCCAGAACCTCGCCGCTCTCGAGGGAGAGCACTTCGTTAACGACGAAGTCTCCCTCAAAAGACGGCGTGGGTACTAAAAACGTGGGACTACAGTCTTCCTGAGTGCTCATCTTGCAGCCAGCTCTTCTTGCTTCTGCGCGGAATGGCCGTTGGCTACTTCAATCGCCTGGTTCAGATCAGCAAGAATATCGCGGATGTCCTCGATGCCAACCGACAACCGCACCAGTTCGGCAGTTACACCGGTGGCGCCCTGCTCCTCGGCGCTCAATTGCTGATGTGTAGTGGAGGCAGGATGTATCACCAGCGACTTGCTGTCGCCGATGTTTGCCACATGCGAGAAGAGCTTGAGTGTATCAATCAGCTTCTTCCCGGCTTCGTATCCTCCCTTGATGCCAAAGGTCAGCAGCGAGCCCTGGCCATCGGGAAAGTACTTTGTCGCGCGCTCATAGTATTTGCTCGACTTGAGTCCCGGATAATTCACCCATTCCACTCCGGCATGTCCTTCGAGATGCTTAGCCACGGCGAGTGCATTCTGCGAGTGGCGCTCCATGCGTAGATGCAGCGTCTCAGTCCCCTGCAGCAGCAGGAAGGAACTGAAGGGCGAGAGCGCGGCACCTGTGTCACGCAGCCCCTGCACCCGCGCCTTCAGGATGAAGGCCAACGGCCCGAAGGCATCCGTGTAGGAAAGCCCGTGATAAGAAGGGTCCGGCGCAGTAAATTCCGCGAATCGGCCGGAAGCCTTCCAGTCGAACTTGCCCGCATCTACGATGATGCCGCCGATGGTTGTGCCATGTCCGCCGATAAACTTTGTTGCCGAATTCAAGACGATGTCTGCGCCCCACTCGATGGGGCGAACCAGCATCGGCGTGGCGGAAGTGTTGTCAATCACCAGCGGCAACCCGTGCTCATGCGCGATGTTCGCGATTCTCTGGATGTCCGCCACATCCAGCTTGGGATTGCCCAGCGTCTCGGTATAGACGGCGCGGGTACGCGAATTGATCGCCGCCTTCAGCCCGTCGAAGTCATCCGCGTCAACAAAGCGGACAGTGATGCCCAGCCGCGGCAGCGTGTAGTGAAAGAGGTTATAAGTTCCCCCGTAAAGCGACGTCGTCGAAACAATCTCATCACCCGCGGCAGCCAGGGTGGTTATGGTAAGTGTCTCGGCAGCCTGACCGGATGCGGTTGCCAGTCCGGCCACTCCCCCCTCCAGCGCCGCAATACGCTTCTCGAAGACGTCGGTGGTGGGATTCATAATGCGCGTGTAGATGTTTCCAAACTCCTGCAGGGCGAACAGGCGGGCAGCGTGGTCGGAGTCATTGAAAACATACGAGGTCGTCTGATAGATGGGGACAGCCCGCGAACCGGTCGTGGGATCGACCACTTGCCCGGCATGTACAGCGAGGGTTGCTAACTGTTGCTTCGGTGTTTCCTCTGACATTTCCTGCTCCTTCTACGGTTGGTTGGATGTACACGCGCCTGCAATGAGGACGGCCCGAATCCTTTTCGGGACCGGGCCGTCTGGAACCTGAATCTGCTTGTCGCTTCAGCTCTTCAGTTTGTCTCCACACGCACCAACGGTTCCCATGTGCATACACATGCACATGGCCATGGTGAGGAGGCCATTGGGATGCAACAACATAGCAAACAGTATTGTTGAATGTGCACAAAGTGTCAAAAAACAATCTGTGCGATAAACAGAACACTCTGCCCCGCCCAAGCCCTCAAATGAGCTCTAAAATGCAATATAGGCCCATTTCTTTGGGTTGCGTACGCCTTATCCACAAGATGTTGGGGTGGGCTGGTTGACCGGCCCTCCTTCGCTCGCTAGAGTTTTGACTAAGGAGCTTGGCTAAATTGGGCTGGACGATTTCTCATAGATCTGTAGGTAAGGCACCAGATTCTGTCAGGGGACAAGCTGCGCAATCTCAGACTCCAGGCACATCGCAGCAGCAGGAATACATGCAGGCGGCTTCTTTAGGCGAAGCCAATCGTTAAAGGAGTGACCCCGTGCTGAAACTGAAAAAAATCCAGATCCTTGGATTCAAGTCCTTTTGCGACCGCACCGAAGTGACCGTACCCGGCCAGGGCATTGCCGTGGTTGTTGGTCCCAACGGCTGCGGCAAGTCCAACATCCTGGACGGCGTCAGTTGGGTGCTGGGCGAGCAAAGCGCCAAGACCCTGCGCGGGGGCAAGATGGAAGACGTAATCTTCGCCGGCTCCCGCGACCGCAAGGCTCTCGGCATGGCTGAGGTCTCGCTTACCCTGATCGATCCCGAAGCCTATGTGGGCGGACCATTGCTCGACGAACCAGAAGTCGTCATCGAGAACGAGCTAAACCACGATTGGGACGAAGACAAGATTCGCCGGGACAATGCTGCCGAGGTCGAAGAAATCATTGCCGATTCGCAGCCCGGTCAGATCATCGAAGAGGAAGCTCATTCCGCCACAACTTCCCTGCTTCAAGACGCCAATTCATCCAGCGTCGCCGAGACCGCGGTCATACTGAAAATCCGGCGCCGCAAGTTTCAGAAGACTCCGCCGCAGGGCGAGATGATTGTTACCCGCCGGCTCTTCCGCACCGGCGAGAGCGAGTATCTGCTGAACGGCAAGCTTTGCCGCCTGCGCGACATACAGGACATCTTCATGGGCACAGGCCTCGGCCCTGAGTCCTATGCCATCATCGGCCAGGAGAGGATCGGCCAGCTACTCAGCTCCAAGCCCTACGACCGCCGCTCCATCATCGAGGAAGCGGCCGGCATTACCCGCTTCAAGACCAAGAAGCGTCTCGCCGAATTGCGCTTGGAGCAGGCTAAACAGAACCTCGCGCGGGTCAACGACATTTTCGAAGAAGTAACGCGCCAGATGGGATCATTGAAGAGGCAGGCTGCCAAGGCCGAGCGCTACGGCGCACTCCGTGAAGAGATGCGCGCCCGGCTGCGCGTAGTCCTCGCCAGTCGCATCGCCCAGATGGACGCCGAGCAGGCCTCGCTCGCCGCCGAGATTCGAGCCATGGGAACACAGATCGAGGAACATAGCCACCAAGTAGAAGCACTCGAATCCGAGCAGACTTCGGGCACCACGCGCGGTTACTCGCTCGATGCCAGCGCCAAGGAAGCCACTACCCGCGCCAACCAAGCCGCGATCGAACTGGAGCGCGCGGTTCAGCGTCGACATTCGAACGAAGAGCGCATCGCCGAGCTCGAGGCCCGCAGCGCAGCCGGGATCGCCGAACTCGAGCAGGCCAGGCAGCATCTGCAGGGCCTGACCACCGAGCGTGAATCGCAGCGTAGCTTTCTCGAAACTGCTGCGGAGGAGGCGGCGAGTTTCCGCAAGCAGGCTCAGGTTTGCAACCAGCAGGCCCAGGCCGCATCCCGGCAGGTCAGCGAAGCCGAGCTTGGACTCGAGACCAGTCGCCGCTCCACCATGCAACTGTTAACGCTGGCGGGGCAAGCTCGCAACCAGACTGCCCAGGCGGAAGAGTCCCTCGCGTCGCTGGAGCGGGAGGCGGAGCGCCTCGCAACAGAGAGGAACGCTGCGGGGCAAGAAGCGGAGCAACTTGGCGCCGAACGCGGCCAGGCATCGCTAAGCTTTGAGACAGTGACCGAAACCCTCGCGCACCTCGAAGGAGAGATCCAATCCCTTGGCGCGGATATCGCAGGCAAGCGCACAGAGGAAGTGGAGATTCGCCGCCATGGCGACCAGCTACACGCGGAACTGGCCACGCTCACGGGTCGAAGAAATTCACTCGACGCATTGATTCGCGAGCACAGCTATTCCACTGACACCGTGCGCAAGCTCTTCCATTCCAATTCCTTGGGCGGCGGTCTTGCCCCCGTCGGAATGCTGGCCGATTTTCTTGAGGTCAATGAACAGTACGAGAGCGTCGTCGATGAATTCCTGCGCGATGAGCTCAACTACATCGTCGTGAAGAGCTGGGAGTCCGCGCACGAGGGCATGCGCCTGCTCAAGAAAGATGTAGATGGGCGTGCTACTTTCCTCGTCCATCCCGATGACTCACAGGCCAAGTTCTCCTTCGCAGCGGAATCGCGAGAAGCCGGATATCGCCATCAGGAGGGCGTGGTTCGCCTGCGCGACTGCGTTCGCGTGCTGGACGGCTTCGGTACTTCGCTCGAAGTCATTCTCCCCAAATTGCGTGAGGGCTACGTCACCCCGGATGCGGATATCGCCCGTTCGCTGGCGCTAGAAAATCCCCACGCCTTCTTCCTCGCACCCTCTGGCGAGTGTTTCCACAACGTCACCGTCACCGGCGGCAAGCCGCGGGCGGAAGGTCCCCTCGCTATCAAGCGCGAGCTACGGGAGTCGCAGCTGAAGCTTGAGGCAGTGGCTGCGGCGCTCGCCACCGCCGAGTCCAGCGCGATCTCGCTCGCCCACAACCTCACCGAGTTGACGCGCGTACTCGAAGCCAGGGGCGAGCAACGCCGCAACGCCGAGCGCGAGAGCGCCAATCAGAGTGCTGCCCTCAGGCAAATGGACGCGGAAGTGCAACGCCTCGAACGCCGCCTGCAGGATTGGCTGCTTCAGGCGGAGCGCAATAAGGATGCGCGCCTCGCCAAGCAAGCGCTCATCGAACAAAAGACTGAGGAAGCGCAGAAGCTCGAAGCAGAACACGAAGCGGCAGAGGACCGCCTCTCAGATTTGCAGCGTGCCATGCTGGAGCTTCGCAATCTACGCGAGGATGCCATGCAGCAGGCCGCGCAGGTCTCCGCACAACTTGCCGGCCTGGAAGAGCGCCGCAGCGGAGCCCAGGCTGCCTTCGAGCGCATCGATCGCATGTTCGCGGACCTCGAGCGTCGCGTCGCGCACCTGCAACAGCAACTTGCATCCGCCGCAGCCGAAAAAAACCAGCGCGCGATCGAGAATACGAACCTCGAAGGCCAGCTGCAGTCGCTCGCAGCTTCCCGCGAACAAGCGTTGCAGCAATCCGCGCAGTGGAGCGAAGAGGCTCACGCCTTGCGAGCTGCTCTTGCCGAAACCGAACATCAGCTTAAACAAGTTCGCGCAGAAACCGATGGACTGCGTGAGACGCGCAGCACCCGTGCCGCCAGCGCCGCCAAGCTTGCCGCCGACCTCGAACACCTCGAGGCCGCATGCGTAAACGATCTCGGCGTTGAAGCCATCGCATTGCGTGGACAACAAGACATCTCGCTGCTCGGGGATGACGCTCTGGCTGGCGAAGAGGGAGCCTGCCGCGACCTCAAGCAACGCCTTGAAGCAATGGGTCCGGTCAACATGATGGCCCTCGAGGAATACACCGAGATCGCTCAGCGCCACGAGTTCCTAGAGACCCAGCGCAAGGATCTGCTCGACTCCATCGAGAACACCCAATCTACTATTAAGGAGATTGACCAGATCTCCCGCACCAAGTTCGACGAGGCCTTCGCTCGCATCAATGAGAATTTCAGCGTGACCTTCGCGAAACTCTTCGGCGGCGGCCAGGGCTTTATGCGCCTCACCGACGAAGAGAATTCTGCCGAGAGCGGCATCGACATTGTCGCGTCTCCCCCAGGCAAAAAACTGCAGAATGTCCTTTTGCTCTCGGGCGGAGAAAAGGCGCTCACGGCCCTGGCTCTGCTCGTCGGCATCTTCCAGTACCAGCCCAGCCCATTCTGTGTGCTCGACGAAGTCGATGCTCCACTCGACGAAAGCAACGTCGCCAGGTTGGCGGAAATGCTGCGCGGTATGAGCCGCGATACTCAATTCGTGATGGTTACCCACTCCAAGCGAATGATGAGCGCTGCAGACATGATCTATGGCGTAACTATGCAGGAACCCGGCGTGTCCAAGGTCGTCAGCGTGCGCCTCGGTGGACAGCAACGGGTTGAAGAGCAGCGGCGCGCCACGGCGTAAGTGTTTTCGCCTGACAAGCCAAATCGCGACGACAAGGCCACTTCTGGGGTGATGCGAGGCAGTAGATCCGGCGCGGCTTGCGTTAGCACTCGCTAATCGTACCGTGTTGGCGGACCGAAGATGGTGCATGCCGCTTGTTGGGCGCACGCCCGGCGGAAGTTCGACGAAACGATCAAACTCAACAAGCAACCATCGATGGCTGGGTGATGCGCGTCGGCGACTTACTGACTCCTCTGGTAGGAGTCATGGGTCGCGAGTTAGTCGGTGGGAGTTATATACAAGCTGACGAGACGCCGGTCGAGGATCACCTGATCGCTGACCAGGCTCTTATCAATGATCCGCACCGGTAGTGTTGCCGCAACCACCCCGCTCTCTTCGCAGTGCTTGCACCCCAGCGACGAAGACCTGTTTCCGGGGACCCCGATGCAAGATCCGCCGGGATGCCTACGACACGAAGGATTTTATTGCCGCCAGCCGCGAGCTGAACGGCACTGCGCATGTTACGAAGAACGACAAGGGACGGCGCAGCAACCTGGATCGCAGGACCACTCGGCATCCGGGATATGCCGTCAGCTTGAGTCGCCCATGGCTGGTCGAGAAGGGCTTCGGCTAACTGAAGCAGACCGGGCCGCTGCGCCAGGTCAAGCTGTGCGGCTTGGAGAAAGTGGACTGGCTGTTCGTCTTCGGTTGCGCCGCGCATAATCTGATCCGACTACCAAGACTGATCGAGCAACGAACTTCGGCACGACACAGACAGCAGTGTGCCTGATCCATGGTTGCAGGCGCAGGAATAGACTCCCGGGCGCCCGCGGAGCCCACAAACGCTGCACAAACTCTCGATGCAAACAAATTCCAACCCGCAAAAAACCCAAATCCTCACAAAATCCGCTGCGTTGCGGCGAATTTCAACAGGTTCCTAGCCACCAAGTCATTCGGTCGCTGGCTCCGACCCACGACCACACTAGGACTACGCCCACGGCGAGCAACTCTATTCGGTTAAGTCCAACGGTCTTAGGTTTAGTCGTCACGACTCTCAACCTTTGCTTACGGGCCAATACGCTATTCGAGGAGACCAGCGCTCTTTTCTGAATTGCGGTCGGCTTGTGGGCAACTCGGAAGTTTCAACTTTGCTGGAGCATTCTTCTTTCGTTGCTGAAGATCAAGCGGCTCAAGTCGCCGGTTTCAATTCGGCCGACGACGGAATTTCTCGGAGACATGCGGATTACATGTTTCCATGGTCGAATTGAAGTGTCCAACTCACCGTCTCGCCGCCACCGCGAAATGAGATGCCTAGAAGTTCGCCCTCCGCTTTCTGATTCATCACCACCGCTTTTCCGCTGGTGGCAGCTCCCTCCACACTCCGCACTGAGAAACCCTTAGGACAATAAACCCAGGCTGTGTACGGATCGTCGCCCACAGTCTGCGACTTCTCGCTCAGCACCAACCTCTCCCCGTCCTAATGGTTTGCCAGCACCGAGAAGGCTCCGGAAATGTGCCGGGAGTTCCCTATCAGTTGCGGATGGCCCTGCAGCGGATGGATGGCAAGTATCCGAGTATCGTGTGGTCCGACTTCAAGCTTAATATCTTTTTTGAAGACCCCGACAAGCGCCTGATTCCAGAAATCGAAAGCAACCTATTGGATCTTGGGATCAAGCTCCAACTTCAAGGCGAGATCGAGTGTCCTCGTGGCCGGCGTACTGCGCCAGTTGGTTAGGCCCACCAGGTCGTAACGGCCTGAGACTGAATTCACCTTGAGATCGAGAATCTCGGGGTAGTTATGGATGTAGTAATCGGGCTGCTCGTGGCGGAACGTATCCCAGTTGTTGTCATTGCCCCGGCTGAACAGATCGACAGGCATGATCGGGAGAGTCGGCATAGTTGCCTTCAGCAGCTGCACGCGTGAATCAGGCAACTCGGGCATCACGCTCGCAAGCGGGTAAACAACGCCAGTCATTGCGACGTAGCTCACCAGCGTGCGGGCCTCGGCATCCGTCACTCCGAAACCGGTCATTGGGTCTTCGCGGCTCTTCTCTGTTTCCACCACGACCGACGGCCGCTTTCTGCCTGCTTCCTCTACCGTCATCGGCTCGCCAAGTTCGGTGCCTTCGCCGGGCATCACGTATACCAGCAGGTGATTCAAGAACAGGTTGGAAGCTATTGAGCTGAACAGCGGGTAGCTGCCCTGCCAATTGTTGTAGAGATCGTCGCCGTTGAAATACGAGTCGACAAATCCAATGCTGTTCAATGGCGTTCCAGCAGGGCACGACTCGATGAAGCGATCCGGACCGATGGTCTCGCGGATGAGTTTCACCCTCTCGCGAAAGTTCTTTAACAAATCCGCTCTTGAATCGTGAAGCCGACTGACGTCCACCGTCGGCACATACTTCGGCAGCGCATGCTCGCCGTCAAACTTGTAGTAATCAAAGCCCCGCCCGTCAAGCACGCCGAACTCATGTTGAGCCAGTCAAAGGTAGCCGGATTTGTCTGATCTAGCGCCGGCGTGCTGTAGTCCTGGACCACTGCGCCCTTCTTGTCGTAGAGGTAGCGCTCGGGATGGCTCTGCAGCGCGCCCGCGTAGGAATTCGGTACGAGCCATATTCCGGCTTTCATTCCGTGATCGCGAATGTACTTCGTCAGCCAAGCGGCCCCGTGCGGAAACTTCTTCTCATCCCAGTTCTCGATCCAATAGTGCTCGCCTTTTGGGCCGCGATCGTATCCGTCATCGAGTTCGACGTATTCGAACCCATACGGCTTGAGGTGTGAACCAAGCCACTCCGCGTTTAGAGTAATGTCCTGCTCACGAACAGCTTCGTAATAGCTGGTCCAACTCGACCAGACGATCGGCGCCGTGGAAAATCGCCGATCGTCGTAGCTGGCGTAGTAGGGTACGCCGAGTACGCGCGTGTAGTAGTCGCGCTCCACGCGGACAATCGAGTTTCCCGCAACCGGCATCGTGATCTTGAGAATGTCGTTGTTCGATTCGTCGCGATGCAACGTTGCATCTTCGGGGAAGTCGACCGCAGTATCGGTACTTCGATCAAACAGGCTGTGGAATCCTCTGCCCTCCAGCCGCCCCAGCCGAACGTACATCACGTCTGGATTGGTTCGAGGAAGGAAGGATGAACTGCGCGTGTAGTTCCCGCCGTATCCGTCCGCCACTTCACCGGTTCCAGACCACACCACCGGCCCTCCCTCTTTATCGAGCAGGCGGACCAGGATGCGATCGATCTTTGAAGGAGCCTCCGCTGTCAGCAAGCTGCGATAGTCCGTGCTCGAGACATGAAGCACGTCTCCGCTTACGCTCAGCTTCCACTCCATCTTGGGCTCGTTGGTGCGGATGACGAGAGCCTCTTTAACGGCCTGGACGATCCAGCCATTCGCTTGGCGGGTCCCGCTCTCTTCGCGAACCCAGAAGCGTCCGCTTTCAATCAGACGACCGAGAGGACCCGCATCGACGGAAAATGTGCCGGTGGATGCATCGGCAGCGAGCACCCAACCTCCGCTCATCACGCGCACTTCGCTTGCCGTCGCTTGGTCGCAGCAGGACGCCAGGACTAAAAGCGGGATCGATAATGAAAAAGCCTTGATACGTCGCACAACTTGCCTCCCACCGAATTCAACGCGCAGTTCAAAACCAGTCAGTCTGCTAAGCATGTCCGAACGGAATATAACAATCTTCGTCAGACTCGTTCTCTCCTTGCCAGCAAGTATTCCTATTTATTAAGAAGCATTTTCTATTTTCTGTCTAAACGGTACCGCAGTTTCCCTTTCGAGGAGAGTGCCGTGCAAACCCAAACACCACCGCCAGTGCCAATACCTCGCCTTAAAGGACGTATCGGGAGTTGGTCTACTCTACGACCTATTCGAACGAATCCTTACTTTCCGGCGAGCAGGTCCATTTTTTTAGTTAACTCCGAGACCCCACGCTGGGCAAGCGCTCGGGTGCAACGAGAGGCGTCGATGCTGAGCACGCCGTGGCGTCTTACCGCAACGTACGCTGCTGTCCTATAGCCTGTGCTTCAGCCAATTGTTATGCGGCTTCCAGCGTCATTGATCTTCTATCGTGTACTACCATTAAGATGTCGACTATCCACAACAGTCCCTACAGTCGGCCGCGATTCGTGGGCGATTGCGCTGATTCCTGACGTGACAGGGGATACAAAACCACTGTTCCACTGTGCGTATCATGCAGGCTATGAGCAAGAACGCAGCCTTAAATCTGGAGTGCTCCCCGCTGATTAGGGAAATGTGAAGTCTTCGCGAGTCCTTAGTGCCACTCAGCCAAGCGATACGAACTGAGTTCAAAGGCGATCTTGGACTCAATGAAGTCACCATCTGGGCAGGCATCTTCGTCACCGTGCGAGACGGATACATCGAGCTGAACTGGAAGCTTGATGAACTGAAGACATTAGTAGAATCCGGTAGCAGCAAAAACTTGATGGGCCAATACAGCAAACTTGAGGATGCGCATAAGCCCTACAGATACCCGGCCCGCTATGAGTCGACGAGGTTAGCGAGTTGAGCCCAAATGGAGCAGAGCCAGCGGTTGATCTTGCCCCCGCGAAACGTATCCCATTGCTGACAATCAGCGAAGGGGCAAAGGTGATTAAGGCAACGCAGGCGCGTTACACGCTCGGGTTCAAGCAAGAGGCGGTTCGACTTGTTGAGTTGGGCCAGAGCATAGCAAG
>JANXZS010000095.1 GCA_025355385.1 Acidobacteriaceae bacterium | reverse complement strand
GATCCATAGTCGGTATGGTCACGGCTGGCATGGTGGCGTGGATGATGGGTGCGTCACACGAAGTCATCGTGTCGACCATCCCGAAATCAGTTACCACTCCCATCGCGATGGAAATCTCAGAGCAACTGCACGGCGACCCGGCAATTACGGCCGCGATGGTAATCATCACGGGTGTGCTGGGAAGCATCCTCGGACCATCGGTGCTAAGGCTAGCCCATATCCTGCACGACAACGCTATCGGTGCGGCGATTGGAACCTCGTCCCATGCCCTGGGGACCGCGTCCCTAATTCGCAGGTCTGAAGTGCAAGGCTCAGTCTCTTCACTAGCGATGGTCATGGCGGGCGTCTTCACGTCCATCTTAGCTATGCTGCTGACCTGGTTCTGGCACTAAGGGCTGTCGCAGCGGTGCGACCGTGAAGAATGACATTCTGCTGTAAGAATTTTCTGTTCGATCCCGGGGGATTCGATGACCAAAGTGAGACGCAGCGTAGTCCTTACGCTGTTCGCTCTTTTACTCTCGGCAGAAGTTAGTTTCGCGCAAACCAGGCTTCCCACAAAATGGGAAGAACTTACCGGACCCGATTTCATCTCGGCAGTTAATCAGGCGCGGGGGGTGTGTGTCCTTCCCTTCGGAATTATCGAGAAGCACGGGCCACATCTGCCGTTGGGCACTGACCTGCTTGACGTGCGCTACGCCGTGTTGAATGCCCTACAGCAGGAGTACGCCGTCGTTTTCCCCGAGTATTACTTTGGACAGATCTTCGAGGCGCAGCATCAACCCGGGACGCTGGCTTACAGCCTGATTACGCAACTCACACTGCTGCAGGAAACCGTGAAGGAAATGGCGCGCAACGGCTGTAAGAAGGTGGTCATTGTGAATGGTCACGGCGGAAACGACTCCCTGCTTCCGCTCTTCGCGCAGTCGCAGTTGGCCAGTCCGCGGGACTACAGTAGTGTACGTTTTCGGACTACCGCACGAGAATGTGCCGGGACGCCCAGCAATGAAGACTCAGATTGACATGCACGGTGGTGAGTCGGAGACCTCGCATATGCTGATAGCGCGCCCAGACCTCGTCCACATGGATCGTGCTGGCCAGGAATCGGGCGCCGACCAGAAGCGGCAGTCCCTCCCCGAAGGGGTCTACACCGGTATCTGGTGGTATGCGCGTTTTCCCAATCACTACTCGGGTGAAGGCGCGGCTGGCAATAAGCAGCTAGGTGAGTTCGACCAGAAGGAGTGGTCGCGTCAGATTGCCGAAGCCCTTAACTCGATCAAAGGCGATCAGGAAAGCCTCAAGCTGCAGAACCAATTCTTCGAGGGATCAATGCACCCTTTGGATACTAAGCAATAGGTGTAGTGCCTGCAGCCCCGTAACACGGGCTGCAGCTTTTCGCCGAAGTGCTAGCCACGGTAATGTTATGTCGACGCTGCCAGCGGGTTAACCTTCTGCATCTCAACTGTGCTCCTGAAAGTGAAATTCTGAAATTGAAAGATCACCCGAATGATCAAGGATCTCTGGTACAAGAACGCGGTTATCTGTTGCCTGTCGGTTGTCACGTTCATAGATGCCAACGGCGACGGAATCGGAGACTTTCAGGGTCTGATGCGCCGTCTGGACTATCTGCAGGGAATGGGTGTCACCGCCATACGGTTGATGCCTTTTCAACCTTCCCCCTTCAAGGATGACGGCTACGATGTCGCGGACTACTACGGGTCGATCCATGGTATGGCACGCTCGGCGACTTTGTCGAGTTCACGCGGGGCTGCAAACAGCGCGGCATGCGCCTACTTATCGACCTGGTCGTCAACCATACTTCCAATGAGCATCCCTGGTTTCAGCAGGCACGTCGCGATCCGCAGTCCAAATACCGCGACTGGTATGTCTGGTCAAAGAAGAAGCTGAAGAACGCCGAGTCGGGCGTTGTGCTTCCGGGCGTGCAGAAGTCCACGTGGGATTATGACGAAACTGCCAAGTCGTACTACTTCCACCGTTTCTATGACTTTCAGCCGGATCTGAATACTTCCAATCCTGAAGTCCAGGCAGAGATTCTCAAAATCATTGGCTTTTGGGTGCAGCTTGGAGTCTCAGGGTTCCGCATGGACGCCGTTCCTTTTGTGATTGCCGCGAAAGGCGCCAACATTGCCAAGCCCGAAGAGCAGTATGAGATGCTCAGGACTTTCAGCCAGTTCCTGACCTGTCGCGAGGGAGAGGCGATCATCCTGGCCGAGGCTAACGTTCTACCGGATGCCGACCTGAAGTATTTTGGCAACTACGGCGAGCGGGTGCAGATGATGTTCAACTTCGAGGTCAATCAACACCTCTTCTTTGCTCTGGCCAGCGGTGACTCCCGCCCACTCGTGAAAGCGATGCAAGCCACGAAGCGCCGGCCATCCAGTGCTCAGTGGAAACACTTCCTTCGTAACCACGACGAGCTTGACCTTGGGCGTCTTGAAAAAAAACAACGCGACGTAGCCTTCGCAGCCTTTGGTCCGGACCAGGATATGCAGTTGTACCAACGCGGCATTCGACGTGGACTCGCATCCATGCTGCAGAGGGATCGACGGCGATTGGAACTTGCTTACAGCTTGATGATGACACTGCCCGGCACTCCGGTGATTCGCTATGGGGACGAGATAGGCATGGGCGAAGATCTTCAACTGCCCGAGCGAAACTGCGCTCGCACGCCTATGCAATGGTCGACGGAGCCGAACGCTGGCTTCACCAAGAGCGCGAGACCGATCCTGCCCGTTATCAGTGACGGACCCTACAGTTTCCAACACGTCAACGTCGCAGATCAACGTCGCAAACCCAACTCCCTGATGAACTGGATGGAGCGCATCATTCGTATGCGCAAGGAAGTGCCCGAGATCGGCTGAGACGATGTTTCGTTTGTTTCGACCCGAATGCCGGAAGTTTTGGCGATGCGGTACGAATGGCGAAACAACTCAGTTCTGTGCGTTCCCAACTTTAGTGCAGAACCGCGAGAGGTGCGCCTCACTCTGGGCGCCGACGATGAAAACCAATGCGAGCTAGTGAATCTTCTGACCGACGACCACAGCCACCCGGGCCCCGACGGTCAGCACTTGGTCCTGCTTGAGCCATACGGATATCGCTGGCATCGCGTTTGCGGATTGGACTACCTGCTCAAGCGCAGCGCCGTTTGAATTGCGCAGAAGAGAGTAAAGGCTGGGCGAATCGTTGTAGCTAGCGCTCAGAGTGTACTCCGGCGACTTGTAGGAGGAAAGTTGGAATGGCAGCGACCCCATTCAGGTTGGCTTCATGGAGGGTAATGGATTCCTCCAGTCCCGGCGCAGGCGCGCGAGCAAGTCTGCAGTGATTGCGTAGCCGGCCTTGTCAGAATTTGATCCTTTGAAGAGCCCGAACCAACTAGCGACGGCGGGTATGATCACAGGAGTGTAACACTGTAGTTCGGAATATCCGAGATACGTTTGATAAACGTTGGCAACCAGAAGGTGCTCGAATGAAATACGCCATTCCGATGCTGGTACTCGCGGCTTCTATACTCGCTTTCTTTGGCTTGGCTCGGGGACGCTACGCGTCATTCGGCGTGATGCAAGTGCTGCTGCGGATCCTTGTGGCTCTGCCCTTGCTTGTCTCGGCCCTGCTGCTGCACTTGTTCCGTACCGATGCTTCGGCCAGCATGATCCCTCCGGTCTTTCCGGCGCGCCATCTTCTAATTCTGATCACGGGCGTACTGGAGATCCTTGGTGCTATCGGTCTCTTCATACCAGCGTTGCGGCGCCGTGCAGCCCTCTGGATCGCCATCATGATGGTGGCGATCTTCCCCGCAAATGTGTACGCCGCCGGCCAAATAGTTGGCGGCGTCCAGGTGCCTACCGTGCCGGCGCGTCTGACGATGCAGGTGGTTTATATCCTCATGGCGCTCTTGTCCGGCTACGGTCTACCGGGGCGTGATTCCGCCAGTTCAAGAAGCTGAAGCGCCACAGACTGGGGAAGTGGGGTGAGACTCGGTGGGCACGCGAGAGTCCCCTTAGCGGTCGGTGCCCTCGTCACATCGGCCACCTCCAGCGAATCGGCCGATGTTCACAGACGATCGCTTCTATGCATCTAACTATGCAATATGGTAAGCGAGGTATTCCATGATGACCCTCTCGGAGCGGGTTCTCCAGATTGGCGCCAGAGACTGATCGACCTTGGAGGCATGGCCGGCTTGATGTGTATGCTTTGCGTACCTCCGGTTGCTGCCCTAGGCCAGAGCAGCGTACAGGCCCAACCTACAGTCTCGACATCGAAGCTTGACAGTTCGCAAACACCGGAGGCAAATCCGGCCCGACCCACCGTGACTAATCCCGCCGGAATTCCACCCGTGGGCTATCTGCAATTTGAACAGGGCTTTGTTCAGGCCAATGGTTCTCCGAGACTGGACCGCCAGTTCAGCGTGAATCAGGTAACCAAAATCTCAGTAAACCCACATTTAATGTTCCAAGTTCTGAGTCAGCCGTTCGCCGCAAGTGTGAAGGGACAAGAGCATAGCCGTGCGGAAGGCGACCTCCAGGCAGGAGCGCAAGTCGTTCTTGTCAGAGCGCTGGGTCGATCGCCCACGGTAGCGGCCGGATACGTGTACCGAGTTCGCAGCGGCAATGCTGCCGACCTGGATATCGGCAGCTTTTCTCAATCCGCGCTGGTATTGGCGAGTGGGGACGTGGCCCAGTTTCACTACGACACCAACTTCATCGTCTCCGAGCAGCAATCAGGTGCGGTCCGACGTGCGCAGTTCGGCGAAACTGTATCTGTAACTCATCCACTCCCATATCCCAAGTTGACGCTAACAGGAGAATTTTGGCATTTCACGCAGCCCCTAGTGACCGGCTCCGGTGAAGGCGAGGCCCATTCGCGGAGCCATTCCGCCACAGCGACGTTGTGGGCGCTGGCATACTCTGTGAAACCAAATCTCATAATCGATCTAGGTTTTGACCACGGCCTCACCGCGACTTCGACGCAGTGGCAAGGCATTGCTGGATTTACTTATTTGCTTCCCCACGGGTTATGGAATAAGCGGCAACCTGCGGCTAAGGCCATCGCGAAGAATGCGCTATAGCCTAGGCAACCCCTCCATGAAGGCGCGG
Source organism: Acidobacteriaceae bacterium (assembly GCA_025355385.1). GTDB lineage: Bacteria > Acidobacteriota > Terriglobia > Terriglobales > Acidobacteriaceae > JANXZS01. The sequence goes on along the minus strand of JANXZS010000095.1, from coordinate 8,652 downwards.
AGGCCAAGAGTGTAGTGAGCTTCCGCGCGAGGGAAGAGCCTAAGAACGCGTGATGCCCTGTCTTTGTCGACGATAGTTGTGGCAATCGAAGGCAGCCTCAACATCCCCCGTCGCACAGTCAGGAAGCGCCATCGAGGTGATTTCACCGTTCTTCATCCCTCAGACCAGAATCGCCAAGCGGTACCGATTCGGCCGTGAGAAGTCTCAATTGGATAACCCACGCACCAACCGCACAGTGGTCACCCTTCTTCGGGCACTGTAGAATTTGATTTCCTGTATCGCTGATAATAGCAATGCAGGGAAGACGGGGTGGAGCATTGCCCGATTCCATCGACTGGCCGCAGACGCAACCCCTGCGGCGTCGCCGCCGCTATATTATCGTTGCCGTCATCCTTGTCGGCATTGTCTTCGGTAGTCGGACCGCGCTGTCGTATTGCGTGGACGTGCTATGGTTCGGATCGCTCGGCTACGGGGCCGTGTTCTGGAAAGCACTGAGTCTGCAGTGGGGGATATTCACGGCTTTTGCAGCGGCCACATTTCTCATTCTGTACGGATCGTTTTTAGCTCTGAAGCGGGCGCATTTCGCCGATATGCCCAGCGACCACACGATTTTCATCGGCGGGCAGCCTGTGAAGCTGCCGGTTGGGCCGGTCCTGCACCTCATCGCGATTGGCGTTTCAATCGTCATTGCCGCTGTGACCGGCGCCAGCATGATGGGGGAGTGGCCGGCGCTCGCGCTCTTTTGGTACGCACCGCGCACTAGCGGAATCGTCGACCCGATTCTGGGCAAGCCGCTGAACTTCTTTCTATTCACCTTGCCCGCGTGGCAGCTTATCTCCGGGTGGCTGCTCACGCTCGCCTTGGTTACTAGTGTATTCGCCATTTTCTTTATCCTCATTACGGGTGGAACCCGTGCCCTCACCGGGACTCTCAGCAGACACGTCACCTTGCCTTGGCGCGGACTCTCCATCACGTCTGCCTTCCTGCTGCTAATCCTCGCAATGCGTGTCTATCTCGGTCGGTTTGAGCGATTATTCGAGGACCACACGATCTTCACTGGTGTGACCTACACTGACGCGCACGTCACGCTCACAGGCCTGCTCGTAGTCTGCGCGGCGCTCGTTCTCGGGGCGGTAATGGCAGCCGTCAATGCCGTGAGGGTGCCACGTGGGCGCTGGCTTGTGGCAGCCATCCTTCCGGCCGCAGTCTGTTTTGTCGGACTTCAGGCTGTCGGCTGGTACGTCAGCAGCTTTATCGTCAAACCCAACGAACTGGTTCGCGAGCAACCATATATTGCCCACAACATCGAGTTGACGCGGCAGGCCTATGGATTGGACCGGTTTGCCCAGCGTGAGTTTCCCGCCGAGACGACCATCGAGGCCGCCGATCCGGCAAACAATCAGCCCACTCTTCAGAACATCCGGCTGTGGGATTGGCATGCACTCCAGGACACCCTGCGGCAGATTCAGGAGATTCGCACCTACTACGACTTTCCTGACATCGACATCGATCGCTATGAAATCGACGGCACCATGCGCCAAGTGATGCTCGCCACACGGGAACTGAACGTTGACAAGCTGCCGGAGAGCAGCCGGAACTGGATTAACGAGAAGCTCATTTATACCCATGGCTACGGCATTACGATGAATCCCGTAAATGGGTTCACGGCGGAAGGGCTGCCGACGCTGATGCTGAGCAACATGCCGATCCAGAGCACGGTGCGCGGGCTTACCGTGACTCGCCCGGAGATCTATTTCGGCGAACTGACCAACACCGACGTGTACGTCAAGACACGGCAGAAGGAGTTCAACTACCCGCAAGGCCAAAGCAACAGCCTCACGTCCTACGAAGGTAACGGAGGCATCCTCCTCGGCGGATTCCTGCGCCGCATCATCCTTGCGATCGATCGCGGCGATCTGGCAAAGTTACCGTTTAGCGATGATGTGAACGCGGAGAGTCGCCTGCTGATGCGCCGCAACGTCCGCGACCGCGTGGCGGCCCTGGCGCCTTTCCTCACTTACGACCAGGATCCCTACATCGTGGTCGGCGACGATGGCCGTCTGTCATGGGTCATGGATGCGTTCACGCTCTCAGACAACTATCCCTACTCGCGCCATTACCGCCTTGACCACGATTCCATTAACTATTTGCGGAATAGCGTCAAGGTGGTCATCGACGCCTACGACGGCACTACGACGTTTTACGCATTTGACTCTGAGGATCCGATCCTGGCAGCCTATCGCCGCATCTTTCCAAGTCTGTTCAAAGATGCCGCAGCGATGCCGCCCGGGCTCCGCAAGCACATGCGCTACCCCGAGCTATTGCTGAAGTTGCAGGCGGAAGTGTATGGCCTATATCACATGACGGATCCGGGAGTTTTCTATAACCGTGAAGACTTGTGGACAGTCGCTACCGAAGTCGGCCTAGGCGAAGGGGGAGAACAGACAACTCAGCCCATGCAGCCAAATTTTGTGCTGATGAAACTGCCAGGCGAAATCGGCATGGAGTTCGTAGCGATTTTGCCGTTCACGCCAGCCAACCGCAATAATCTGATCGGTTGGATTGCCGGCCGCAGCGACGGCGCACACTACGGCACGTCGGTGGTCTACGATTTCCCGAAGACCAAGCTGGTTGACGGGCCACTGCAAATCGAGGCGCGAATCGATCAGAACGCGCAGCTTTCCGGGCAACTGACGCTGTGGAATCAGCAAGGCTCACACGTGCGGCGCGGAACCCTGCTGGTGATTCCGACCGGGAGCGCTCTGTTGTATGCCGAGCCGATTTACTTGCAGGCTGAGCGTAGCCCGATGCCGGAGTTGCGCCTCGTGGTGCTCGCGCTTCAAGACCGGCTCGCGTACGGACCTACTTTCGAGGCCGCTCTGGCGGGTCTTTTCGGCGGAGCGAATTCGTCCGTGAGCCCCACCGAAACCTCACGACCGACTCCGGCATCCGCATCCTCTCCCCAGCCCGAAGTGAATCTGAATGCGCTCATAGGAACAGCTGGAAAAGATCTGGCCGAATACCAGCGCCTTACGGCGGAAGGCAAGCTCGGCGAGGCGGGGCAGAAGCTTGAAGAGTTGAAGCGCACAATCGACAAGCTCAACGCGCATCAAAAATAGTCGTACTGCGGGGATTTATGTTTGCCCGCATAGGCCCCGTGCGACCTCGGCGTCTACACGTCGCCATCGCCGAAGTGCTCAAGTTCGATGGGCTGGTCTGGCCCATTTCTCCTGTTGCGGCGGCCACGGCATCCCGCTATCTACGGGCCCATTCTGTGGATGCATGTGATTTGCCGTCTCGCGCCCTATTTGCAGCATCGTGTGATCTGCTTCACCAGGGATGTGGCCGTGCTCCGTGACGAGCGTCACATCCTGTTCTTCATCCGGACTTTAACAATGATGACTGATCACGATGAGGAACGCGTGATTCCGGGTGGAGGACGTATGGGGTGGAATGGCAGTGTAATTGGAATGGTCGCGGTTGGGCTCCTGGGTTCAATTTTTCCAACGAGCGGTCATGCGATCCCGGCGTTCTCGCGCCAATATGGCACGTCTTGCAGCACCTGCCACTGGGACTTTCCCAAACTTAACGACTTTGGCAAGGCGTTTAAGGATGCCGGCTTCAAATTCCCCAAAGACGATGAAAGCTTCCTGAAGGTTCCGCCCATCATGCTGGGGGCACCCGCGCAGGCCGAGTTGTGGCCAAAAGTTATCTATCCGGGGACGATACCCGGCCTGCCGCCAATCAGTATGCGCTACAACACCTTTTTCCAGGCAGTAAGCGGAAATAGAAACAATTTCGATGCTCAGTTACCCGCAGGGATCCCAGGCACTTTCATACCGAGGACTGACTTCCAGCCCGGCTACTTCAGCATCTTTACAGCCGGGAATTTCGGCGGCGGTATCGCTTTCTGGGCGGACGACGACATCAGTGTCGGCGGTGCGAACTCAAATGGCGGCCTTGGAGACGGTTATCTGAAGTTCTACAACCTCGGGCGGGTGCTCAAGCTGCCTACCGATTCTTTGAATCTCCGCGTGGGCCAATTTGAGCTTGACCTTCCCTTCAGCCCGGCCCGCTCGTGGAATCTGAGCGGATGGGACATCTTCGACGAGGCCAATATAGGCGTTTTGAACGGATTGTCCCCGCAGCAGAATGTAAACAACGGTTTTGCGTTCTCAAACCCTGCCGTAGGTGCTGAGATCAGTGGCGGTTACAATTACCGCGGCTATCACTATTCTGTCGCGGTCGTCGACCAGAACACGACCGGTATATCCGCGGCTCCTCTGAACATCTCACCCGCCAATGGAGTCGGGTTTGTCTCCGACTCAAACTTCAAAGATTTGTATGGAAGATTCTCCTACCGCTTCAACCTCGAACGGGACGCGGCCAATCGCAACGAGGTCCAGGCAGCAGGAGCATCGGGGCCGCATGACCACACCTATCTGAGACTGGGAACGATGTACTTCTACGGCCGGTCCGTCCAGCGCTTCAGCGGCGCACTCTCTGACGGAATCACCCCGGCGGTCATCACGGCACGCGAGCCGTTCTATCGCGTAGGAGGTGACGTCGACTTCAATTACCGGACGTTCAACCTGTTCGGGGTCTACATGGCGGGGCGCGATCAGAACCTGCTGCCCTTCACCCCTGCGGAAGGTAGCCTTCCGACCGGCTTCACTGCTTCGAGGGCCGCCACATTCAATGGAGGTTTCCTGGAAGCAGATTATCTTGCCCTGCCATGGGTTATGACGATTATGCGGTGGGACCGGGTAGGCTCGACCGCCGATCGGGTCAATGCGCTTCAATTCGACCCGGCGAATCCTCCGCCTTCTGCTTATTTCTCGCCGTACTCCGCCACGCGGAACCGCTTTACGCCTGGGATTCAGTTCCTGATTCACGCCAACATCAAGGCTTCGTTTGAATATCAGATACGGCCTCCGCAGGTTGTTTACAACCCCGCCACTGGGGAGCAGTTGAAGGGTTCATTCCGGACCAACTCCGCAGTGGCAGGGTTGGAATGGGCATACTAAAAAACCGAATCGAAAGACTTTTGCAAACAGGAGAAGACATGAAGCACAAAGTTCTTGGATTTCTTGCTACGAGCATATTTCTGAGTGCGGCAGCGCATGCCGGATCGATCCACGGAAAAGTTTCTGGAGTCTCTGGTGAATCGGTCGTTTATGTTGACGCAGTGGCTGGCAAGACCTTTCCCGCTCCAACGCAACAGCCAGTAATCGATCAGAAGGGCTTGATGTTCATGCCCCACCTTGTGGCCGTGCAGCAGGGCACCACGGTGGAGTTCCTCAACAGTGACACGGTTGCGCATAACGTGTTCTGGACTGGGGTGGGCGGCAACAAGAAGCTCGGCCACAACCTGGGAACTTGGCCGAAGGGACAAAAGAAGTCGTTCAAGTTCGATGACCCGGGCGCGGTGCCGCTGCTCTGCAACGTGCATCCCGAGATGAGTGCATACATTGTCGTAGCCCCAACCCCATACTTCGCGGTGACGGATAAGTCGGGAAGCTTCAAGATTGAAAACGTTCCTGACGGCAGCTACACCGTCACTGCATGGCATGAGGGTGCGAAGAATAAATCGAATCCGGTGAAGGTCGCTGGCGATACGCAGGCCGAATTCACACTCAGCAAGTGAAACCAAGGGAGCGAGTCCATCACTCCCTCCCTTGATTACCTCCCCAACTCAAGCAATAACGGGTCACCTATGCTGCAACGTAACATTAATAAGATGGTGGACAAGGAATGGTTGAACACCAACTTTCCTTGCATGATGGCCTGTCCTGCTCACACCAATGCGGGGCGCTACGTCTCGCTGATCGCCGAGGGGCGATTCGAAGAAGCATACGAGATATCCCGCGAACCCAATCCCCTGGCGAGTATCTGCGGACGGGTGTGTGCTCATCCCTGCGAGACGGCATGCCGTCGCGGAGACATCGACCGGCCAATCTCCATTCGCGCGCTGAAGCGCTTCCTCACGGAGCGCCATGGACCGGAGTCGCGAAGTCCTGTCGACGTAAACGAAGGTCGCCGCCAACCGAAGGTCGCGTTTAAAGTCGCTGTCGTGGGAGGAGGGCCGGTCGGCCTCTCGGCAGCCCACGATCTCGCCTTGATGGGCTACTCGGTCACGATCTTCGAGGCCGCGCAGGTCGCTGGTGGAATGCTTTATCTCGGTATCCCCGAATATCGCTTGCCACGCGATGTCGTCGAAGCGCAGGTAAGGGAGATACTTGCGGCGGGCGATATCGAACTCAGACTGAATCAGGCCGCGGGACGAGACTTCGTGATCTCCGACCTTCGTCAGCAGGGATTCGATGCGGTGCTGGTCGCCGTCGGTGCGCATCGCAGCCGCGACCTCACCATCCCCGGAGTAGATCTCGATGGCGTCTACAAGGGAATTGACTTTCTGCTGAACGTGAACCTGGGCTACAAGTTCACTATCGGGAAAAAGGTGATCGTGATCGGCGGAGGCAACGTAGCCATGGATGTGGCGCGTTCTGCAGCCCGCGAGGTGGTCCGCCAGCATGTTGCCGGTGTCGAACACGCCGAGCCTTCGGACGAAAATATCCATGCCGTGGCTGCCCGCGAGATGGTGGATATTTCGCTTTCCGCATTGCGCCTGGGCGCGCAGGAAGTGCACCTTGTCTGCCTGGAAACTCGTGATCAGATGCCTGCTGCACTGGATGAAGTTGAAGAGGCCGAGGGGGAGGGCATCATCATGCATCCTGGCCTGGGCCCGAAACGGATGATAGGCGAGGGTGGCAAGGTTGTCGCTCTCGAAGCTCTGAAGACGAAGTCAGTCTTCGACGAGAACAAGCGGTTTAATCCAACATTTTATGAGAATAGCGAGACCCGTCTGGACTGCGACACCATAATCATGGCGATTGGCCAGGCTCCGCTGCTTGATTTTCTAAAGCCGGAAGATCACGTCGAGATTTCCGCCCGCGGACTGATTGCGGTTAATCCTCAGACTCTGATGACTTCAGCGGACGGTATCTTCGCCGGTGGGGATTGCGTGTTTGGCCCACGGATGATCATCGACAGCGTCGCCGATGGAAAGCGTGCCGCGGTCGGTATTGACGAGTACCTGCGTGGCGGAAAGCATCCCGATCCCATTATCGAAGTGGAAGTGCTGAAGCGGTATGCGATGCCGTTGGAATTGCTGGACCTGGTACGCCAGCCAGTTCCCATGCTTCCTTTGGAACGCCGCACCGGCGTAACCGAAGTAGAAATCGGATATGACGAAGCAAGCGCGGTTACGGAAGCACAACGTTGTCTCCATTGCTGGGTCAACACCGTTTTCGAAGGCAATCCACTCGATGGCAGTATGTGCGTCCTTTGCGGAGGATGCGTCGATGTTTGCCCGGAGAGCTGCCTGGAGCTAGTCTCGCTGGATCGCATTGAGTTTGAGCCTGACCTGGTGCAGTACCTGCGCGAGCGCGAAGACCTGTTCGGGGTCGAACTGGAAGACATGAAGGCGGACGACCTCGGGAGTTTGGCCGGTTCCGTGATGTTGAAAGACGAGACGCGCTGTATTCGTTGCGGGCTCTGCGTAGCGCGCTGTCCCGTAGGCACTATCACGATGGAGTCCTACAACCTGGTGCCATCTGAGCCCACTGGGTTGATCTCAATCGAAGCGATCGATGGACCGTTTCGAACGAAAGCGCCCGTCACCAGCGGGAGTCCGAGGTAAATGATGCCGGAAGAGATAAAAGATTTGAAAATGGGCGACGGCGCAGAATTCGATCGCCGCGCGTTCTTTACCAAGCTGGGCCTGGGGTCGCTGGGCATTGCCGCAGTGGGTACGGCAGCCTTTGCGTATGAGTTCCTCTCGCCCAATGTCCTGTATGAGCCTTCGCCTATCATCAACGCGGGCAAACCGGAAAACTTCGCGCTGGACTCGGTGACCATCGACGTAAAGTCGGGGATTTACCTTGTCCACTCCAAGGAGGGCTTCTTTGCCTTGAGTGCGGTGTGTACGCATCTCGGCTGCCTGACTACGTGGAAGCCCGAGTTGGGCATCATTGCCTGTCCGTGTCACGGCAGCAAGTTCAATCGCGAAGGAGCGAAGATCGAGGGTCCCGCACCGGCACCTCTGGCCTGGCTTCGGAGCTGGGTCAGCGACGAAGGCGATCTGATGGTCGACCGCTCCACAAACATACGCGCCATGGAATTTTTGAGGGTATGAGCATGGCCGGCAAGCTCGATAAGTATCTCGGCGAGTTGAGTGGTACACGCGTGTGGCGCTCGGTCTTCCGTAGCGGTACGGGTTCCAGCACGCTGCACCGTGCTCTCGCCATTCAGCAGAACATCTTCCTGCACTTGTTCTCGACTAAAGTGCGGAAGCGAATGGTCAAGTTCAGCGCGACTTGGTACCTGGGCACTCTGACGGTGGGAACATTTTTCATTCTGGTGATCACAGGCATACTGTTGATGCTGTACTACCATCCCTCTGTGCCGCAGGCTTACGACGACATCAAGGATCTGCAGTTCGTAGTTTCGTCTGGCTTGTTCCTGCGCAACCTGCATCGCTGGTCTGCGCACGCAATGGTCTTCCTGGTATTTGCCCACATGTTCAAGGTCTTCTACCGGGGCGCATACCGGCCTCCGCGGGAATTCAACTGGGTGATTGGAGTGATGTTG
>JANXZS010000091.1 GCA_025355385.1 Acidobacteriaceae bacterium | reverse complement strand
ATGCTTCCGTTCTACTTCCGCTTCGCCCTACGGGCTACGCTCCAGCAGAACGGAACACTATCCTCTTAACCACAACGTTCCAGGGGTGGGCCAGAACAAACCGCCGAAGTGGGCCAAGCCATATTGCCAAACACACCGCTCCTACTTGCAGGACCGGAAGTCCAAAAAGAACTCGATTCAGACCTACGTAAACCACGTCCGCATCCTTCTCACAAGCGCCATAGAGAACGGCTGGATACCTAGAGCAGAAGCAAGGATAGTGTGATGTATCCAGCGTCAGCGATGTAGGCATTTTCTTGATGAAAATGCCTGCAGGGATCTGTGGCTCACCTTACAGTAACCCTGCTTCTGTTCTAATGGAGTGCTTCCGAAGGAATGGCACAAGGTCTTTGCGCTAGCTATCGAAGAGAAGTGCGCCGATCTTGTGAGATACCTCGCCAAGCTCAGGAGGACACCCAGCGAACTGGGCACTTCAAACGTTAACGCCCACAACCACTACCAATAGGTTTTATATGGGTTTTAGATACTTGACTCCCATGAGCGTCCGGTGAATGAGGAACGCGCGTTTGATCCCAGGAAGTGACACAGATCTTGAGATGTTACCGATACATGATTCCGAGGTCGCATAACCAGATAGGCAATGCAGTGTTCGAGATTCGATGAACCAGAACACCTGTAGCAACTCCTGTGAAAATAAGCGGGGCTCCTCTTTGTCGCAACCGGATCGATTCGGCGCTGGGAGCGCTTCTCAGCATGTCCCTTTATTTCAGGGAGTGGTAGTCGACGGGGACATCTCCGTAGAGCGCAACTCGGCCTGCAACTGTGCGCTTCAAGCCCGAGGGGAGTTGAACGATCACGCGCGCCTGGCCACGCGGCACGCGGAGTTCGGTCTTGCCGACGACGGCATGGCTGACCACGCGATGTGCGTGGAGATCGTAGAGATCTGCGGGTGCATGGCCTACATCGAGGCTCACGGACTTCTCAGTCGTCGCTGGGTTGTAGTAAAGAAACGTGGGATATTTCTTCTCGTCGAGGAAATCGCTTTTGCTGACGTTCAGTTGCAGAACGAAGGGATCGGCGGTCGGCCGAAGGAGTTCACCGAGCCAGAGAATATACGCGCCCCCATAGATGGATCGATGACCATCGAAGTCACCCGTTGCGTATGGGGATTGTCCCTTTTCCGTGCGGCTTAGCCGTTCGTAAGGAATGATGGCGGGGAGATCGGAGCGGCTCTGACTTTCTTTGGGGAGATACTCCGGAAAGAACCAGCGCATGTTTGCGGCGACGTTCAACGTGTATCGACCAATCTGCGCGGCAAACTCGGGATAGTAGTGCACGACCGGCAGCAGATAGGGCAGCACCACCATCGACTCCATGCTGTAGACCTGCTCGGGAGGCTCGGTGCTGAAGCCCGCCATCAGTCCATTGACTTCTTTACCGCCCCATTGGCCAGAGGCCATCAGACCCACTTTGTCATCGGAGAGAAAGCGTAGCGCTCTTGCAACGTCCACATCGGCACCTTGCGCAGCGAGTCGTGCCGCAGTGAGAACTGCCATAGCGCCGCTGGGAACTTCGTACCAGGGATTTTTGGCAAAGGCCAGGTAGCGCCGCATCGCTTCACGCGCTTCCTGCTGATACTTTGCGTCGTGAAGCACTTCCCATGCAAAGAGCATGACGTACGCGTAGCCTCCGATAGTGTCGGGCTGGCGGTAAATGTTCTGGCGCGTGAAGGCAGCTTCCTTTTTGAAGTCGTAGCCCTGATCGTTGAAATCGTAGTCGAGCTGGTGTGCCATCTTGATCAGGCGATCGGCGCTCCGGCGAATCTTGCTCTTCCATTCGGCACTGTCGGCAAAATGCTTTCGAATGATGCCGAAGGCAAGGGCGTTCACATTCATCATGTACCAGTACTCGCAGAGATCGGCCCCGGTACCGTCGAGGAACAGTCCTTCCGGTTCGCTGAAGTATGCGGCGAGCGATGGCGCAACTTCGGACACATTTTCGCCGCGCAGAATGCTGCCCAGCACGAGGGGGCCGAAGGTGGTGAGACCTCCATCGTTCTTTCCCTCAAGTGCGGAGATAAAGTATTGCGTGCCGTCTGGTCTGGTGCGACCGATCGTGTGACTCGGATCTGCGACATAGTCATGGAAGGCGTCGGCCATGGCAGGCCAGTCGAGGGGTTTTTCCAACGGCTGCCTCGGAAACCTGTTGCCTAGCATATCCGCGGAAACTGCTGCGCCAGTCCATGCAAATGGCTTTGCTGAGGCGGTTGCGCATTCTGCGGCCAGCGCGCCTACTGTCAGTCCGAGAAACTCCCTGCGAGTCTGCATTTCTGTTGCACTCTTCTCTGTTCCCTTTAGGGAAACACCAACTCTATCGTTCTTTGCCGTTATTGGCGCAAGGGCTTCACGTAGGAAACATTTGTTAATTGATTGAATTCACAACTGCCATCACGTGTTCGCTGCCGTCGTGGGCGACAGGTGCAGCTTTACCGCATTGATGTTTGCAGATTCAAGATGAAAAAGATGTATGAGAATGCATATGGGCCGTTGGCCCTGAAGAAAGCCGAGTGATGCCGCTGGACTATATATGTCCGGAGTTAAGGAGTTGTCAGGGATGAATGACACGTGTAGCGACGATCGAGGTTGCGTTCGACGAGCCGGCGATGGCGTTGGTGCGGATGAGTGCCTCGAAGTAGACGGGTTGGCTAGGGGCGTCGGAGATGCCAAGGGCGCGTTGCAGCTTTTGACGATTCTCGGCGTCAGCAAGAAAAAGGCCGGCGGCTTCGGTGCCCTCCTGCTGCAATCCTTGCAGGATGAGAACGCTACCGCGGCCGTTAGGCAACGGCAACATAGAAATCGTCGAGTAGTCCTCGCCTGAGTTTCCAGTAAAGGCAAGGCCCTGGTAGGTGTTTTGTTCGCTTGGTTTGGGGCGCAGGTTCTGAAAGAACTTTGGGCTCTCGCCCACCACACCTTCGCGTTCTTGGAAGTTGAGCTTGTCCTGAAAATAGTAGACCCAGGGATTGGAAGAGGGGCTGCCGACAAAGACAAAGCTGCCCCCCTCGAGATCGCGTGGGCGCAATTCCCGAGCTGAACGAATGGTGAGCAGGTCGCTCGAATTCCCTGCGAGGCGAGTGAGAGAGTTCACCACAACAAGGTCTGCATACGATGTGAGTAGCGAGCCGGAGAGATACTTCAACACCCGCGCTTCACGGGCCGTGGGATGAGCGTTGGAGATGGGATCACCGCTGCGATACGACGGACTGAGATATCGTTCCAGCGTGACCGGTTGTTCATCGACCAGCCGCAACATGCCGTAGTTGACATCGGCAACAACGATCTGGAGGGAGCGATTGTCTGAATCGAAGAGTGCCGCCAGCGGCCATGGCGCCCTTTTGGTAACGGACGGATGGTGCAACCAGCCGACAAGAGAAGTGAGGAACAACAATGCTGCGAGCACCCAAGGCAGCAGCCGGCTCCAGGACCTTACCGCGGGCTGCGCAGGCGGCGGCGGAGTCTTTTCTGCGATTGGCTGAGCAGACCTCAGCTCCACCATCCGGAAGAGTGTCGTGTAGGCGCCCTTGGGAATTTCGACGATGCAGGTTTCGTCGCGGCCTTCGCCATCGAAGTATTCGTGCAGTCTGAGGCGCAGTTGCCGCACATGGACGCGGACGGAACTGTCCTCGACGACGCTGTAGTCCTGGGGTTTGCCGAAGACGGCGCTGCCGATGCGGTGTTCGGTCAGATCTTGGGGCTGGCCATGGATGGTTCTTTCTGCCATGAAGCGCAGCAGGTCTCTGAGCCTCGTCGACTTTTGAAAGGAAGGGCTGGCTGTGATCCTCTCGATCAACTGCCAGCGGATATCTGTCCTAAGATCCAGATCTACTTCCGTCATCCGCTTCCAATCCCGTTTCGTCCCGTTTTCCTCAGGTTGAGCAGAGTAGTACACGATTCAACATTCGACCCAGACGACGTATCGTAGCATACACATCCCATGCATGAAAGGTATGCCCGAGACTGCGAACTCCTTAATCAAGGCGCCTTCGCCCCTGAAGTCGCCGACCAAAATATACGTAACGATAAGAGTGAGGAATCGCCCGGACTGACGGGCGTCCCGCTAATTGCCACGACCGACCCACCCGCGGGTCCACGCTGAGATTCCACGATTTCATCGCTGCCGGATCATGAGAATCACATGTTAAACGCATTGATACTAAATGATTTTCCAAGTAAATCCCTTGTCAATGTTATGTGCTGTCCTCAGGCTTACGTTTGACTTTCGGAGCCGGCTTCTTTCGTTCGGAGAGCTGGCGGAGAGATCTCTGAAAGCAGCGAAAGGCTCATGATGAGCGATCTTGCGAGACGCTTTGGGAAGAACCCGATCCTCAAACCGCAGGATCTGCGTCCGAGCGCAGAGGGCATGGAAGTGACATGTCTGCTGAATCCAGGAGTATTCCGATTCGAAGGAAAGACCTGGTTGCTGGTACGAGTCGCGGAGCGCCCCGCGCAGATCGCAGGCAAAACCTCCTTCCCCATTTTGCGTCCCGACGGACGGCTGGAGATTCTGGAGTTCCGATCCGACGACCCAAGACTGGACTTAACCGATCCACGGGTCATCAGCTTTGATGGGCAGGACTATCTCACGACGCTCTCTCACCTTCGCCTGCTCTCGAGTGAAGACGGCGTCCACTTTGCCGAACCGGAGCATAGCCGGCCCCTAATCGGAATGGGAGAACTGGAAACATACGGCATCGAAGACTGCCGCGTGGCACAGATCGAGGCGGTCTACTACCTGACATACACTCAGGTCTCAAGCAACGGCGTTGGGGTGGGTCTGAGGATCACGCGCGACTGGAAGCACTTCGAACATGCTGGCATGATCTTTTCTCCGCATAACAAGGATTGCGCTCTCTTCGAGGAGCGGATAGGCGGCAAATACTATGCGCTGCACCGGCCGAGCAGCCCGGAACTTGGGGGGAACTACATCTGGCTTGCGGAGTCGCCCGACCTTCTTCACTGGGGCAATCATCGTTGCCTGGCTCATAGCCGCGAAGGCTGCTGGGATAGCGCCCGGGTCGGCGCGGGCGCGGCACCTATCAAGACGGCTGCGGGATGGCTTGAAATTTATCACGGCGCCACAAAGGAAAATCGCTACTGCCTCGGCGCGCTGTTGCTAGACCTAAATGAGCCGTGGCGGGTTTTGGCCCGTTCTGAGACCCCCATCATGGAGCCAGCGGCCGATTATGAAACAGAGGGCTTCTTCGGTCAGGTCATCTTCACCAACGGGCACGTTGTCGATGGCGACACCCTGACTGTCTACTACGGCGCGGCAGACAGCGTGATCTGCGGCGCGACATTCTCGATTCGCAGCATCCTCGACAGTCCCGCTCTGGCCTCCGGAGCGAAGTCATGAAGCGTCTTCGCACGGAAATTGACGTTTTTTTTCGCTGTCCTCACTCGATGCAGGTACTAATGGCGTCGAATATGATCTACGCTCTCGTGCTGCCGGTGATCGAGATCTTTGTCGCTGCATATGTCATGCGGAATTCGCGGGCGGTAGCGAAGGTTGTCACGTACCAGCTATCGATCTATGCAGCAACGCCGGTCGCTTTCTATCTGAACGGCAAACTGCTGGGCAGGGTGGGAGCCAAACATCTGTACGCGGCCGGGATGCTGATGTCGGGGCTGGCGATGATGCTGATGATGCAGTTGAGCATTCTGACGCCGATCGGGGTTGCTACATCTGGCTTCGTCATGGGCCTTGCGACTGGCCTCTTCTGGGCAAATCGCGGCTGCCTGGCATTGACGGCAACCAACGACGACAACCGCAACTACTACTACGGCGTCGAGATGTTCGTCGCGACGCTTGCCTCCGTCGCAGTGCCGGCACTTATAGGGTGGTTTATCAGCAGAACGACTCTGTATGGATGGCTGGGCGGACTGCCCAATCGCGCCTACCATATTGTTGCGGCCGTGGTTTTTGGCCTCACGATTCTTGCTGCAGGAATTCTAGAGCGCGGCACCTTTCGCAATCCTGAAGCGACTCGTTTCGTCTTCTTCAGTTTTCATCCGCTGTGGCGGCGCATGCTGGAGTTGGCACTGCTCAAGGGGTTGGCGCAGGGATACATCGTTACTGCGCCAGCGATGCTCATCATGCTGCTTGTGGGTCAGGAAGGCACGCTGGGCGCCACCCAGGCAATCGGCGGCGTCTTCTCTGCCTTCCTCATGTATATGGCTGGACGGATCGCGGCTCCGGGGCATCGCATCTTCGTTTTTGCAACCGGGCTTCTGCTTTTCTTCCTGGGTGCCGTCATCAATACGGCGCTCTTCAACGCCGTGGGCGTGCTGGTGTTCATTGGCTGTCTGATTCTGGCCAAGCCGCTGCTTGACCTTGCATACTACCCGATTCAACTGCAGGTGATTGATGTCGTCTCCCGCCTGGAGGGACGGAACGAATACGCCTATATCTTCAACCACGAATTTGGTCTGTTCACGGGACGTTGTCTGGGCTGCGGACTGTTCCTAATCATTGCTTATTGGTGGTCAGGCACTGCCGCACTCAAATATGCTCTGCCAGTGATCGCGTTATTGCAATTGTTATCGATCGGCGTAGCTGGCCGGATCTTTCGAGGTATCAGTGCGACAGGCTTCACCTCCCCCGCCGCAAGCATCACTGAGCAAACAACGGAGGTCTGAGAAACATGCAGTATTTGAGGAGGAGCAGGATGATCCCAATGAGTTTTAAGGCACAAGCAGTAAGGCGAATGGCGCTATGGCTGTTGATGATCGTTGGTCTCGCTGCCGGCGGCATTGCGGTCGCGCAATCGGGTAGAGGTACATTAACCGGCTCTATGAAGGACACAAACGGCGCGGTCCTTCAAGACGCCGATGTTGTTCTGACCGGAACGAATACCGGCAGCCGTTATGAGACGAAAGCCAACGCGGACGGCCTTTTTACGTTCCCTGAGCTTCAGCCTGGGAGTTACACACTTACCGCGACTTCGCAAGGATTCCAGTCCTACACGCAGAATGGCATTACTGTAAACGTGGGCAGCACGGCCACGGTCAACGTGACGATGCGTGTAGGTTCAGCTACGGAGAGCATCACCGTGACCAACGATGCCTCGCAGCTACAAACGGAGTCATCGGATATCGGCACGACCGTATCAACCGAGCTGATCGAGGCTCTTCCCCTGCAATTCAACGGAACGGTTCGGAATCCTTTGCAGTTCGTGCAACTGACGCCCGGCTTTTCAGGGTCCGATACAAACTCCCCAACGCAGCAGGGCGGCTTTAAGCTCAATGGCGGCCAACAGTCCGGCACGGATATCTTTGTGGATGGCGCCACAATCGAGTTAGCGTCAGCGAACCTGCAGATGAACTATGGCATAAGTGTCGAGGCCGTGCAGGAGTTCAAGGTCATGACGAATACCTTTGACGCCGAATACGGACGAACCAGCGGCGGCCTCATCAACCTGGTGACGAAGTCAGGCACCAACGATCTGCATGGGTCCGTCTATGACTTTCTAAGAAACAAGTCGTTGGATGCGAATAGCTGGCTTAACAATCTGCAGGGGTCGAAGAGGCCTGTCGATACGCAGAACGATTTTGGCGGGATCGTCTCCGGCCCAGTCTACATTCCCAAGTTGTATAACGGTCGCGACAAGACCTCCTTCATGTTCAACTATGAAGGCTTCCGGTACAACACGGGCGGAAATAGCCTCAACTCGGCGCCCACCCAAGCCATGTTGGATGGCGATTTTTCGGCGCTGCTTACCCCGGTTACAGTCTTCGGCACAACGTACCCGGCGCACATTCTCTATGACTACTCCACGTGCACGGGAGCAAACCAGGGGCAGCCTTGCATGCCGTATCCCGGCAACAAAGTTACGCAGGCGCCCGATCCGGTTTCGAAAGCGGCGTTTCAATATCTGCCCCAGGCGCCTGCTTCGGCTACAACTCCCTACGACAACCTTTACCAGCAGTCAACGAACGTAACCAACGCCAACATGTATGAAATTCGCGTCGATCAGAACATCGGATCGAAGCAGAAGATCAGCGGAAGCTACGACTATGACTGGCGTCCGACAGGGTACGTCATTAGTGGCGCGCCCCTCGATGCAAGCTCGACGAATCAACGTACTCACTATGTTCGATTTGGCCACGACTATATCTTCAGTGCCAACCTCTTAAACCACTTCAACGCAGGATTCAGTCGGCGCTATCGCCAGGAGTTCAGCGGCATTGGTAGCTATGGCGGGAACTGGCCCAGCAAGATCGGATTGAAGGGAGTCTTGAATACCACCTTCCCCAATATCAACTTTAACTATCCGAACAGCGCGGCGTTGCCGAGCGACGGCGCCAACCAGTTCTACGACAACACCTACCAATATGACGATATCGTCTCCTGGCTACATGGACGTCATAGCTTCAAATTTGGTGTCGAGGCGCGGTTGCAGCAATTCAATATCAATATCCGCACCGGCACTTCTGGACAGTTTAACTTCGACACCGGCCCAACCAGTAGCCCTTCTGACTCTAACTCTGGATTTGGATTCGCAAGCTTCTATCTGGGCGCCGCTTCACATGCTTACATCGCGTTGCCTGAGCAGCTGGGCTGGCGAGTCAAATACTACGCCGGCTTCGTGCAGGACGACTGGAAGGTCAGCCCAAGACTGACTGCGAATCTAGGCTTCCGATACGAGATACCTACACCCGTAACTGAGGCTCACGGCCAACAGTCCTTTGTGAATCCGACCCTCCCGAATCCCGGAGCGGGCGGACTTCGGGGAGCCTATCAATTCCTCGGCAATGGCCCGGGAAGGACAGGCTCAAATGGATATCAGGATACCTTCAAAAACTCCTTTGGCCCGCGCATCGGATTGGCCTACCAGCTAAGACCGGGCACCGTCATCAGGGCCGGATACGGAATCTACTATCAGAACCTGAAGATCGGCGGCTTCGGCGAAAATGACTCAGCAGGATTCTTCGGGAGCTATAACTACCCAAGTTCTGCAAGCCCGCAGGCTCCGGTAGTAGTTCTGTCGCAGATTGCTGCTTACCCGGGACCGACACCTCCATTCATCGATCCGACGGTCCTGAACGGACAATCTCCGACCTTCATCATGTCAAAGGTTGCGCGTCCGGGCACCACGCAAACATGGACCCTCGACGTGCAGCAGCAACTTCCTGGCAAGATACTTCTCGACGTGGCTTATGTCGGCGACCACGGAGATCATCTGCAGGCCTTCCTGCACGATCCCAACCAGGGAAACCCCGCCAACATGGCGCTGGGCGAGTGTCTGCACGCTGACATTAACGCACAAGCCAGCGATCCGGCATGCGCGGGTCATGCAGCGGTAGCCGCGCCATATTTTGGATTCAGCGGCACGGTGGCACAAGCCCTGCGTCCTTTCCCGCAGTATGCTTCGGCCCAGGTGGACTCGGTGACGATGGCGGATCCATTCGGCAACTACACGTATCAAGCGCTGCAAGTGCAAATGCAAAAACGCCTCTCAGCGGGTCTGATGGTACTTGCAAACTATACCTGGTCAAAAACCCTTACCAACGCCGATGCGGAGTATCCGACGCAGTCAGCATGGAACGGGAACGGCACATCGGGCGCGCTGAATACTTACAATCTGAAAGTCGAGAAGGGACTTAGTCAGTACGACACGCCTCAACGGCTAGTGTTGAGTTACTCGTATCAACTTCCATTCGGCCGGGGTAAAAGATTTCTCAACCAGGGGCGGGTTGCGAACGCGGCGCTTGGAGGCTGGCAGATTGCCGGCGTTCAGAGTTACCAGAGCGGCACACCTCTTGCAGTTACTTCTCCCAACTGGGATTCGGGGATTTTTGCCGGGCCCCAGGCGAACCTCGGCGCCTCAGCCCGTCCCAATGTCGTTCCTGGGCAGAGTTTCGACGGTTATCATGGTGGTGGCTTCAAATTCGGCCAGAGTCTCCGGTTGAATCCGGCCGCGTTTGTTCCCGCTCCCAATTTCACGTTTGGCAATGCACCGAGAGCCCTCGAGTTGCGTGAATTTGCCAGCCACAACGAAGACCTAAACTTCTCGAAAGTTATTCCCATGCACACAGACAGAGTAAAGACCATCTTCCGTATGGAGTTCTTCAACGCGTTTAATCGAGCTGGCCAGTACACGGGATTCAACACGCAGGCAGGAACGCCTGGATTCGGTCAGGCGTCTAACAGGCAAAACGGGCCACGAAGTATTCAAGCCAACCTTCGAGTCTCGTTTTAAAGCATCAATGTTTCCCGGGCCTCTTCACAGAGGTCCGGGAGATGGGGTAACGGATGGCTTTTGTTCGTTCCATAAGATTTCTGCTGTTGCTCAGCGAGGTCGCGTGTGCGCTAGTGTTATCAAGTGGTGCGCAAGAAAACCGTTCGGTCGAGGAACACTTTTTCCAGGCGCAACAAGACCAACAGCAGGGTTTGCTTGACGCGGCGGCGCGTGAGTACCAGGCTGTTTTGAAACTGCAACCGGAGTTACCCGAGGCCTATGTAAACCTCGGACTCGTTTACTATGCTCAGGCAAAATTTGAGGACTCCGCACACGCCTTGTCTTCAGCGGCAAAACTGAGACCGTCAATGCGTGGCGTGAGCCTTTGGCTCGGAATCGACAATGTAAAGCTGAATCGACCTGTACAGGGTGCGGCACTGCTGCGCGAAGCCATTCGGCAGGACCCTTCAAACAAACTGGCGCAGATGTGGCTGGGCACGGCGCTGTGGGACTCGGGGCAGATGGACTCTGCACTATTGCAACTGCGCAAGGCCAACAAGCGTTCTCCTGGCGACCCCGATTTGATCTTCGCGCTCAGCGAGGCGTACGACAAAGCGGCGACGCAGCAAACGGAGCGAGTGCTCGAAGAATCTTCCGGAACAAGCCTCTCCGATTTGGTCTACGGGAGTATCTATGCCGAGCAACGCGAATGGACGAAGGCGGAGAGCCATCTTGGCCGGGCCATCGAGCGCGATCCGCATTCCGTTGACGCCCGCCTGAAGCTGACGCAAGTTTATGTCGCACAGGCAAACGTTGCCGCCGCGAAGGAGCGCGTCGATCAAGCGACGGAATTGGCCCCGCATTCGGCTGCCGCGCTGGCGCTAAGCGGTGAATTACTGCTGCTTATGCAGCAGCCAGCCGA
>JANXZS010000084.1 GCA_025355385.1 Acidobacteriaceae bacterium | reverse complement strand
CGTATCGACCAACAGATAGCCTCGACCGTTCGCGGGGCTGGCTCCCCGAGCGCGCAGATTCTGCAATTCGCTGTAGCGCTTGACCATCGCCAGGCTGAGAAACAGGAAGACGGACAGGCCCGCAAGCCAGTCGGAGATGGGGGTGCTGGTAGCAGCGGCTCCAGCCAGCATTCGCAGGGTGTAAAGGCCCGAGAGCACAAATACGTCGACCAGCGCTATTCGCTTTAAAGCAACAGAGTACGCGTTCGTGACCAGCAGGTAAAAGAGTATCCAGAAGGTGAACTGGCGGGGTAACTGGGTCAGGCCGACAAAGGCCAGGAGCAGAAACGCGATCGCCATCGAGACGCCGGTAAAGACGGAGAGATCGCCGGCGGCAAAGGGACGAAAGCGCTTTTGCGGATGGGCCCTGTCGGCTTCGAGATCAAGCAAGTCGTTGACCACGTAGGTAGCGGAAGCACAGAAGCTGAAGCAGAAAAACGCCAGCAGCGCATTCATCACGCCTCGAACATAGATGGTGTGCGCTAGCAGCAGCGGGAGGAAGATGAGCGTGTTTTTAGCCCACTGATGCAGCCGCGCCGCTTTGACAAGAGCTTTCCATCGCGGTGCCTGATCGTTAAACTGTCGCGTGATAATAAGCTTGCGGGTGACCAGACCGAGGCGCAGGGTCCATTCAGGATTCGCCACCATTGCCTTACCGGCATACTGCAGCAGCGGTAGATCGGGCGTGGCGTTCCCGATGTAATCGAATCCCTCATCAGGAAATTGGCTTTTCAGCGCTTCCAGCTTGCTAGCACCGACCAGGTTGGTTTGGCCGTCGCTCGCCAGTACACCCTGAAACAATTGGAAATGAGCGGCGATGCGATGGGCCAGAGCGCTGTCTGCGCCGGTGGTGAGATAGATTTTTCTACCTAGCTTGCACTCAGTCTTGAGATATTCCAGCAGCGGACGATTGTAGGGCAGTCGGTGGACGTCGAGGGTGACCTGCGAGGCCACGAACTGCTTGAATTGCGCCTTACCTCGAAGCGCAAGACCAATCAGCCTGGGCAACAATGCGGGCTTTCTTCTCGTAAGGATGAGGATAGAGTCTAAAAGTGTGTCTGATTTGACGAGAGTTCCGTCCAGGTCAACGCAAAGAGGTCGCGTACTCGGCAGGTCCCGTCCAGCTTCCGACGTTGTCGAGAGGGTTGGCATTTCGCGCCGCTGATGTTCCCCTACTGCCACGGAAGCGGTGGGCTGATTCACTGTGGAGAGTATAAATGGCGAAGTCTCTGCTGCTGCCGCATTTTGCGGGAACATAGCCAGAGGCGCTCGAACGGCGTGGCTTGACGAGGTCAAACAATCATATTCAATCCGCAGAAAAGAGTCATCCAGGCTGGCTTTGGCGGCTACTCAGTTTCCAGTACTGCTAGGGGCTCCGCATTCGAGTGCAGGAGTAACCGAAATAGTAGAAGTTGGAGCGCCTTTACGGTCAAGAGTGCTCCTCTTAAGCTACTCTTAGCGAGAGGAAGCGAGCAGAAATCGAATAGGCTCCCTGCTCGCTTCGACGATTCTCAGCAAACGGGGGCAGTGAAGGTTTGAGAAACCTTTCACCCCCCTGGTTCGTCCTTCATGTAATTGCTCCGCCGGGTCAGTACCAGATTTTGAACGCAGTATCAGGAAAAGCAGTTTGAATCCCTTGCCTTCAGCAGAAACGTCAGAGAGCAGACCGCGTGAGGGAGAAGTTTCGTCCCGCCCGCCCGGCGTACCGCCCGTGAAGAAGAGAAACATGGGAGTGCGCTACCTTGTGCTGGCGCTGGTGATTCTTGCGGTAGGCTTCGGTGCGTGGCGCATCCGGAGCGGGCGCAGGCAGGACGCTGCGGATGCTGCGCAGAAACAGGCTGCGATGACAAACCGGCCTACACCGGTGCAGGTGATGGCCGCCCAGCAGCGATCCATGCCGATATTTCTCACCGCCCTGGGCAACGTCACACCTTACAACACAGTGGCGCTGAAGGCGAGGGTGACGGGCGAGCTTACGCGGGTGGACTTTATCGAGGGCCAGCAAGTACACCAGGGCCAGACCCTGATGGTGATTGATCCCCGGCCCTACCAGGCAGCACTAGACCAGGCGCGTGGCCAGTTGTCCCACGATCAGGCGCTGGTCAAGAATTCGACCGCGCAATTTGCGCGCTACCAGGCTTTATTCAAGGCGGGCGTCGTCTCTAAAGAGGCTCTGGATGCTCAGGAATCCACCTATGGTCAATATCAGGGCGCAATTAAAACAGACGAAGCAGCCATCGAGACAGCCGCGCTGCAGGTTCAATACTGCACGATCGTGTCACCTATCAACGGTCGCATCGGTCTGCGGCTGGTAGATCGTGGCAATCTGATTACCGCTAATACCACCAACTTAATCGTAATTAATCAGATGCAGCCAATCGCGACGTATTTCACTTTGCCCGAAGATCAACTTCCACAGGTTTTCAAAAAGCTCGCAGCGTCGCAGCGGCTCGCGGTTGAGGCCTTTGACCGGTCAGATGTGCAGAAACTGGCAACCGGCTACCTGCTGACGGCCGACAACCAGATCGACCCTACCACGGGCACAGCGAAGCTGAAGGCAGTCTTTCAGAACGCCGACAACGTCCTCTTCCCCAACCAGTTCGTGAATGTACACCTCATTCTGGAGCAGAAGCCGGACGCTATCGTCATTCCGGTGGTGGCTCTGCAGCACGGGACACAGGGCGACTTCGTATGGCTGTTGCGGGACGACAAAACCGTCGCGATGCAGCCTGTGCAGGCATTGCTAACAGAAGGCTCGCGGACCATTCTGCAAAGCGGTCTTGCCGCTGGACAGACGGTGATTGTGGACGGCGCCGACCGTTTGCGGCCGGGCAGCAAGGTCGATCCGAGACTGGCATTGGCGAAACCCGATCGTGCGGCAGGCGCTGCCACTTCACAATCCGGTTCGAGCACGATGACACCTGCGCCGGAGCGCGGTCGAGGCTCGAATGAGCACCCCGTGCAAGGAACGAGACCGCAGTGAATCCGTCAAGGCCGTTCATTCTCAGGCCAGTCGCCACCTCGCTTCTAATGGCCGCGATTTTGCTTTCGGGGTTTGTTGCCTATCGGCAGTTGCCTGTCTCCGCTTTGCCTGAGGTCGACTACCCCATCATCCAGGTGGTGACGTTTTATCCAGGAGCAGGTCCGGTGGTGATGGCGTCCTCAGTCACTGCTCCGCTGGAGCGTCAGTTCGGCCAAATGCCCGGGTTGCAGCAGATGACATCAACCAGTTCAGGCGGCGGCTCTGTCATCACCCTAGAGTTCACGCTCCAGGAGAACATCGATGTAGCTGAGCAAGAGGTTCAGGCCGGCATCAATGCCGCGACCAGTTTCCTTCCCAGCGACTTGCCAAATCCTCCCGTTTACAGCAAGGTCAATCCCGCGGATGCTCCGATTCTGACTCTTGCGCTGACCTCGGACACAATGCCACTGCAACAGATTGAGGATGTCGCCGACACCAATCTTGCGCAGAAGATCTCGCAGGTCACCGGTGTTGGGCTCGTCTCAATCGCAGGGGGGCAGAAGCCGGCAGTACGCATCCAGGCAAATCCGGCGCAACTCTCCTCCTATGGGTTGAGTCTTGAAGATTTGCGTACGTCGCTGGCATCCAGCAATGTGGACCAGGCCAAGGGAAACCTGAATGGGGCGCGCCAGGCATACACAATCGGCGCTAACGACCAGCTACTCACCAGCAGTGAGTACAAACCCGTGGTGATCGCTTATCGCAATGGCGCGCCGGTTCGCATGTCCGATGTGGCCAATGTGGTGGACGGCGCGGAGAACACCACGCAGGCCGCATGGATGAATAACATTCCCGCGGTCATTGTGAACATCCAGCGGCAGCCGGGCGCGAACATCATTGGAGTGGTGGATCGCATTGAAAAGCTGATGCCGCAGCTCAAGGCAAGCCTGCCCGCATCTGTGAAGATAACGGTGCTGACCGATCGCACCACGACGATCCGTGCCTCGGTAAGAGATGTGCAATTCACGCTGATTCTGACCATTGCGCTGGTTGTGATGGTGATCTTTCTTTTCCTGCGAAATCTTGCCGCGACGATTATCCCCAGCGTTGCCGTTCCGCTCTCTTTGGTAGGAACGTTCGGCGTGATGTACCTGCTCGGGTACAGTCTTAATAATCTGACGCTGATGGCCTTGACCATCTCGACGGGC
Source organism: Acidobacteriaceae bacterium (assembly GCA_025355385.1). Classification (GTDB taxonomy): domain Bacteria; phylum Acidobacteriota; class Terriglobia; order Terriglobales; family Acidobacteriaceae; genus JANXZS01. The sequence goes on along the minus strand of JANXZS010000084.1, from coordinate 8,159 downwards.
TTTGTCGTCGACGATGCCATCGTGATGATCGAGAACATTTCGCGCTACATCGAAGAGGGTGAATCGCCGATGGAGGCCGCACTGAAGGGCTCGGAACAAATCGGCTTCACGATTGTGTCGTTGACTGTTTCCCTGATCGCGGTGCTCATCCCGCTGCTCTTCATGGGGGATGTGGTGGGGCGCCTCTTCCGCGAGTTTGCCGTCACGCTGGCCGTCACTATCCTGGTTTCAGCCGTGGTGTCGCTGACGTTGACGCCGATGATGTGCGCCAAGATTCTGCGTCACAAACCGGTGGAGCAGCAAGGGCGAATCTTCCAGATGTCCGAGCGCTTTTTTAACTACGTAATCGCGAAGTACGCTGATACATTGCGCTTTGTTCTACGGTACCAATTCGTAACCCTTATTGTTACAATAAGCACGCTAGTACTGACTCTCGTCCTCTACTTCATCGTCCCCAAGGGTTTTTTCCCGGTGCAGGATACCGGCGGCTTGCTGGGAATTTCGGAAGCTCCGCAGACAGTGTCATTCTCCAGCATGGCGGCACGACAGCAGCGGCTGGCAGAGACAATTCTGAAGGATCCTGATGTGGAAAGCCTGTCCTCCTTCATAGGAGTAGACGGCACTAATACCACCTTGAACAGCGGCAGAATTCAGATCAACCTGAAGCCGCACGATCAGAGGAGCAGCAGCGCATCCGATGTCATTCGCAGGCTGCAACCGCAGCTGGCCGCAGTGGAAGGCATTGTGCTTTACCTGCAACCTATGCAGGACTTGACAGTAGAAGATCGCGTGAGTCGCGCCCAGTATCAGTATTCGCTTGAAGATGCGAACACCGCCGAGTTGATGGATTTTACCCCCCATCTGGTGGCGGAATTGAGCAAGCAGCCAGAGCTTCGCGACGTCGCCAGCGATTTGCAGGATCAGGGGCTTGAAGCGAACCTGATGATTGATCGTGATACCGCTTCGCGCCTTGGCGTCACCGTGCAGGCCATCGACAACACCCTGTACGACGCCTTCGGCCAGCGCCAGATTTCGACCATGTTCACGCAGTTGAATCAGTACCACGTAGTGCTTGAGGTGCAACGAGGATTCCAGGATCATCCCGAAGACCTGAACAAAATCTATGTGAAATCCTCTACGGGTGAGCAGGTTCCGCTCAGCGCTTTTACTCATTTCGAGCCCCGTAGTACTCCTCTAGCAATCAATCACCAGGGACAGTTTCCGGCCGTGACAGTCTCCTTCAATCTCGCGCCCACCGCATCGCTTGGGGATGCGGTGAAAGCCATTCAGCGGGTCGAACAAAAGATTGGAATGCCGGCGAGCATCAGTGCCAGCTTCCAGGGGACGGCGCAAGCATTTCAATCGTCTCTCTCGAATGAACCGCTGCTGATTCTGGCCGCTCTCATCACTGTTTACATCGTGCTCGGTGTTTTGTACGAGAGCTACATACATCCCATCACGATCATCTCCACGCTGCCCTCGGCGGGCGTGGGAGCATTGCTGGCGCTGCTGATCTGCCGGACGGACTTCGGAGTGATTGCCTTGATCGGAATTATTCTGCTGATCGGCATTGTGAAGAAGAACGCTATCATGATGATCGACTTTGCCCTGGAGGCAGAGCGAAAACATGGGAAGCCTCCGGAAGAGTCGATCTACCAGGCATGCCTGCTGCGCTTCCGTCCGATCATGATGACAACTATGGCGGCTTTACTCGGCGGACTACCCTTGGCCCTCGGCACCGGTGTCGGTTCCGAATTGCGCAGGCCTCTCGGCATCACTATTGTCGGCGGCCTGATTGTTTCGCAACTCCTCACTCTCTACACCACACCGGTCGTGTATCTGTACTTCAGCCGCTTGGCAGAACGGCTATCGAGGAAGGCAACGCACACTCTATACGAGGAGCCCGCGGTTTCCGCGGATTAAGGAAGGCCCTCGAGTATGCATCTCTCCGCGCCATTTATTCGCAGGCCTGTTGCCACGTCGCTGTTGAGCATGGCGCTACTGCTGGCTGGGTCGGTTGCATACAACCTGCTGCCGGTAGCCTCGCTGCCGGAGGTTGAGTTCCCGACGATCGGCGTGGGCGTGGGCCTGCCGGGTGCCAGTCCGGAGACGATGGCGTCTTCCGTCGCCACACCATTGGAGCGGCAATTCGGACGCAGTGCCGGCGTTACCCAGATGACTTCCTCCAGTTTCCTTGGCGGAACGTCGGTGTCCTTGCAGTTTGATCTGAATCGCAACATCGACGCGGCTGCACGAGACGTGCAGTCTGCCATTAACGCAGCTCGCGGACAACTGCCCGCCAACCTTCCGTCTAATCCGGGCTACCGCAAGGTGAATCCCGCCGATGCGCCGATCATGATTCTGTCCATGACTTCGGACACGCTGCCGAAAGCAAAGATTTACGACCTGGCGGACTCCATTCTGGCGCAGAAGATCAGCCAGATTCAGGGGATTGGGCAGGTATTCGTTGGTGGCAGTTCCAGTCCAGCGGTACGCGTCGAGTTGAATCCATTACAACTGAGCGCTTACGGCATCGGGTTAGAGTCGCTGCGTGCTGCATTGGGGGCGGTCAACTTCGACTCCCCCAAGGGCTCCTTCAACAGCCCTTTGACGCGGTGGACCATCGTCAACAACGACCAGTTGTTTGGAGCGAAGGCATATGCTCCGCTGATCGTTGCTTACAGAAACGGTGCACCCGTTCGCCTGCAGGACCTCGGTGAGGTAGTGGACGGCGTTGCCGATGAACATACCGCGGGACTGGCAAACGGCAAGCCAGCGATTCTCATCATCATTTTCAAGGCGCCGGGCGCGAATGTCATCGAAGCCGTGGACCGCATTCGTGCGGCACTTCCCGAATTGCAGGCCTCAATTCCGCCAACGATCAAACTCGGTGTAACGCTCGATCGGACGGTGACGATTCGGGCGTCGGTCTTCGACGTGGAGATTACGCTCCTGATTGCGATTCTTCTTGTCGTGCTGGTCGTCTTTCTGTTCCTGCGCGATACCTGGGCGACTATTATTCCCAGCGTAGCGGTACCGTTGTCGCTGGTTGGAACCTTTGGTGTGATGTTCCTGCTGGGCTACACGCTGGACAATCTTTCGTTGATGGCGTTGACGATCTCCACCGGTTTTGTGGTGGATGATGCGATCGTCGTGATCGAAAATATCAGCCGCTATCTTGACATGGGGCTCAAGCCGTATGAGGCGGCGATGCGAGGCTCACGCGAGATTGGATTCACGGTTCTCTCAATGAGCACTTCGCTGATCGCTGTTTTCATCCCCATCCTTTTAATGGGTGGCATTGTCGGGCGCCTGTTTCGGGAGTTTGCGGTGACCCTGAGCGTAGCCATAGCCATCTCGTTGCTAGTGTCGCTTACGACTACTCCCATGATGTGCGCAAAGTTTCTGAAGCCGCGCGACGAACAGAAGAGGGGGGCATTTCATAGGCTTGGCGAACGTGTATTGCAATGGCTCATCGGGGAGTATGACCACGCGTTGCGTTGGGTTCTGCGCCATCAGATCCCAGTGCTGCTGATTGCCATCGCAACATTTCTGCTGAATCTTTACTTGTTTACCATAGTGCCCAAGGGCTTCTTCCCACAGCAAGACACGGGACGCATGGGAGGCTCAACCCGTGCGGCACAGGACATCTCGTTCGACGCGATGAAGGAGAAGCAGCAGCAATTGGCGGACATCGTACAGCACGATCCAGCGGTAGAGACAGTGATTGCCTTCGCCGGCGGGAGCGGTGGTGGCGCAACCACGAACACGGGCCGTATGTTCGTTAGCCTAAGGCCACTGCGCGAACGAAAGGTGAGTTCCGACGAAGTGATCGCCAGATTACGCAAGCCGCTCTCCGCCGTAGCTGGAGCAAGCCTGTTTCTGCAGTCGGCCCAGGAAATTTCAGTGGGTGGACGCTTCAGCGATGCGCAGTATCAGTACACCCTATCAGCCGAAAACCTGAGCGATTTGAATACCTGGGCCCCGCGACTGATGGCCAGAATGCGCACCATGCTGGAGTTGCGTGATGTCTCCTCCGACCAGCAGGATCAGGGTTTGCAGGCCTCGCTGGTAATTGATCGCGACACCGCATCACGCCTCGGCGTTACGCCGCGGATGATCGACAATACGTTGTATGACGCCTTCGGACAGCGGCAGGTTTCCACCATGTACACGCCGCTGAATCAATATCACGTTGTAATGGAGGTGGCCCCCGACTTTCAGCGTGATCCGGATGCGCTCAAGAGCTTGTATGTTGAGACGAACGCGGGAACGTTGGTGCCCCTAAGCGCGGTAACGCATCTCGAACGCAATCGCACGTCACTAGCTGTCAACCACCAAGGACAGTTCCCTGCGGTGACACTCACGTTCAATCTGGCGCCGGATGTTGCGCTGGGACAGGCGGTGACCGCGCTGGAGGCGTCTCAGCAGGATATCGGAATGCCGAGCACAATCCATGCCAACTTCCAGGGAACGGCGCAGGCTTTTCAGTCGTCGTTGGCCAGCGAGCCGCTACTCATCCTGGCGGCGCTGGCCACGGTCTACATCGTTTTGGGCATGCTCTATGAGAGCTTTATCCACCCCATCACTATCCTGTCAACGTTGCCTTCGGCGGGAGTGGGCGCACTGCTTGCCCTGCTCATAACGCATACCGACCTCAGCGTGATTGCGCTGGTGGGCATGATCCTGCTAATTGGGATTGTGAAGAAGAACGCAATCATGATGATCGACTTTGCGCTGGTAGCGGAGAGGCAGCAAGGCAAGACGCCAGAAGAGGCAATTTATCAGGCGTGCTTATTGCGTTTTCGGCCCATCATGATGACTACCATGGCTGCCCTGCTCGGAGGCCTTCCGCTGGCGCTAGGGCATGGAACCGGCTCAGAGTTGCGACGGCCGCTTGGCATAACGATCGTCGGCGGCCTTATCGTCTCCCAGATGTTGACGCTCTTCACCACGCCGGTGGTCTATCTCTTTTTCGATAAGTTGCAGACAAGGATGCGAAGTTTTCGCGGCCGCAGACGACAATTCCCAGAGGCAACGGAAGCAGGGATTGAGACGGGAATTTGATATCAGAAAAATCGTAGCGCGCCGTTCGCCTCACTTACATCTACTTTGCCAGCGCTGATTCAAGAGTGGCGGCCGAGTAGGCCATAGCCTTCTCGGGGTAGTAAGCGTTGCGGATGTATTGTCTCAACATCCGATTGGTGTTGAAGAAGGAGCCGTTGAGCGCGATGGAACTGCGCATGACCTTTTGCCACTGCAGGGGTTGCGCGTAATAAAGGGGCAGGATCTTCTGCTCCAGTTTTTCGTAGAGGGAGGCGCTTTCCTCCTGCTCGGTATCGAAGTCTTCAATTGCCCATCCGGTAAAGCCTTCGATGCAGCCCTCGATCCACCAGCCGTCGAGGATGCTGAGGCTGGGCACGCCGTTTAGTGCCGCCTTCATGCCGCTGGTGCCTGAGGCCTCATAGGGCCTTTGGGGATTATTGAGCCAGAGATCTACACCGCTGGTAAGCTGGGCGCCCAACTCCCATGCGTAGTTTTCAAGGTAAATGATGCGCAGGAAGTCGGAGTTCAACTTTGCCGCAACTTCATAGACATGGCGGATAATCGCCTTGCCGGGATCGTCATGGGGATGGGCCTTGCCGCTATAGATAATCTGCAATCCACCGAACTCCTGTGCGATGCTCAGCAGCCTTTCGGGATTATGGAAGAGCAGATCCGCCCGCTTGTAGGTAGCCGCACGGCGACCGAAGCCGATGGTGAAGATTTCCGGATCAAAGGTGTTTCCGGTGCGATTGGCGACGGTGTTGAAGAGCACGCGCTTCGCCTCTCCGTGTGCCGCGGCAATCTCTACTTCAGGAATGTCGATGGCGGCGCGCAGATAGAGATTATCTGTGCGCCAATGGGGAATGGAGCGATCGAACAGAGCCTGCATGGAGGGGGCGGTCCATGTAATGGCATGCACCCCGTTAGTGATGGAATCGATGGTGTAGTCGGGAAACATCTGCCGCGAAACCTTGCTATGCTGCATGGCCACACCATTCACGAATCGCGAGAAACGCAGCGCAATGTAGGTAACGTTTAAGAGGCCGTCGTGATAACAGCCCAGTCGTTCGAGGACGCCTGCGCGGTCGGGCCCGAGAATACGAATTGCCTGCTCCCCAGAAAAGCGATCATGCCCGGCGGGTACAGGGGTATGGGTGGTGAAAACGCAGCGTTGACGAACAGCATCGACATCGCGCTCCGTGGCATCGGCCAGGCCCCGGCCGTTCAATTGGTTTTCCAGCAGCGGAAGCGTGAGGAGAGCGGCGTGGCCTTCGTTCATGTGATAAACCGCAGGAGCGATCTCCAGGGCGTTCAGAATCCGCACGCCGGCAATACCAAGAATCGTCTCCTGCGCGAGGCGGTAGTCGCCGTCGCCGCCATATAAATGATCGGTCAGCGCACGGTCACGCGGGTCATTTTCCTCAACGTCCGTGTCGAGGAAGTAGATCGGAATTGTGTGTCCAGTGACGCCTTCCAAATCGAAGCGCCATGCTCGCACGACTACGGACCTGTTCTCGACCATTACAGTTACGCGGGGCTCTTCCCGCGTAAGCACCTCTTCCGGTTGCCAAGGCTGATTCTCCTCCGTCTGGAAGCCGGCGGCATCCAGATGCTGGCGAAAGTAGCCCTTGCGGTGAATAAGGGTAACGGCGACCAGGGATAGACCGAGGTCGGCGGCCGAGCGCAGAGTATCGCCCGCCAGCACTCCCAGACCGCCACTATAAGTGGGCATGCTGGGTAGGACGGCGATTTCCATTGAGAAGTATGCAACTACGCTTTCGTTGTTTGAAATGTCCACGGGCGGGTGGTCCCCATTTTGATTTGAAAAAGTCATCCTGAATCCGATCCACACTCTTGATGTCTACTCATCTTGGGGCTTTCGCGCGCGGACGGTCTTGCGCGGTTGGCCCCGGATGCGAAGTTCACAATGCAATTCCCTGGCCACTCCGATTGCTTATTTGGCATATCCCTTTTGGCCAAGGGAACTAAGAGAATACTCAATGATTTTACCAAGGCATCCCGGAAGGACTCTGGAAAACCAGTGCTACTTCCGGGGTAGATTCCTCTCGAATACACATTGATGGGATGAAGACCTAGTGAGATTTTTTGCGGTCTTACACAAAGAATTTTTGTTACAGGGCTCGTGCCCCAGCAGCGGCGTGGCAAAGGTAAACGTCTGCGTCGATGCCGGTCTCGACCTTATAGGCCTCTTTGATGCTAGTCGCGAAGGTTGCGGCATGGGTTGTTTCAACGAGATTCACGGTACAGCCCCCGAATCCGCCGCCTGTCAATCTGGCCCCGATCAGGCCGGGAAACTTGTGCGCGAGCTTCACCAGCAAGTCAGCCTCTTTGCAACTACCTTCGAAATCGTCCCGGTAGCTCGCATGGGCTTCCGCCATCAATCTACCTAACTCCCTCAGGTCATTGCGCTCAAGCGCATCTGCCGCAGCAACCGTGCGGGCATTCTCGGTCACTACGTGGCGGCAGCGTTTTAAGACATCAGGACGCATCTCGCTGCCCCACTTCGCGAGGTCATCCGTCGTCGCATCGCGCAACACGCGAATCTCAGGGCGGTGCTTGCGCAGAACCTCCACGCCCTCTTCCACCTCGGCGCGGCGCGCGTTGTACTCGCCACTGGAATTGGAGTGTTTGATCATGGTGTTGGATATCACGATGCTGACGTCCGGGGGAATGGGCGCGAGACGAAAGCTCAGGTCGCGGCAATCCAGGAGGAGCGCATGGTTTTCCGCTCCGCAGCAGGCGATGAATTGATCCATGATGCCGCTCTTGGTGCCGACAAACTCGTTCTCCGCACGCTGGCAGAGCCGGGCAACATCCGGTGGCGCAAACTGCTGGTCACTGATGCTCTGAACGGCTAGAAACGTGGCTACCTCGACCGACGCGGAGGAGCTGAGACCGGATGCAATGGGAACGTCGCCCGCAAAGGTCATGCTGAAGGCTCGGAGCTGGCTTCCAGTCTTCTTCAGCACCGTGACCACCCCGAGTGGATAATCACTCCAGTGGTGCGAGGGTCCGGCTGGTAGCGCGGCCAGATCGTAGGCGACTTCTTCTTCAAAATTCATGGAATAGAACACGATGCGTCCATCGGTACG
>JANXZS010000037.1 GCA_025355385.1 Acidobacteriaceae bacterium | reverse complement strand
GAAGAAGCCACTGCTCACGGGATCGAGCTACTGGTCCACTTTGCAGCCCGGACGTCCCAGCTACCGCGTCTTTGCCAAACAGATGACTAACGTCCCAGCTGCCTGCCGCTCATCCGGAACCAAACACAGCCGCTGACCGAGCATCCAGTTGCGAATCCGTCAGCATACCCTGAACTAGTATCGAGACAACCTAATGCATGGTGATTAAGAGTCGGAGGGTGCGGATCGGTCATCCTCTACTGGCCCGCACAAATCAAGACCGAAAACGGAGAGGCATCCATGAGCTTTGGCGCACTTACCTTTACACCACTCGTCAAGAAGCTGCAGGAGCGCTATGGAAGTAGGCGGCAGTACGAGAGGATGGAGGGTTCCGGAGCAAAGCACGATCACCTAGGGGCCTCCGAATCTGCATTTTTGAGCGAACGCGATAGCTTTTACTGGGCAACGACAGGAGCAACGGGATGGCCCTACGTCCAGCATCGAGGGGGGCCCAAGGGGTTTCGAAAGGTTATAGACGACCGCACACTGGCGCTGGCAGACTTTAGGGGAAACAGTCAGTACACCAGCACGGGAAATCTGCTGAGCGACAATCGGGTGGCTATGATTCTGGTGAACTATCCACGGCAGACCCGTCTCAAGATTCTCGGACGGATAGATATCTTCGAAGGCGAGAAGGCAGAGGGCTGGCTAGACCGGGTTCGTATACCGGGATACAAGGCAGTGATTGAGAGAGTGTTTGTAATTCATGTGAAGCATATGACTGGAACTGTCCACAACACATTACACCTCGTTACACAGCAGAAGAGATTCGCGATGCAGGGCAATCCGTCCAAGAGCGGTTGCGCAAACTGGAAGAGGAGAATGAAAGTTTGCGTAAAGAACTTGCTCAGTTGCGCACCGGTGGAAGATGACGCGGAATTCGCTACTCAGTCGGTGCTGACTATTTCGCCGACGATTTCGTTCGTTAGCGGCAACAATTGGGCTGACTCAGAAAGGATCTCCAAATCATGTCTTTACGGCCTCCACTGCCCCCATTCACGCAAGAGACCGCAGTTGAAAAGACTCGTCTCGCCGAAGATGGCTGGAATACGCGCGACCCGGAGAAAGTCTCTCTTGCCTACACCGTTGACTCACGCTGGCGAAACCGCGCCGAGTTTGTAACCGGAAGAGAGCAAATTGTCGCGCTCCTCTCGAGAAAATGGACCAGAGAGCTGGACTATCGACTCATAAAAGAGGCATGGGCTTTCCACGGCAACCGCATCGCGGTACGTTTTGCGTACGAGTACCACGATGACTCGGGAAACTGGTTTCGCGCCTATGGCAATGAAAATTGGGAGTTCGACGAACAGGGCCTGATGTATGCGAGGCACGCGAGCATCAATGAGCTCAGGATGACCGAGTCGGAGCGCAAGTTTTATTGGATCCTCGGGAGGCGCCCCGACGAGCACCCAGGATTGAGCGCCCTGGGCCTGTGAGGGTTGTGCTGGTTCCGGGTAATTACATTTGCTCGACTTTACCGCGCAATTCGAAAGTGATCTTGGACAACCGCATTATAGGTCCAGCTCGACCTCTGATAGCGGAGTCGAACAACTGATCAGAGCATCCCCATCCGCGCGTGGATCGAGGCTCTGGAGCGTAGCGGAGAACGCCGTCAATCGATCGACGGGGCGAATAAATCACGAGCACAAAAACCTTTTCTCGTGCCCACTACCCCTTCAACAGACGATAGTTGATGAATGCAAATGGGCCCCATCGCGAACCAGTCCAATGCGTCCGATGATGAACTGCTGGGATCGAAGGCGTTTGGTACCAACAGTTGCGGAACCGCAAAACCCTCCGATGGGTCAGGGGGCCTTCAGAACGGTCGTTGCGGATATGGCCCACGACTGCCGTTGCTGGTGATATCGTCCTATTCCCGCCGCAATTATGTCGATCATCGGTTGACCGATCGATCGTCCATTCTGCGCTTCATCGAAGACAATTGGAACCTGGGCCGGATTGGTAATGGCTCACTCGACGCCATTGCGGGTACGCTCGACGGACTGTTTGACTTCGACGATACTCGCCATATTTACAGGCTTTTCCTCGATCCGTTAACCGGGCAGGTACTAGGTCCGGACACGAAGTAGTGATCCAAGATGGTCGCATGGTTCCTTTTAGAGGTCGCTTGAATCTGACCTGGGGCAGGGGAGATTTGCTGAAGCTTTCCTGCCACCGAACCCGGCACGGCCTGCGTCCCACCAGGATGGCGGTTCTTCCGCTGCGCTGTACGCCTGCATACGCCCTGAAGTGGGGGAAGGGTCCCGGCGAGCGTGCCCGCAACTGGCGCGGGCGCTGGCGCTCAGCGCAATAGAAAATCTGGTCTAGCCAATTCTTCTGCTTCAGTGTTAGCGTATTTTGCGGCGTAGAAATCGGCTGTCCCAATGCACTCCTGTGCTCATCAGCCAGCAGGAGGCGGGGATTCACGGCGAAACCTCTTTGCGCCGTGGAACCCAATTCGCCGGTTGCGCCGGAGATTATTCCATGGCAACCTTGCCGATCGATTCTCGTCTCAGTGCCGGCACTGCTGGCTTCATCACTCAGACTCATCGCATGTTAATTGACGGCCGCTTTGTAGCTGCGGCGTCGGGTAAGACATTCCCCGTTTACAATCCCGCCACCGCCGAAGTGATCGCCCACGTCCCGGAGGCGGAAGCTGAGGATGTGGAGCGAGCCGTTCGCGCCGCTCGCCGCGCCTTTGATGACGGCCCTTGGCCGCGCATGACTCCTTCGGCCCGCGGTCGCATGCTCTGGAAGCTGGCCGACCTGCTCGAAGAGAATCTTGAGGAGTTCGCCGAACTCGAATCCATTGACAATGGGAAGCCTCTCACCGTGGCTCGCGCCGCGGATGTTCCACTGGCCATCGACATGTTCCGCTACATGGCGGGATGGGCAACCAAGATTACTGGTTCGACGCTCTCACTTTCTTTTCCCGGCGACTTCCACGCCTATACGCTGCGTGAGCCCATCGGCGTGGTGGCGCAGGTCATTCCCTGGAACTTCCCCTTGCTGATGGCGGCTTGGAAGGTGGCGCCCGCGCTGGCAGCGGGCTGCTGCGTTATTCTCAAACTCGCCGAGCAGACGCCGCTTTCCGGTCTCCGTCTGGCCGAATTGATCCATCAGGCTGCCTTCCCCGAAGGCGTAGTCAACGTGCTGACCGGCTATGGCGAGGGAGCGGGTGCTCCTCTGGCCGCGCACGAGGCGGTGGACAAGATCGCCTTCACCGGCTCGAACGAGGTGGGTCGCCTGATCGTCAAGGCGGCCGCCGGAAACCTGAAGAAAGTGACCCTGGAACTGGGCGGCAAGAGCCCGGCCGTCATCTTCCCGGATGCCGACATGGACCGCGCCATTGCCGGTGCAGCCAGCGCCATCTTCTTTAATCACGGGCAGTGCTGCTGCGCGGGCTCGCGCCTCTTTGTGCACCAGCAGGTGTTTGACAAGGTGCTCGACGGCGTCAGCCAGATCGCCTCTAAAATTAAGCTTGCTCCAGGGCTCGATCCTGCTTGCGAGATGGGCCCTCTGGTCAGCGAAGAACAGTTTCACCGGGTGACCAGCTACATTCAGTCGGGCATCGATCAGGGCGCGCAGATCGCCGTCGGCGGCCGCTCTGGCGCAGAGCGCGGCTACTTCGTCCAGCCCACTGTGTTGATCAAGACTAACCCGAGGATGAAAGTCGTCAGCGAGGAGATCTTCGGCCCGGTGGTCTGCGCCGAGCCATTCAATGACGACGACCTTGACCGTATTGCCCGCCTTGCCAATGACTCCATCTATGGGCTGGCGGCCAGTGTATGGACTCGCGACGTTAGCATCGCTCACAAGATGGCCAGGCGCATCCGCTCGGGCACTGTCTGGGTCAACTGCCACAATGTTTTCGACGCGTCCCTGCCATTCGGAGGTTACAAGCAATCCGGATGGGGCCGCGAGATGGGCGAGGAGGTCATCCAGAACTACACCGAAGTCAAATCGGTCACGGTCGCTCTCTAGCTAGTCCGTTTCAATAAGTGTTCCATCGAATGCTGTGATGGCGGGCCGCCATTTCACAAGAGTCATTTTTGTGACGCTTTTATCGACCTCGGTATAGCAAAACTTAGCGCTGCGCAAGAAAGATGCATCAGAGGTATTGACAAGAGCTAGAGGCCCCAGGCTGATCGATCTTTCTACAAGTCACTGTCCAACACCGGGTGCCGAAACGCTGCAGCGCGAGATAAGCCTCACGGCGCGTCTGGGAGTTCCGCTCGCCCTGGGCGAACTCGGCTGGATGTCGACCTACATCGTCGACGCCATCATGATCGGTCGCATGCCGCACGCGGCGCTATCCATCTCCGCATCATCGTTGGGCAACACTATTTACTACGCCATTGTCTTTAGCGCGATTGGGATGCTTACGGGGGTGGAGACCCTCACGGCGCAGGCTTATGGGCGCGACGATAGGGCAGAATGCGCGCGAACACTTGCCCAATCCATGTGGTTCGTTATTATCGGTACGCCCGCGGTAATGCTGGCAACGTTCGCGTGCCTTCCGATGCTGGGCCGCTTCGGCACGTCTCCGGAGATCGTTACCGAGACCAGCAGATATCTGCACGCGCTCGTCTGGTCCACTGGGCCCTTGCTGCTCTACATGGCGCTGCGTCGATATCTGCAATCTATTAATCGTGTCCTATTGATCACCGCCTCGCTCGTGACCGCTAGCCTGGTTAATCTCATCGGTGATTGGGCTTTCTTGTACGGACATCTTGGAGTGCGCCCGATGGGCATCGCGGGTTCGGGTTGGGCGACCTGCGTGGTCCGGATGTACATGCTCGTTCTGTTGTTGGTAGGGCTGGCGGTGACTGCGCGGAAAGGGGGTCCGGCGTTTACGGCTGCTCTTTTGCGCCCCGACTTTTCGCGTCTGCGTTTGCTGGCGCGCATTGGCTGGCCGGTGGCGATCGAGAGTTTTACCGACCTAGGCTTCTCAACTTATATGTCGGTGATCTGCGCACAACTCGGCACCACTCTCTTAGCGGCCCACCAGGTCGTGCTTGACCTGGACGCGTTCGTTTATATGGTGCCGGCGGGGCTTTCCTACGCAACAGTAGTGCGCGTTGGCCAAAGCGCGGGCCGCAACAGCTTGCCGGCCGTACGTCGTTCCGCGAAGGCCAGCGTCGTGCTTGGCATGAGCTTTATCAGCATTGCTGCGCTTCTGTTCGCGGGATTTCCCCGCCTATGGGCGAGTATCTATACCAACGATCCTGCGGTCATTGCGGCTGCGGCACCCATTTTTCTCATCTGCGGATTTTTGCAACTCGGCGACGCAGCCAATGTAATCTTCTGTTCGGCGCTCACGGGACTAGGCGACACGCGCACTCCTTTGATTGCCAACACCGCCATCTACTGGATCATCGGGATGCCCTTATCGTACTGGCTCGCATTCCATACCGACCTTGCGCTACGAGGTCTGTGGATCGGCCGTGCAGTCGCAGCAATCGCCACCGGCATCACCATAGCGCTGGTATGGCGCATCCGCATTGGTCGTGCCGAGGACGGAAAAGGGGCCGACGCCCTGTCTTTATTTCGACCATCGCTTGCCAAGTAAATGTCAGCAAGGCACAGCCGTGCAAGCGGCCAAGCCGAACCCATCCGACTTTACATTCGTTAGACGCAAGGGCGCATACTTATCATCAAGACGTAGTCGCCATTTCGTAAGATAGGTGAAATCAGCACGAAGCCCGACCGAGGAAAAAGATGAATCAGATCGATCTCAATCATCGCCATGCCGTCGTCACCGGAGGAGCACAAGGCATTGGGCTCTCCATTGCCACAAGGCTCCTGACGTCTGGGGCGTCGGTATCTCTTTGGGACCGCGATGCCGAAGTGCTCGCGGCTGCCGTCAAACAGCTTGGCGAACGCGACAGGGTTTCATGGGAAGTCGTCGACGTGTCCAATGCGGATAGCGTCGGCCAGGCTGCTGACGGCACCATACAGAAGCATGGCAAGATCGATATCCTCGTGGCCAGCGCGGGCATAGCCGGCCCGAATCACAAGACCTGGGAGTACCCCATTGACGCGTGGAAGGAGGTCATCGACGTTAACCTGACTGGGGTCTTTCTCTGCTGTCACGCCATTCTGCCGTACATGATCCGGCAGAATTACGGGCGTGTGGTCAACATAGCCTCCATCGCCGGTAAAGAAGGCAATCCCAACGCCTCTGCTTACAGCGCGTCAAAGGCAGGTGTCATTGCTCTCACCAAGTCGCTCGGCAAAGAGACGGCAGGCAACAATGTTGCGGTGAACTGCATTACGCCCGCAGCGGCGCGCACTCGCATCTTCGATCAGATGACCAAGGAACATATTGACTTCATGCTCTCGAAAATCCCGCGTGGGCGTTTTCTCGAGGTAGATGAAGTCAGTGCGATGGTGGCATGGCTGGTCTCAGAGGAGAACTCTTTTACGACTGCCGCGGTCTTCGATCTGAGTGGAGGTCGCGCGAC
>JANXZS010000036.1 GCA_025355385.1 Acidobacteriaceae bacterium | reverse complement strand
GGATCACAATCGCTCTGTAGTAACCATTGCCGGTCCAGCGTCGAGGGTCGTCGAGGCAGCAGTTCGCGGATTGCCGTCGGGATCTCCGCCACCCGCCTTGGCGGCGATGGTGATTTCCTTGATCAGAGTGGTAAAAATCTTGCCGCGCTTGGCGTCTGTCGCGCCCTTCTTGTGCTTGATTGTTGCCCATTTCGAATGGCCGGACATGGGAACCTCTGAGGCTTTGTTTTAGGGTATTTGTGCGCAGGTCAGATGGCAGACAGCGCCCCTCCACCGCATCCCGCACACCTAATTGTATAGCATGACAAGCTGGAAGATGGCGTCCATGAAGCGCGGGCTGATCCGGCCCAATTGCCCCCAGAAAAACCGCAGAGCGCGTCTCTTGAAATGCAGTAGTGCACCGCTCGGATTAACAGTCAAAGATTGGTTAGTAAAAACGCCATCGCTGTTGACGCGAAGATAATCACAGGACAACCAGAGCACATGATGCTACGTCCCAAAGAATTTGGCTGGAGGTCGCGGAGGAGGATGACACATCCTCCCCGCGCGGGTTATTGGAGCAGACCCGGTGGCGGGAGATCCTTGGGCTTGCGGAAAGCATAAAAGACAGCGAGCAGTGGAGGAGCCAGCAGCACTCCCCAGAACGGGATCACAATGCCCAGTACAATCGGCACCACCAGCGAGGCCCAGATGGGGACTCGGCTCGTCCTCTTCATTAGCATTGGCTGCAGCAATAGCTGGTCAACGACCACGATCACGGCGTAAATCCCCAGCAGATACCAGAAGCGCACTTCGTCGTGTCCGCTCAACAAGATCGAGAATGCCGGGCCGATCAACGCGATCACGCCCCCAATATTTGGCACAAAGGCCATAAGGCCAGCCACCAGCGCCCATGCGGGAGCCAGCGGAACATGCAGCAGCCAAAGGCCAATCAGCCACATCACCGCGACGCATAGAGCCTCAATCGAGACCGCGCGCCACCAGTTCACCAGGGCCATCCCGGCGGTCACGCCATTCTTTTTCAGGTGAAGATCCATGGTCATCGACCTCGTCAGCACCTAGAATCGCACAACTTAGAGCCGGATCAGTTTCCCGGTTACGAATCCAAGACGCGCATCGCAAATCCACCACAATTGCCCCTGAAACTGCTAGCCTAGAGGCATGAAGTTTGGCGTGCTTGTCTTTCCTGGCTCCAACTGCGACCGGGACACCTACAACGTTATCGCGGAGCTTGCGCACCAGCCCGTCACCTTTCTCTGGCACGACTCTGAGAACCTGGAGAATTGCGACGCGATCGTGGTGCCGGGAGGCTTCGCCTATGGCGACTACCTGCGCACCGGCGCCATCGCCCGCTTCTCGCCGGTGATGCAGTCGGTGCAGAAGTTCGCGGCCGACGGCGGGTTGGTCCTGGGCATCTGCAACGGCTTCCAGATTCTGTGCGAGTCCGGACTACTGCCCGGCGCGCTCATGCGCAACCAAGGTCTAAAGTACATTTGTAAGCAAGTGCATTTGCGCACGGAAACTACGCACACACCCTTTACCCAGAGGCTGACCAAGGGGCAGGTGGTAAAGATCCCCATCGGGCATATGGAAGGCAACTACTTCTGCGATGAGGCCACCCTGGCTGCGCTCGAAGGCGAAGATCGCATTGCATTCCGCTATGCGACGTCCGCCGGCGAGATTACCACGGAGGCCAATCCCAACGGCTCCATCGGCAACATCGCTGGAGTACTGAACGAGGGCCGCAATGTGCTGGGTATGATGCCGCACCCGGACCGTTCGAGTGAGGCTCTGTTGGGTTCATCGGATGGTCTGGCAATCTTTGAATCGATGGTTACGGCATTGGCAGCGCGCTAAGCTGTCCAGAAAAAAATAACGGCTGCGGAGTCCAACGTGATCGACATTCATCATCATCTGTTGTTTGGTCTGGACGATGGGTCGCCGGATATAGAAACGTCCGTTGCCATGGCTGAGGCTGCAGCCGCCGACGGCACTACGCACATCGTATGCACTCCCCACGCAAATGATAGCCACTCCTATCAGCCCGCCGTTAACCAGGAACAGCTCGCCGCCTTGCGTGAGCGTCTCGGGGATCGCATTATTCTGGGGATTGGCTGCGACTTCCACCTCTCATGGGATAACGTCTCTGACGCACTCGAAAACCCCACCAGATACACCATCAACGAGACCACTTACCTGCTGGTTGAGTTTCCAGACTTCGGCATCGCGCCTAATATGACCGAGATTTTTTATCAACTGCAGCTGGCTCGCATGACGCCCATCATCACGCATCCCGAGCGCAACCCCACCATCACACACCAACCCGAGCGACTAGCCGAGTGGTTGCGCAACGGTTGCCTGATCCAAGTGACGGCGGGCGCACTGACCGGCCACTTTGGCAGGACCGCCGAGCACTTTTCAAATGATCTGTTGGAGAAGAACTGGGTTCATTTCATTGCGAGCGACGCGCATAACCTAACCTCGCGACCACCCCAGCTGAGCAAGGCTCGCCAGTCAATTGCCAGCCGCCATGGTCAGGAGACCGCCGATCGGCTGTGTATTACCAATCCTCGCGCCGTTTTCAATGGAGATCCTTTGCCCGACCAACCTGAGCCCATCGGTCTCTATCCCGACCAGAATCATGAAAGAACGAATAAGCGCTCGTTCCTCGGCCGCTTATTCTCGCGCTAAAGCAAATCAACCTTCGCTCCAGAACCTGCTACAACCCCAGACCACCGTCCACGCTCAGGACTTGCCCCGTGATGAAATGCGGCCCCGTAGCAAAGAACATCACCGCTGCTGCAACGTCCTGCGGCGTACCGTTGCGCTGCATCGGGGTCTTGCTGGCGAAGTGGGCATACTCAGCCGAAACTTCGTCATTCACGATCATTCCCGGTGCAACACAGTTCACGCTGATCTCTGGCGCAAACGCCTTCGCCATGGTCCGCGTCAGCATGTGCAGGGCGGCCTTTGAGGTGCAATAGTGGCCGTGGGTGGGCCAGGGATGCGAACCTCCCAGCGAGCCAATGTTGATGATTTTGCCCCGGGCGCTCTTCAGATGAGGATGCGCGGCCTGTGCCATCAGGAATGGCCCGCGCGTATTCGTCTCAAACATGGCGTCCCATTGCGCGACCGTGATCGCTTCAAGAGCGGCCGTCTCAAAAGCCCCCGCATTGTTCACCAGCAGGTCGAGTTTGCCGAATTGCGAGACCACCAGCGCAACCGCATCGGCAATGCTCTCTGGCGAGCGCACATCGCAGTGTATGGCAACGGCACGGCGGCCAAGACTCTCAAGATCGCGTACGGTTTGAAACGCCTCTGCTTCCGATCCGCGGTAAGTAATAGCCACATCTGCCTCGGCTTCCCTGAGACTGATTGCCAGTGCGCGACCGATCCTTTTCGCCGCGCCCGTTACCAGCGCAACCTTCCCTAGCAAGTTATCCATAGATTCCAAGTTTAGAGCAGCGCCGTGGCGCTGTTGAAACAGGTGAACACCAATCCGTCTACATCGTCGCCGAGCACTCTGGTAGCCCTGCCCCGCTCCGTGCGCGGTGGGGGTGGAAAGTAGATTATTTCTTCGGGGAGTCCTTCGCCATCGGGGATTCCGTCTCGGCCGGGACCGCCTGGCTATCCTGCTCCGGGTGAGGTTTATAGATCGAATACTGCTCACCAGGCCGCTTCATCTTCACGATGATCTGCTTTTCGGCAGCATCGATCTTGTAATCATCTCCGAAAGTCTGAAAGCCGTTGGCAATGACCTGTAATCGCACGGTGTCGCCAATGGTCAATACATCAATTATGGCCTTGCCTTCCTCGTTGGTCTTCAACTCCATGTTGCCCTTGTCCTTCTCTCCCTCCATTGGGTGAAAGATTACGGCTGCATTCGGGACTGGCTTACCGCTCGACGCGCGAATAATCGTAACCTCAATCCTGGCCATCGGAGGGGGCGGAACATACTTGCGGCCGCGCTTCATCTGGGTTTGAAAGGCGGATGCGGGCAGAATCAGACCCAACAAGATGACAGGGAGAAGGGGCCAGGACATACTTCGGGAACGCGAGGTCAGCATGGCTGTTATTGTATGCAATCCTAGACCGGGTGGAAATAGGACCAGTTGCGGACTCCTTTCCGGGCGAAACAATAGAACCTTATATTTACATCATCTTAATATATGAGCGAGGTACGCTCATATATTCAAAGACTCCCTCTTGACAACATTCGCCTCGGTGATTAACGTTAGCAATTGGATGGCGACAGTGCTAACGCGCTGCTTTCTGTGAGTGCTCCAGTGTCGGCGACCCATCCCGAGAATGATCTCGAAATCAAGCTGCAACTCGCGAGGTAAATCCTCGTGCGAAGGAGAAGTAACGCAATGGCAACTGCAACCGTAGCGACCACCTTCACTCCCCTTCACGACCGCATCCTGCTCCGTCGCATTGACGAGGGCGAGACGGTTCGTGGCGGCATCATCATCCCTGATTCGGCAAAAGAGAAGCCACAGGAAGGCGAAGTTATTTCAGTAGGTAAGGGCAAGTCGAATGACGAAGGCAAGACCTTCCCGCTCGACGTAAAAGCGGGCGATCGCGTCCTGTTCGGCAAGTATGCCGGCACCGAGATCAAGATCGACGGCGAGGACTACCTCATCATGCGTGAGGAAGAAGTACTTGGCGTTCTCAAGTCCAAGTAAGCGCGCCCAGTGTAATTGGGTGTGTATCTCTGCGTGTCCGGCAGATGCGATGGATACCCTCACGGGTGCATCGCGGGGAACTGAATTCAATCATTGTCGCTTGAGGGCCAGCGCCATTCAAGCGTAAGGAGAAGGTTAGAAATGGCAAAGCAGATTTTGCACGGAGAAGATTCGCGTCAGGCAATCCTGCGCGGCGTTAACACGCTCGCGGATGCGGTGAAAGTGACGCTCGGTCCAAAGGGCCGTAACGTCGTTATTGAGAAGAAGTTTGGTTCGCCGACTATTACGAAGGACGGCGTCACTGTCGCCAAGGAGATCGAGCTCAAGGATTCACTCGAAAACATGGGCGCGCAGATGGTTCGTGAAGTTGCCTCGAAGACCTCGGACGTGGCCGGTGACGGTACCACGACCGCGACCGTTCTAGCGCAGGCGATCTATCGCGAAGGCGTCAAGACAGTGGCCGCGGGCGCAAACCCGATGGCTTTGAAGCGCGGCATCGACAAGGCCGTGGAAATGATTATTGGCAAGCGCGATGAGCAGGGTGTTGTCACCGGCGGCGCGCTTTCTAAGTTCTCCAAGCCTGTTACCGGCGAGATGATCGCCCAGGTGGGAACGATCTCCGCCAACAGCGATTCAACCATTGGCACCATCATTGCCGAAGCCATGAACAAGGTCGGCAAGGATGGCGTGATCACGGTCGAAGAGTCGAAGACGCTCGAGACCCAGCTGGAAGTGGTCGAAGGCATGCAGTTTGACCGCGGCTACCTGAGCCCCTACTTCGTCACCGATCCTGACCGTATGGAAGTCGCGCTCGAAGAGCCCTACATTCTCATCTTCGAGAAGAAGATCAGTTCGATGAAGGATCTTCTGCCCCTGCTCGAGCAGGTTGCCCGCAACGGCAAGCCGCTCGTAATCATCGCCGAAGACGTAGACGGCGAAGCACTGGCAACCCTGGTTGTGAACAAGCTGCGTGGCACGCTGAACGTCGCCGCAGTCAAGGCGCCTGGCTTTGGGGATCGCCGCAAGGCAATGCTTGAAGACATCGCAAAGCTGACCGGTGGCAAGGCCATCACCGAAGATCTCGGCCTCAAGCTCGAGAACGTGAAGGTTGAGGATCTCGGCCGTGCGAAGCGCATCACTATCGACAAAGACAACACCACGATAGTCGAAGGCCGCGGAGACTCCAAGGTCATCGAAGGCCGCGTCAAGGAAATCCGCAACCAGATCGAGAAGACTACCTCTGACTATGATCGCGAGAAGCTC
>JANXZS010000029.1 GCA_025355385.1 Acidobacteriaceae bacterium | reverse complement strand
CGACGGCGGGGAGAAATGCCATGCACATGGGCGTGCCGAGTGGCTGATAGTGTCCCGTGAATGCCAGTTTCCCAGAAACCTTATCGATGCGGAACGAAGTGATCTGGTCGCTCCGCTGATTGCACACGAAGAGGAATCGGCCGCTCGGGTCAAGGGTGAACTGATTTGGGTAGTCCCCTTGGGTTAATGCTTCTCCAACGGGGCTTAGCTTGCCATCTGGTGCGATTGCAAAGATCGCGATCGAATTGTGGAGACGGTTGGCTGCGTAAAGGACCCGCCCGTCCGGAGAGACCGCAATCTCAGAACCGAAGCTTGTGCCCGCAAAGCCCTCGGGCAGAGCGGAGAGGGTCTGCTCTGGAGTAAGCGCGCCCGTATGGCCGTCATAGCGGAAGCAGATGATCGTGGATGCCTCTTCCTGGATCGAGTACATCCAACGGCCATTTGGATGAAAAGCGAAGTGCCGCGGGCCATCTCTTGCGGGGACCGTCACAAACGGGATGGCTGCAGGAGTCAGGGCGCCCGTTCTGTCGTTGAATTGATAGACATATATCCTGTCCTGCCCCAGGTCTGTTGCGAGGACAAAGCGATTCGTGGGGTCAGCCTGGATCATGTGCGCATGCGGCGTATCGTGACCACTTATGGCGAAGCTGCCGGGCTTCGCGTTCTTGGCATACTCCTTACTCACCGAGCCTTGGTCGGTGTGGACATAGCTGGCCTCTCTGAGCGAACCATCGGGCAGAATAGGCAGCACAGCGAAGCTACCCCCGAGGTAATTCGCCACAAAGGCGAACTTGCCGGACGCATCCACACTCATATGCGTTGGACCTGCGCCGCCCGAGTTCACGACATTCAGGAGCTGCAGATCGCCACTTTCACGATTCACCAAGAAGGCAGAGACGGAGCCGCTGCTGCCCCGGTAATCTGAAACTTCATTAACAGCGTAGAGATACCGCCCGGAAGGATGGAAGGTCAGCCAAGACGGACTGGTGGTCTCTGCCGCCAGCTTGAGCAGCACCAGTGCCCCGGTATGCGTCTGCAATTCGAAAAGGTAAATGCCCTTCCCGTTGGCGGGCCCATCCACTGGCTTTGTATCTGTTCCCACATAGGCCAGAACACGGTTACGCCGTGAAGTGGTGGCCGAGGCCAGCGTGGACCGTGCTGCTGTAAGGCCCAGACCAGCCACAGTTGCTGCCTTCACGAAATCTCTCCGCGAAAGGGGAGCCCTTGACCTTAGGTAAGAAACATCATTGCGCATAAGTCCGTTCTCATCCGGATTAACTTCCTGGTCGTAGCTGACTAGAGCATTTTCACTTCTTGCCTTTACTCGCAAATAGTCAAAGTGTGTCTTTTCCTGGAGAAAAGCCACGGTGAGCTTGGTGCTTGTGTGTGCACCGGAAGTGGAAATGCTCTAAAGCGGCAGAGCAGGGGGCGGCGGTGCAAGCACCCCAGCCCCTGCCAGCTTCACCGGACTGCCTGAGCATTGTCAGTGCGCTGACGTCCATGAGGGATGCGGACTCTCGATCACCTCATCCAACGGCGGCAATGCATCTCCTGGCTTGGTACTTTCATTGAAGTGCCGCAGCTTCTCGTGCACTCCACGCCAGTACTGATACTCGGCATCCCACCGCCCCAGCGCTGATCCCATACGATACGGCGTATATTCTTCCAGCCACTCTGCACGGTAGGCCGGCTTCAGGTCCATGATCCGGTCCATCAGGTCCGTCACGTACGAGTGATCATAGTGAGTCACCTGCGACTCCCACTCGTTCCACCACTGCTCCGACTTGGGGTGCTTCCCGCCAAACGTATTCCAGATAGCCTCCAGGTCGAGTGGCGTTTGAAACTTCTCTCCTGCGTAGTCGAGCAGCTCGCTACCGATCAACAGACTGTTTACTGTTTCAGGATCAGCCCCAAGACCTTGCGCATGGAGAAGAGCAGATTCCGCCTCCTCCGCATGCATTCGCGCCTCGTGGAGATCATTGCGGTGTTCTGGCAGCTCCTTGTAGTACGTCGAAAAAAACGGGTCCTCCCACAGTCCGAACATGGTTTGCTCACCAAGGAGCTTCTTGATGTCGGTCTCGGCGATCGTCATGTTGCTCAGCGCGGAAGCAATGTCCGACGCCACCGCATGCGGGTACAACAGGCGCGCATATTCAGAGAAGAAGTTCGCGCGGTCCATCGGAATAGACTGCCAGGGTGCCGCAGCTCCGTATGCGAAACCAGGCAGCGACATGCGAAAGAGCAGTTGCGCATCATCAGCCCATACTGAATTCACCAGGCCCAGTGCACCCGAGCGCCGTCCAGCCGCCAGGAAGGTATCGATGTTCTCGAACGTCGTATCAAAGTCTGGAGCAATGTCGTCATAGCTGGTAATCCCTGGCTGCACCACGTGCTGAATGTGATGGGCAATCAGCGGACTTAGCCAGCGATTGTACGTAGGATCCTCAGAGGTGTAATACCAGGCGACTGCAATCAGCCCTGGCGGCAGATTCGGAATGGTCTGCGGATACTTGACGATGATGTCGTCGTACACCATCACGTGCTTGCCGTGCTTCTGGAACAGGCCCGCCACAGCTATAAGCTGCTTGACGAATAATTCTGCGGGTTTGGCTGCATCCCCGGATGCATGCGTAGCCGCCTCAATTTGAAAGGTCTCGTCAAAGCCAATGCTCACAAAGGGACTTGGGAACAAATCCGCGAACTGATTTACCCAATCTGCCATGAGTGGCATAACTTTCGGGCTTCTAACCTCGAACTCAGTCCCATGCGGTTGATCCGACATGCCCGAGTACTGCTCCACACGAAAGAGATCATGCTGGTGCCCGTACAGATCAAAGTTCGGGATCACGTCAACGTGGCGCTTGCGACCATATGCCACAAGTTCCCGAATATCGTGCTGTGAAAGCCGCGCGAACCCCGGATTCAAAAGTGGATACCCACTGAGCTCGATACTGTTCTCGCTGTACAGGTAGTACTGGTTCGCCTTCCACCGCGCCAGGAAATCTATCTGCCGCTCAATCTCTTTCACCGTTGGCATTGGACCGTGGCTTATGTCCACCATGGTTCCGCGATACTCCATTGATGGCCAGTCGTGTATCTCCACGATTGGCAGAGTGACCTCTGCACCTTGCCCTTCCAGCAGCTGCCGCAGGGTTTGCATACCGTAGTAAATGCCGGCAGAAGAACGTGAATGTATCTTCACCTCTTTCTCCGTCACGGTCAGGTCATACGCTTCTCGTGAACTCCGTCCAGGCTGCTCTCCCGGCAGAGCCAGCGGCTCGTCCTTTCCGCCGTCACGGTCCAGGATGACCGGAACCGCTCCTTCCTGCCCACTGCCGACCGCCTCAATTGAGACCTCCAGGTTCGCCTGCGATTTCATCCACACGCGCAACTGATCAGCAGCAAAATGATCATCCTCACTTGAAGCGGAGGCGAACGTCACGTGCAAACTAGGCACAGAAACACTGCCTGAGCCGTAATGAACCTCCTGCGGCCGCGGCAAAAGAGGACTATGCTCCGCGAAGCCTGTCGGGCAGAATCCCAGAGCGACGACCATCAGCATCCACTTCTTGCAATTCATGAAAGCTCCCTTCTTCGCGGTCACCCAGCAGCGCAAGCTCGCACTGCGCGAAAAGCACAAACGTCAGCGGGACTGCAAAAGCCGATCGTGCGTCGTAAAGACAGTCTCGGGCCCACCGCACCTGATCATCAATACGGATACGAGCTGCAGGAGTCATTTACGTCCAGCAGGTTGAACGCAGGTTGGTTGGGCTCCGGTGCCGGCGCGGTTCGCAGAACGATCAGTTCACTCGTCCGCGTCCCGAGACCTTCCATTGATCGATCACCTGATCGTCCGAGACGACGTAAACGCGCTCCTGCAGATTGATACAAGGGCATATATGGTTGGGAACGACTCGGAGTCTGTCCCCTATTTGCAGCCTTGAGCCCTCCGGAATGCGCAGATGCCCGTGCTCTTCCGAGAGGTCGTACAACTCTATCTCTGGGTGATCCAGGACATATCCATGGTTTTTCCGCTCTCCTGAAAGCAGCGTGTCCGCAGTGAGGGTCTTGCTCCCTGCGTCGACAATGGCGCGATGCGCAACGCTTGTGCTCACCACGGTAACGAGTACGGTTGCGGCGCACTCGTCGTACGTGGCAGCCTCTGCATCCACCGTGTTACGGTCGTTGAAGACATAGGTCCCCGGCCGGATCTCATTGATGCCGTGGAAGCGGTGGCTCAGAAGAGCCGCGGGCGTGTTGCCGCCGCTCACGCTTAGATGAGACACGCCAGCAGCACTCAGGAGAGCGTACAGCCGATCGAGCTGAGCATTCTCGAGAACAAGATCGTGCTCCCGGACCGCCCGGTTTCCCATGATATGTCCGGGATACACCGAGATACCTTCCCATCGAAGGTTCGGGAGGGCGAGGACCTGCTGAGCTACTCGAATCGAGCTATGGTCAAGCGGCAGCCCACAGCGCCCGAATCCCGTATCAAACTCTACACGGATGCCAACCTCTACCCCAGCCTTAGCAGCTGCCCGCGAAATTCCTTCTGCTACAGGGAGTGAGTCCATGGCGACGGAAATGCGCGCTCTGCGGGCCAGGTCCGCCAGTCGGTTCCACTTGCTTTCTCCCCACAAGGGGTACACCACGACCATGTCGTTTATCCCTGCGTCGGCCATCACCTCTGCCTCGCCGAGCTTGGCGACCGCAATGCCCGCAGCTCCATACCGCATCTGCATGTGCGCAATCTCAGGCATCTTGTGCGTCTTGGTATGCGGTCTCAGGGCAATGCTGTGTTTCGTGCAGTAATTCGCCATCTTTCGCAGATTTCGATCGAGCTTTTCCGCATCGATCAGCACTGCCGGCGTGTCTATCTCACTTATCTCCATGGGAAGTTTAGGGTCAGACCCTTGCGACTCCGGAATCGACAAGCATGTTTCCATCCCTCAGAACGGCCCGGATACCTGAAGGGATCACGTCTGGCTTCACGTACGTGGCGTCAGAACGAATCATACCCGGATCGAACACTGTGATATCGGCTAAGTAACCCGCCTCAATCCGGCCGCGGCCATGGAGATGAAACGCAGTCGCCGGCTTCCCCGTAACTTTGTGGACGGCTTCTTCAAGGGTGAGCCACTTACGTTCGCGAACGAGGTCTCCAAACAAGAGAGGAAACGTCCCGTATAAACGTGGGTGGGAGCGGCCCTTTGTGTAGACGCCGTCTGTAATGATCGTCGCCAAAGGATGCGTCATCAGCGCATGAAGGTTCTCGAGCGATTGGCTATGCTCCACGATAGTCACATCTGCATCTTGCTCCAGCAGGAGATCCATAACCGTGGTTGCAGGGTCGCTCCCGCGTTCGTCTGCGATCTCTTGAATACACCGTCCTACGAGGGAAGCTTCGTCATACGCAGCGGCAGTGATCACGACCCCATTCCAATGCGCCTCAGGTTTGATCTTCGGCCGTATGGCCTCGCGCTCGAAAGGATCCCGTAGTCTCGACAGGAGCTTAGGAATACCTCCGTCGAGCGCTGCCTGCGGCAGCACCTGCGTCAGCACCGTAGACCCAGCTAGCCAGGGATAGGCATCGAAGGCCAGGTCGATGCCGGTTGCCGATGCCTCTTCGATCAAAGTGATGGCTCGTTGCTGCAAAGGCCAGTACTCCTCGCCAGCAGCCTGCAAATGCGATATTTGAAGTCGGCATCCCGAACGTTCCGCTATCGCGATCTGCTCCTCGACTGCTTCCACCAGCCCTGCAGAATAGCTCCGCATATGCGTAGCGTAAACGCCGCCCTTGGACGCTAACACGCGACAGAGAGCAATCAATTCCTCAGCGGAAGCGCCCGATCCCGGAGCGTACATGAGCCCGGAAGAGAGGCCCGCTGCGCCTTCCTCCATCGCCTCAGCAAGCAGGCCGCACATGGCGTCTACTTCAGACTGCGCGAGACCCCGACTGGTGTTTCCGGCAACCTTAATCCTGAGGGATCCGTGGCCCACAAGCGAAGCAACGGTGGCCGTCTTCGACTTGCGCGCACTCGCAAGGTAATCAAGGGCGGAGCTCCATCCCCAGTTCTGATCACCATTCAGAATGCCGTTAGCGAAATCGCGGAGTACCTTCGGGTCATCCGGCGTTGGATAGGGAGAAAACCCGCAGTTTCCTACGACCTCTGTTGTTACTCCCTGTAGGAGCTTCTCCGTTCGATTATCCAGGACCTTCAAATCGGAGTGGCTGTGCGCATCAATGAATCCGGGGGCAATGACGCATCCGAAGCACTCCACCTTCCTATACCCCTGCATCCACTCTCGCCCAGGAGAATCAACAGAGAGGATCCTTTCGCGGCGCACTACGACATCACCCGTTCGCGCAGGAGCTCCTGTGCCATCCACGATGGTTCCTCCGGTCAAAACGAATCCGCCGCTCTGCGTCATATACGCACCCGGGTCGAAGCATCCTGGTTTTTCAACCGGACTTCCTCAATCTTTGCCAAATGGATTACTTTGTCGTTGAGGAATTTGATGTGCTTACGGTCTATCTCATCGACTGTGAGCGTGGCATCGCGCACCGATGTATTCGTGAGCACGCCGCGCGAAGCCAGAAGAGCCTTCTCCGCATGGTGGAAAAATTCAAGGCTCTGCAGGCTGTTACTGATCTGAGGCAGGACGCCTTGGAAGAGCTCATACGCGTCATCTTTCCGTCCCGCGCGGGCGTGGGTCCAGATGATCTGCAGCAGGTCCGACACTCCAAGTCCCGGCATAACGCCGCATATTCCGGCCTCGATCAACTCCAGCATGTAAGTGCCACCCCAACCATCAACGACGCCGATCGCTCCTCCGGTCTCTTCCCGAATCGCCTGCACCTTTGCGGACATTAGCGGTTCCTCCAACTTCAGATACCGGAAGTGATTGTGGTGCGAATGGAGGGTCTTCAGGAAATTCAGGCTCACCGTTCCGCCGCCCGGATTGAAGTCCTGAATGACCAGCGGAATCGAGATGGCGGAGAGTATCGTGCCGAAATAGCGCAGCAAATCGATCTCCGGCAGCGCGAAGACGCGCGGTACCGCTACAGAAATTGCGGCGGCGCCAGCAGCTTCAAGCTCTCTCGCCATTTCCGCTACAAACCGCGCCGATACATGATTCACCTGCGCGATGACCGGGAGCCGTCCGCCCATGATGCTGATGGCTCGCAGCACAAGCTCGCGCCTCTCTTGTTCAGTCAGCTTGTAAAATTCGCTGGCATACGCGGGAAGGCATACCGCACAAACCGCGGACTGCACCGCAAAGTTGAGTAGCTTTTCCAGATCGCCGAAGTCCACGCCGCCGTCTTTACCAAATGGGGTTGGAACAATTGGGACAATGCCGTCGATTTCAAGCTTGGACATTTTGGCCTAGTCCCCGCCGGCGCTGAGTCTCCTCATACACCGTCACAAGAAAGCAGCTGAGAAAGATAAGGATTCCACCGGCGATCAGATTAGGGGTCATCTTCTCGCCAAGAAGAATGGACGAGAATACCAGGCCAAAGACCGGTAGCAGGTACACAGAAAGTGCAGCCCGCATCACCTCCACAGACTGGATCACCGCGAAGTACAGCAGCATGGAGAGACCCAGGCTGAAAACTGCTACCAAAATCAGGCTCCACCAGACCGACGGCTGCAGATGCGCGAGTTGCTTCCAACCCATATGGTCGAAAACAAGGTCCACAAGCAGCAACTCCACGTCCGCCACAATAAAGGTCCAGACCAGCACTTGTGCTGCAGACAATCGCGATAAAGCTCTGCGGCTATAGGAATTATTAAAGGCGCTTCCTGCACAGCTTGCCAGTACCAGTAAGTTTCCGGAGACGTACTCCGGGCTAAAAAGGTGAGCGCGATGGATATCGCTTACGGAGATGAGACATACTCCGATGATTGCGATGGCAAACGACGCCCATCGCAACCGGGTCATGTGCTCCTTCAGAAAGAGAGATGCACTCAGCGCGGTGAGCACAGGAACCGTCAGAGCTAGGACACTGGCGTTTGAGGCAAGCGTTCGCTCCACCCCAAAGACCAGGCAAAGCTGGGCAGGAACAACCCCCAGACTACCGAGTAGAAGCACATCGGTCAGAATGGAGCGGTTCTGCCGGTGAAACAGCTCCCGATTCAGCTTGGCAAATGGAAGAATAAGGAGGGTCGCGATCACAAGCGGTACCAGCGTGACCAGCACTGCGCCGAGCTCCCTGGTGGCAATCCGCGCGCCGGCAAACTGAAAGGCCCACATCGCATTTACGGCGATCAAAGCGCCGAGCGCGAGCACGGGGGTCTTTGCGAAGAGGCCCACGGGGGACGCGGGAGTTGTCGTGCTGGCTGTGCTCCGATCGGCTGCAGTTTCCATCTGAAAGACGATGTTATGGTCGCCTGCTAAAGAGCGTCAATCCACAAAGTCCGGACAGGCCCAAGCCGTGTTCAGCAGGCTGGACGGCTCCGGAGACTAACCGCCACGCATGTCGCTCTTGCATGCTCACAGCAACTCTACTTCCAGAGCCGCAGCATCACCACACCACCCTGCGGAATTGTTACCGTGTATGCGTAGGCCCCCACACCGCACCTACGCCGTACTGGCACAGGCTGTAAACGATCGGCCTGTGCGTACTCACCAGTGCCTGGTGCATCTTGGCATAGGCGGTTTTCATCATCGCAACCGCCTTTTGAGGGTCCTGGCGCGGATAATGCAAGCCC
The DNA here is from genome assembly GCA_025355385.1 of Acidobacteriaceae bacterium. Lineage (GTDB taxonomy): Bacteria > Acidobacteriota > Terriglobia > Terriglobales > Acidobacteriaceae > JANXZS01. The sequence goes on along the minus strand of JANXZS010000029.1, from coordinate 2,366 downwards.
ATGTTTGACATGTAGCTGCATAAGTTTTATTTCAGATAATCCATAGCCGAGCTCGCATACATCGTTGCATCCTGCTGCTCGTGACCATAACTTCCCTCGAACCCGCCGCCGTGTTCGGCCCGGGCGAATAGTAGATGCCGAGTTTGAGGCCCTTCGAACGACGAGAAATGGGGGGCGCACCTAACCAAGCGATATTGACGGATGGAAATCCGAACAAGACTCCTTCAAGGCTCTTTCTTCGGTGTTCTGGCAATCGCGTCAATTTCCACCTTCAGCCCTCCCCACAGCACTGCCTGGACAGTGGTTCTGGCGGGGGGAATGCCAGTGATGAACTTGGAGTAAGCCTCGTCAAACAAGTCGAAATCCTCGATGTTCGCCAGGTAGCACGTACACTTCACAACATCGTCGAAAGTGCAACCCGCTTCCTTCAGGACCTTCAGGATGGATGTCAACGTCCGCGTCGTTTCCTCACCGGTGGTGCCGCTTATCACATCGCCTGTCTTAAGATCCTGCGACGCGTGACCGCTCACAAAGAGCCATCCATCGCAGAACAATCCGGCAGAGTAATTCCCCGTGTGGGCTTCCTTATCCGGATGTTTTACCGCTGTGCTGCTCATAGCTGAACCCAACCTCTCTATGCTGTGGGTGTTGTTTTGGGCGCCAATCGGAGAGTGCATTTCCCTCCGCTCGTACCGTCTCATCCGACAGAGCAGGTGTCAACGCATGCAGTGAAGTGTGGATAAGAAGCGTTCAACAAACTGAATGACGGGGATACTTTCCCCGGCTGTGTGAGCTTGGTCTCTCCGGTGACGCTATCTTTTCGGGTGTAGATCAACGCCCCAAAGGAGCCTTCGCGCTACTTGTCAGTTCCAATCTCCCAGTGTGTTCCCCTGCTCCTGCAGGCAGTTCGATAGGCCAACCATCTTGGGGAAGGGGACCCACTTGCGGAATACCCTTGTGATCGATCGCAACCTTTACCTGCACAGCAGTCAGTCTGATTCCGGCATTATGAAGTGGCCCACTTCGGCGGTTTGTTTTGGCCCACCCCTTGGGACGTTGATGTTGAGGGAGTTGGGTTCTGCTGGAGCGTAGCCCGGAGGGCGTAGCGGAAGCAGAACCTAACTCCCAGGGCTTACTCCTTCGTCTTCTTCCGTAAGGTTCTGCGGAAGCGGTAGGACTCCGAGCCGGTCTCGATGATGTGTGCCTGGTCGGTGAGGCGATCGAGCACGGCCTTACATAGCCGGGCATTGGTGAAAACCTGGGGCCACTCTGAGAAGGGCAGGTTGGTGGTTACGATGATGGCTGCCTTCTCGGCCCTCTCGGCGATCACCTGGAAGAGCAGTTCGGCGGCGACTTCGGCGAGCGGGACATAGCCGAGCTCATCAATCACGATCAGTTCTACGCGTGACCAACGTGCCAGCATCCGGCTCAGGCTCTGTTCCCGCTGCGCCTCGACGAGCTGGTTGACCAGCGCGGCGGCGGTGGTAAAGCGCACTCGCTTGCGTTGACGGCAGGCGGCGATGGCCAGTCCGGTGGCAAGATGACTCTTGCCTGTGCCTGGATCGCCGACCAGCAGGACCGGCTCGGCGCGTTCGAGGTAGCCGCCTTCGGCCAGGGCTCGGATGCGGGCGGCGGGGATGTGCGGCGACTGAGCAAAGTCGAAATCCTCGAGCGTCTTGATCCTGGGCAGATGCGCCTCCTTCATCCTCAACTCGATCGAGCGTCGTTCCCGGTCTTCCATCTCCGCCTGGAGCAGAGCTTCGAGATAGTGCAGATGAGAGTGCTTGCGCTGGGTGGCTTCCTCGGCGAGCGATGCGAACTGTGCACCGACGGATGGCAGTCGCAGCGCCTTACAGTTCTGAGCGATACTTGCGATCTGGAGGCTCATGCCTGCACCGCCTGTAACAGCCGGTCGTACTCGATCATGGTTGGCAGCGGGCGTTGATACGCGGACAGCGCACCGATCTCGATCGGCTCGCCAACGGTGTGTTGCAACTGATCGGACATGAGCAGATGACGGATCGCGGCGACATCTTCGCAGCCCAGATCGAGCGCCTGCTCTACGGCAGCCGTCAGGCTCTCATAGCCGAACTCGCGGCCCATGCGGATGAGCGTCACCATGGCACGGGTGCCGGGCTGGCGTCCTTGCCGCTCGATCATCTGCTGCCAGATCCGGTCGTAACTCTCAGGCCACCGGCCCTGCGCCCGCCACTGCGCCAGAGGCGTCGATCCGCGCAACGCTCCAGGCTTGCGGTCCAGCACGTCGAGGTAGTGTTCCAGATCGAAGATCTTCTGCAATCGGCTGTAACAGCGTTCGTGGCTGGCGATCCGGCTGCCATGGTGACGGAACTCGACCGTGCTGGAAT
>JANXZS010000025.1 GCA_025355385.1 Acidobacteriaceae bacterium | reverse complement strand
GCAGAATGTATGGCTGAAACGCTAAAATAGATCAAATTTGTATTGACAGTCCACAATCCTGCACTACACTAGCGTTACCAAATGGGGTACATAGGAGGCGCGTGTGAAACATCTCTCAGCACTCGGCACCATGGCACTGCTGCTCTTGCTATCTAGTGTGAATCTTCCCACACAGGCGCAAGTCACTACCGGTGAAATCTTTGGAAGCGTTTCGGATCTGAGCGGCGCGATGATTACCGGCGCGACTGTCGTAACGACGGATTTGAGCAAAGGAACGAAGTTTACTTCCTCCACGAATGCCTCGGGCGTTTATGTGGTGACGGGTCTGATTCCAGATGAATATTCGTTAGAAGTGTCAGCGCCTGGCTTTCGAACAGCCGTGTTTCCCCATGTAGTTGTGAGCGCGAGCGCCAGCGTGCGCTTGAACGCGGATTTGAATCCCGGTCAGGTGACGGAGAAAGTGGAGGTGACCGGCGCCACGCCGCTGCTAAAGGTAGATCGCGCCGATGTTTCGACCAGCTTCTCCGATAGGGAATTGACGGACTTGCCGGCCATCGACCGTAACTTTACCGCTCTGGAACTCACGGCGCCGGGGACGGTCTACGTTGGCTGGTCGCATGCCAGCTCTGAAAATCCGCAGCGCAGCGCCCAGGTTCAGGTCAACGGCCAGAATTTTTGGGGCACCAGCTACCTGCTCGATGGTACCGACAATCAGGATCGGGTATTGGGAATTATTGTAGTCAATCCCAATGTTGACTCAATTCAGGAAGCCGCAATGGTCACCAGTAACTTTGACGCACAGTATGGAAACGCGACCGGGGCCGTGATGTCGGCTCAAACGAAATCCGGAACGAATTCGATTCATGGTGTGGCGTTCGATTTCCTGCAGAACGACAAATTTGCGCAGGCTCGCGACCCGTATTCCCAGGTAACTCGAGATCCCATCACCCACAAGTTCTCGTTGCCTCTCCGCTACAACCAGTTTGGCGGAAATGTGGGGGGACCAATCATCAAGGACAAGGTCTTCTTTTTTGGAGACTACCAGGGCCTCCGCCGTCGGCGCACCTCTGCGGTGGTAACCTTTGTGCCCACTGCCGCCGAGCGTCTGGGCGACTTTAGCAATATCGCGACCGAGGTTCCAATCTTTGATCCCACAACTGGAAATATTGACGGTAGCGGCCGCACTCAATTTTCCTATAACTCCGCTCTTAACGTCCTGCCCCCAAACATGATTGTTCCGCAGGCGCAAGCACTCTTGGCGGCTTTGCCATTACCGAACTTCGACGCTTTCGGGCTTGCCGATCGAAACTTCCTTTTTGATGGCGAAGAGAAATTTGATAGTAATGCTTACACCACCCGCGAAGACTGGTACCTCAATCCTCGGATGCAGCTATTTGGACGCTACACTCTCGGCCAGTACGATCTTGATGCGCCAACCGCTTATGGCCCGGATCTGGGAGGCCCGTCACTTAATGGTGTCAACTTCGGCGGAATTTCTTCTTCGCGGAACCACAGCCTTGCGACGGGGTTCAACTACACCTTTTCGCCAACGCTGGTCACGAGTTTCCGGTTCGGCTTTTTCCGTTATCACGTCACAGTGAATGCACACGATAATGGAAGACAGCTGGCCACGAAGTTTGGCATCCCGGGTATAAATCTGGGCGACCCGTTTACCAGCGGCTTGCCGGCCATCAACATCAATGGATTTAGCGGTTTGGTGGGAGGGACAGCGCTAGGCGCTTCTTTGTATAATGCCGCCTGCAACTGCCCCCTGCGACAAAACGAATGGCAAGTGCAGTTCGTCAATGACTGGACCAAAGTCTCCGGCAAGCATGAGTTCAAAGCCGGTGTTGACATCCGACACTTGCACGATACGCGTTTCTCGAGCGGCGGCGTCGGCAAGGGGTTTTATGGCTTTGCGAACAATGCCACCAGTGACCTGAATGTGCCGGGCTCGGGCCTGGGACTAGCCTCGTTCCTGCTCGGGGATGTGGGCTTCTTTCAGCGGATTGCCACTCCGTTCAGCCAGTCTGTGGCGGCGTCGCCCACCACGCTTTTAGACATGCCATTCTCTTATGTCCAGGACAAGTGGCAGGCAACGAGGAACCTCATAGTTTCTGCCGGAGTGCGATGGGATCTTTATCTCCCGCAACGTGTCAATGGTCCCGGCAAGGGCGGGTGGTTCAACTTTGAGAATGGCAACGCCATCGTCCCTGGATACGGGCCTTACGGGCTGGATGGCGGCGTGAAAGCGACTTACAGAACGTTTGCTCCCCGGCTGGGTATTATCTGGCAGATGGCTCCCAATACGGTGCTGCGCCTGGGTGGCGGGCGTAGTTACTCATCAGGGAATTTTGGATTTCTGTTTGGAAATGCCGCTGCAATCAACTATCCGACCTGGGTCAATCAGACCATCACGCCCACGAATGTCTTCCAGCCAATATTTTCGTTGGGTACCGCTCCTCCGTCCGCGCTGGACCTTATTCCTCCCGTTTCGTCGTACGAGAAAACAGGGGAAGTCGCAATCCCCAGCACGGTTACTGTGTATGCCTACCCGCGCAGACAAATTGTGCCGACTCTGGATTCCTGGAACGCAAGCCTGCAGACTCAACTGGCTACAAACACGGCTTTTACCATTTCATACGTTGGCAACAAGGGCACCAATATCGATGTCGGGGGAGGAGACCTTAACGTTTCACCCGTCATACCACCCATCAATAATCCCCTGGGGTTGCTTTATCACGCACCTTATTACCTGAAGAATGGTCGCACCGCCCCCGTGTACGCAGAAAACAGCGGCATAAGCAATAACTACCACGCGATGCAAGTAACTCTAAATCAACGCTACTCTGGATTACAGCTCCAGGCGAACTACACTTGGAGCAAGGCGATGGGCTATAACAATTCCTGGCGGTACGGCCTCAAGTACGGATACGGACCGGTGGGATTTGATATAAACCAGACCTTCAACCTTACCCATACTTATGACTTGCCATTTGGTAAAGGCCGCCGGTACGTGGGCAACGGCAATCGCGGGGTGGATAGCGTGCTCGGGGGCTGGGCTCTGAATGGGATTTGGAACTGGCGTACCGGGCTTCCAACGAATGCCTATTACACCGGAGCAGGCTGTCTCAATTGTCCATTTACGGTGTATCCGGACAGGGTAGCCGATCCGTACGCGGGCGGCGGCCGCAAGGACCATTTTTGGAATGAAGCTGCCTTCAAGGACGTGCCTGCCTCCACGGTTACCGGCGTACAACGTCAGGGCAGGAACGCCTCCTACGACGATCTGCGTGGTCCTCATTTCTGGGTTGCGAATCTGTCCTTATTCAAGGCCTTTGCACTGACGGAACGGGTGAATATGCAACTGCGCTTTGAGTTCTATAACGCCTTCAACCACGTGAACTGGGGTATGCCGAGTTCCTATATTGATGGTCCCGGCTTTGGGAAGGTCACTTCCACGCAACAATATGAGCAGGACCAAAACGCGATGCGCAGCGGTCAGGTCGGCCTCAAGTTCAATTTTTGAACGGAGAAGGTCGGGATTCCAGGCTACCGATTTGTTCGCTGCAAACGAAACTGGTCATGGATGTGGAGCGGATGACTTAGCAATGAATAAGGCGCAGCCATCCGCAGCATATCCAACTCAGACTTCCGCACGGAAAGATCTGATCTCGCCCGCCGGATGTTGTTTCGGTTTGACGGACGTCAAGTACGCCAAGTTCTTGCGGGAAGCTATCCAGGCCGCGCCCGCGGCTCCTTCCTACGTGCGCCTGGAGTGGTGATGTTTGTGAAAGGACTCCATCAATGACCGCCAGGAGCAATTCATGAGACCTATCAAGGGCCGTTGCAACGCGACAGTGGCTGGGTTTTGCTTAGCGGGTCTCGTGAGCGCATTTCTTCCTCAAGCATCGGCGAAACCCCTCGAACAGGATGGGGAGCTTGGACGCTATTTTTCCAAGAAACAGTATGTGCCCGCCAGTCTGCCAAACTATGAAGATGTAAGAGCCCAGTTGCCATCTCCTATTTACGAAGACAATCAGCTACTTGTCGAAACGTATTGGAAAGCCTGGGAATTAGCCTTCAAGAATTTTCACGAGCCGTCGCCGGAGAGCGGCTTTGTTTCGCAGTTCATTGATGCTGCCTTTAACGACAGTATTTTTATGTGGGACAGTAGTTTCATGACGATGTTTTGCAACTACGCTTCGCCCCTGGTGCCTGGTATTTCAACGTTAGATAACTTTTACGCCAAGCAGTACGAGGATGGTGAGATCGGCAGAGAGATCATCCGCGATACCGGGGTCGACTACTGGGTCAATGTTGAAGGCCAGCCAATAGTTAAGTACATCGGGAAAGCGATTCCTGCTCCCAATCCGAAGCTGTTATTGGATGACTTTAACCACCCGATTATGGCTTGGGCTGAGTTAGAGAGCTATCGCGTAACCGGTAACGCCGAAAGGCTCACTCTCGTTTGGGAGCCGCTGGTGCACTATTACGGCGCCCTGCAGAAATACATTCAGCAAGGCAATGGACTTTATGCGACAAACTGGGCGAGCATGGATAACTCTCCCCGGAACCCCTATCTGGAGGGCGGAGGAACAGCGGTAGACACCTCTGCCGAGATGGTGTTATTTGCGCGTCAGATGGCGGAGATCGCTAAGATTTTGAGAAAGCCGCAGGAAGCTCGCCGATATTCAAGAGATGCGGTCACAATTTCCAAAAACATCAATCAGTTAATGTGGGACAAGCGCCGCAAATTCTATTTTGATCTGGAACCTAACGGCCAGCAGACCCCGGTGAAGACAGTGGCCGCGTACTGGACTCTGATGGCGCACGTCGCCCCTGCTGGTCACGCCAAAGACCTGGCCAATGAACTGAAAAATCCTAAAACCTTTGGCCGCCGCAATACCGTGCCCACCCTGGCGGCCGACCAATCCGGCTACGACCCAGCGGGGGGATACTGGCAGGGATCAGTATGGGCTCCCACGACTACTATGGTGATTCGTGGGCTCGAAGCTTACGGCTACGATGAGTTGGCGCGGGAAATTGCCATGCAACATCTAAACCTGGTAGCTGACGTTTACAAGAAGACGGGCACCATCTGGGAGAACTATTCTCCGGATTATGCGGAGCCAGGAGAACCAGCCAAGTCAGATTTCGTCGGCTGGAGCGGCATCGGGCCCATTATGTATCTGCTTGAATATGGGATTGGCTTGAAACCCAACGCACAGCGAAATGAGCTTGTTTGGGAACTCACATCCGGAGGCAGGCGCGGGTGTGATCGTTTCCGCTTCAATGGACACGTTATATCGCTGGTCGCTGAGTCCGCGCCCGGCCACTCCGGCAAGCTCCGAATTACAGTGGACTCCGACGGAGACTTCCGTTTGAGGACCGTGGTCCATGGTTCCCGAAAAATGTTCTCTGTGACCAAGGGGAAACATGAATTTATTGTTGGGTAAACCCTCTCCCGGACCGCAGCGCGAGAAAAAACCCGCAAGGGCTCCTTCAGACCGTCCAGGTTGCTTGCCAGGATGAGACCTCGGGAGCAACTCGAATCATGTTCTGCTCTCGGGTGAATCTGGCGCCCTTGAGATCCGTGAAGCGAAAACGCGAGCCTATGGTTACTGGGAGTTGGACACTTTCAGGTTGGGAACCCCTATCCCGGTCGAAGGCGAGTCTCCATCCCCGGCCTTGGCTGAGAGGTTCCAACAGCAGGCTGACCCGCCCAAAACGCGTGGGAGATCCCGCGATTCGATAAGGCTCCGCGCCATTCAGCTCGGAATCGGTTATGCCAAGCAACAATCGGAGAGCGCGACCGTCCTCCAGTGCCAGCATGTGGCGCAGATAGCGGATGCATTCGGCGCTTGCCCAATTGTGGGGCATGTCGCCCTCCAGATCGTAGACCAACGAGTTCCGCAAAGGCTGCTCTTCCCGCCAGCAGTAGAGAGGACTCGCGTGATTCAAGAAGCCTACGAAAGTTCGGTGAGCCCAATTCGGTAACCCCGCCCACAAGTACACTTCAGCTGCAAAGCCGGCATTGTAGGCCCAGAGTCCTTCGTGAGCGAGCCAGCCGGTCTCCGCAGGGACGTCCTCCTGGGTGCATTCCTGCATCAGCGAAATGTGGCCGCGCACGATCGGATCGGTGTTGTTGAAGAGCGTGCCGGGATAGATGGCATGGGAGAGAGCCCACTGCGCAACCTGGGGCTGAGGACGATCCCACTCGTCTGGCGCGGACCAGGCCGGATCTTCCTTCATCAACATCGGCAGGTAAGGGAAGCCAGCCGCGTGCTGCCGCATCTCAGTGCGCGCGGCGATTAGAAAGGCGGCTCGCAATTCTTGATAGAACTTCTTGGTGTCTTCGAAGCCCGAGAGTCCCACGTGATCACTGGCTTCGGTAATTGCCTTCAGCCCCGATAGCACCCAGAGGGTGTTGGTGAACTCCGAACCGAAATTCAAACCCCCGTCGCCGAAGCCCTGCGGGAGAAGGCCGTATCGACCATTCGCACTCCCTTCGCTGCGAGCCTTCTCTCGAAGACCCATCAAAAACTTTACACCGCGCAGCACTTGGGGCTGCATTTTGCCAAAGTAGCTCCAGTCCTGGCTGAGTTCGGCTTGTCGGGCGAGTGAAAACATGGCAATTCCAGTGTCTTTCCAGTGTTCTACCGGGGCTCCCGCCGACACCCCACCATCCGCTCTTTGCCGGGCCCAGGTTGCTTCCAGGCCCTGTTGCGCGTCGACGTCGTATCCCAGATAGCGGGCCGCTTCGAGGATGAAATTTCCATCCACCACCCAGAGGCCGCGATACATGGTCGGGCCAACCTGGAAATTTACTTTGCCCGCCTTAACTTCGCGAGCCTGCAGGATATTCTGTGCGCACCCGACAACAAATTCGCCGTAGCGCCCGGGCATACTCCAGGCAATTGGTTCCTGATACAACTTTGTGCTTCGCCACTTATCGCGAACGGCCACCAGCAACTGATCGGGTGACTTCAAACCTGCTTGAATCCGATCGAAATCCTGACCTTCTTGAGGCAGCCTGAGAAAATACCGGAGTGGCTTGTCATAGCTCGTTGAAGCGCCGCGGAACCGCAGCACCGTTCCCAGCGCGAAATCTTCCTGCGGGAACTGGTGCCCTGGGGTCGCATCGATAGCCATGAAGAGACGCGCCGGCTCCTTGCCCAGATAAATCAGGCTGGCATCCGCCAACTTACGGCTGGTGACTTCTTTACACGTCCTGATGGTTATCCGAGGATTTGCATGAACTCGTCTCTTAGTCCTCGGCAGGAACTCCATGATGACATTGTCGACGCGACCCTCTTCCGGAAAATTCGTCGCAAAAGTCGTGAGTTCCAAATACCCCTCGGAACGGTCAATGCGGGTATGGATGATGGGGATTCCAGGTGCCTCAAGGCGCTGCTGGCTGACTAGATCGCTTTCCATCCCCAGCGTTGAGAATTCCACGATTTCAGAGAAATACCTCTCTCCTCGCCCGAGTCCAGGGTGCCCATAGCGTAACTCTCCCCGCTCGCCAATCAGGCTTTTGTATGGATCATCGGGAAAGCAGTACGTAGTCTGCCATGACAATGGCGAATAGCGAAAGTCAATCGCCGATGATGTCGACTGACCCGAGGCAGCCGACTGGGCCGCCGGCTTGCTCGCCTCATCTAAATCCGCGGCGACCCGGGTTAGTCCTGCGACCTGACTGGTTAGTGCCGCAGCTCCGAGCCCTGCGCCAACGGTAGAAAAAAACTCCCTGCGCGTAGAATTCTTCAAAATGTCCTTCCATCATTCAGGAACCGCCCATAACCGGGTCCGATTCGAGACGCTATTCAGGCACTAAGCTATTTGAGAGAAGGGCATGTTGACACATACTCTGCTCACTTCGCCCAGTGTCAGGCGAGGCATGAGAGCTCTCTCTACGCTTCAAGACGAAAAATTGAGACCTGTAGATAATCCGAGCCACGTACTACTCCGACGAAAATTGGAGCGCGCTGCAGGCTGCTTGACGCTTGCGCTCGCATTGAAGTTTTCGAGGCGGATGCGCTCAAGCATGAATGACCTGCCCGAGCAACTCGCCTAGAAGCTTTAGCCTCGTATTGGACGACGAACCCCTGCCCGTGGCATGTAGAAGCGCACTTGCAAAATCGCTGTCCCTAAATAGCTGAGCAAGTCCATGAAGAACCTGATCCGAGCGGTCAACAAGAACAGAAAGTTCACGGGGGCTACGGAGCGCTAAAAGGAGAGTTTCCGTCTCAAAGAGGCCACGGTTAATTGGACGTCTACTCTCATTTGGCCCGTGGTACTTCCTGAATGCGAATCGGCCAAACACTTTTGGAGCAGCGTTCAGGGCGCGGTAAGAGGCGCTGTCAATTTCGTCCCACTTTTCATCGTTCCACAAAACACTGCGTTCCTCGACCGTGTTGTTCAAAAATTCGTCAAGATTCTGGTCATCCGGTCGGACTCCCCGGAAGGTGTAATGTGCAACGAAGCGAAGGACCAGTTCGATATCCTCCATTCGTTCTCCCTTGATTTTGTTTTGCGTCGCACTGCGGAAACCGGCGCTCTCTGCGAGCACTCTCACCCTTTTTCTCCAGGTCCCGGGATACACAGCATTTCTGATTTCTTGGGCTTGAAGTATCGGATCGGGTACAGCCCTTGCGATACCGGGGTGGCTTTCCGAACAACCAGCGACAGCCCCGGCTTTACCCGTCCATTCATCCCGCGCGCAGCCGGAGAGCGCTGCCAGACTCCGTCTCCGTCCTTGTAGCGGATGATGAGCGTGACGCTTTTTTCCATGAAGAATGGGTAAATGTCTTACCAACGTATTACCATTAAGATATAAACAATTAGAATCAACGATTTAACTAGGATTATTGGAGAATCCCGCACTGTTCACCATTTTACGCTTCAAGTTGGTGAATTAAAAACGGTTAAGCTAGTTTATCCGAGGGTGGCCGCCTGTGGATATTTATTACTAGCATTGCTAAAAATGGTCTCCTGCTCCTTCCTTAGAGTGGCCGCCCGAGGCCCCAAGAAGATCCCTCTGCAGGTCATTCTTAGTTTCGATTCCTCTCATATCTGAGATTTCAGGTTTTTTTGGAGTGTCCAGCATGTGATGCAGGTCGCACCTTTGGCATGATGCTGGTCTTGCAACCGCTTACTGGCAATAATCCGTTTGACTGCCTGCCGCGCTCGCGAAGATGACGGTGATGCTGCCCCGCTTTAGCCGATTCATTGATGATCGCTACAAGCGCTTCTTTTACAATTCCGATACTGGTTCGATGCCCTTGCCAGGGAAGAACTCGCCAATGACACGGGGCAGCATGATGAGGATCTCCTTACGTCGATGCAAGTCGAGTTCTTCCCGATCTGCCCCCCTTTTAGGACTCTTGAGACCTCCGCGTATTTCAGCGGAGCAGGGAATCGACACAATGCATCGTTTTCTCGCCGTAATTTTGGCTTTGTACTTTGCGCCCATCGTGGCGAAAGCTCAGACAAAGCCCGCTCCAACCTCACCGGCTCCGTGTGTTGAAGACATGCCGGGAATGCAGATGTGTCCGAAGGCCGAAGCGCCCGCCCCAGGTTCGCAGTCCATGGCTGGAATGCAACGGATGCAGATGGAACCCGGAATGAAGGAGCTGATGGACAACATGCGTCCGCAGACCTTTCTTCAATAGATCGAGCATCACGCCTCCTCGGGCACCAGCGCAGAACCGAACTCGACGCCGACGCCGATGCTGATGACGATGAAAGGGAAGTGGATGTTGATGTTCCACTCCAACGTCTTCATCACCGACACACAGCAAAGCGGCGCGCGCGGTGGCGATAAGTTCTACTCGACTAACTGGTTTATGCCAATGACTGAGCGCAAGCTCGGACCCGGCCAGCTCCCATTACGGGCCATGTTGTCGCTCGAACCCGCGACGATTACGCACCGGCAGTATCCCCTTCTCTTTCAGCAGGGTGAGACGGCCTTCGGCAAGCGCATCGCGGATGGTCAGCACCCGCACGACTTCTTCATGGAGCTGGCGGCTCTGTACGATTTGAAGCTGAGCGGAAAGACGCTCCTGTCCTTCTACTTCGCACCGACGGGCGATCCTTCCATCGGTCCCACGGCCTATCCGCACCGGGAATCGGCTGCGGAGAATCCGGTGGGCACGCTGGGCCATCACCAGGAAGACTCGACACATATCGCGGATGATGTCGTCACGGTCGGCCTGACCCACGGTATTGCCCGAATCGAGGCGAGTGGCTTTTATGGTCGCGAGCCGGATGAGTTTCGCTGGAATGTGGACTCCGGCAAGATTGATTCCTGGTCAACGCGCTTCACCCTTCAATCTGGAAAGAACTGGAGCGGGCAATACTCGTATGCGCGTATCGCAAGCCCCGAAGCGCTGTTTCCGGGTGAGGATCAGGTGCGGATGACGGCTTCAGTGATGTACAACCGGCCTTTCAGAGACGGCAACTGGGCCAATACCGTCCTTTGGGGCCGGGCCCGCCCGCTTACCGACAACTCGAAGGAAAATAGCTATTTGCTGGAGTCGCTGGCTCGGTTCAAAACTAGCAACTACGCCTGGACGCGTATAGAGAATGCAGGCCGCTCGAACGAATTGGTGAACGGAGCTAACCACCTACCCGCCGGCTTCCAGGAGGAACCGATCGGCCATGTGCAGGCGTACACCTTCGGTTACGACCATGATGTCGATCTGAGCCCTCACTTTCGGTCCGCCATCGGAGCACAAGTCACAACGTATGGAGTCGCGGACGCGCTGAAGCCGATCTACGGGCTCCATCCGGTCGGCGTTTCGCTCTTCGTGCGGCTCCGGCCGTTCTCGGGAAAGGAGCGGTAAGGCCATGAGACTGCACGCCGGTCGGGCCCTTTCTTGCGGAGCGCAACGCAGCAGCTTTCGGACGGTGAGCTGTATTACGTCGTTATTCACGCCACCAAGAAGGGCGATCAACTCACGCCGCAGAGGTGAAGGTTGGCGCAATGAAGGGGATGCCGGGAGACATGGGCGGAATAAAGATGTACAGCGGCAAGGTCCAGTCACAGTAACGAAAGGCGGCCTTCAATTTTATGATAGTAGGCCGCGCCGAAACAGACTGGAGATCAGTGTGATTGCAAGCCCTAAGCCCTCGACGGAACGGGCGGATGCTCTGACGGAGCAGTTACTTGAGCAGCGTGCTGCCTTTCTGCGGTTTCTGACTGCAAAGGTTGAGTCAGGTGCGGCTGGCTGTTCTTCGTGCGTGGCTGGCAATCGGTCGGCAATCGCAGCCTAAATATGTTCACGCTAATTGCTCTGGGAACGGGGACGGCGTATATGTACAGCCTTGCCGCGACCTTCGCTCCCCAGCTTTTTCCCGCAACGCTGCGAGGCTCGGATGGGCAGATTCCGGTCTACTTTGAGCCTGCCGCCGTCATTGTTGGCTTTGTCTTGTTGGGACAGGTCATGGAGTTACGCGCCCGCAGTCAAACCAGCAGCGCGATCCGTGCGATGGAGTGAACGACGCGCCGGCTCTCGCACAGGCGAATGTCGGCATTGCCATGGGAACCGGAACGGACATAGCAATTGAGTCGGCTGGAATCACGTTGCTCAAGGGTGATTTGCGCGGAATTTTGCGTGCTCGCCATCCTAGCCAATCGACCATGCGGAACATCAAACTAAATTTGTTTTTTGCATTCATCTATAACGCTGTGGATATTCCTCTGGCGGCAGGGGTACTATTTCCCGCGTTCGGGCTGTTGCTGAATCCGATGATTGCAGCGGCAGCCATGAGCTTCAATTCCGTCTCGGTGATTGCGAATTCCCTACGACTGCGAACGGCGAAGATGTGAAAAGAAGGGCTTTCATTATGAGGAGGCTCGGCAGTCTCTGGAGTAGGCACTGGTACCTCCCTCTGTGCAGCTGACGGATCTTCCGCTGACTACCTCCATTTCCATCGTGAATGGCCAGGCTATCAAGCAAGCAGCTATGGTGCTATTCCGTACGCCGAAATTTTCTACCCAAAGAAAGCGCCAGGGTCATAAATGAAAGTAAAATGCCGTCAAGCTATCCACGCCATGCAACCTGTGCTCTCGCGGTAAATATCCCCATTTCCAGGCGGTCCTATGCAAACCATTCAAAAGCGCCCACGAATGATCGCCAACGGCTGGATTCAAGCCGCGGGCCTTGTTCTGGTAGTCGGCTTCTTCATCATGGGTATTCTCACCTACTACACCTACAATGACGAGCCGCCGATTCCCGAAGTAGTGGACGACGCGAACGGCAGAACCCTTTTTACCCGTGCCGACATTATGGCTGGACAGGGCATATTCCTCGGGAACGGGCTCATGGAATACGGCTCGATCTTCGGGCACGGGGCCTACCTCGGCCCGGACTTTACCGCCGAATATCTTCATCGTGCTGCTTTGACTAGCATCGCCTTCTATGGCGGCATGACTTCCGATTCAGCGAGAAGACGCACGATCGAGGACTTCAAGACCAACCGTTACGATAAAGCGACCGGAACCCTGATCTACAGCGCTGCCCAGGTGCACGGGTTCGAGGAATGTCGCGCCTACTACGGGTCTTTCTTCGGCGAGCCCACAACCAAATTTGGTCTCCGTCCAAGTGCCATTACTGACCCCGAGCAAATTCGCAGACTTGTCGCCTTTTTTAGTTGGACAGCTTGGACAGCTTCCGCAGACCGGCCCGGGCACTCCTACTCCTACACAAATAATTGGCCCCCTGAAAGCCTTGTCGAGAATCGTCCAACTGCCGACGCCGTCGTGTGGAGCGTCCTATCGCTCATCGCCTTGCTCGGCGGCACGGGACTCTTACTCGCCCTATTCGGTCGCTGGAACCTGATGGGGTGGCACGGGCGGGAACAACAGAAGATCTCCTTCCGTGCTCCGGATGACGTGCTCCTGACCCCCGCACAAAACGCCTGTGCCTGGTTCTTCTTTGTCATGGCCGCACTGTTCGTTGTTCAGACACTGCTTGGAGGCGCCACCGAGCACTATCGCGCAGATCTGCAGGCCTTCTTCGGCATTGATCTCGGCAGGATGCTGCCGTTCAATGTCGTTCGAACCTGGCATCTCCAACTCTCTATTTTTTGGGTGTCCACCTCATACCTCGCAGCGGGTATCTTCCTGGCTCCCATGATTGCTGGACGCGAGCCTCGCGGGCAAAAGCTGCTAACGTATGGTCTGCTGGGAGCCCTGGTAATTGTGGTTGTCGGCAGTCTTCTCGGTGAGTTCGCAGGAATTGAGAACCGGATACACAGCATTTGGTTTGGCGATCAGGGCTTTGAATATCTAGACTTGGGTCGTTTCTGGCAAATCCTACTCATCATTGGTCTCTTCTTCTGGGTGGTCATTCTTTATCGCGGGCTCCGAAGCCGCCTTCGTTCCGAGCAGGTGGGCAACATGCCCTGGCTCTTCTTCTTCTCTGCGCTTTCCATACCCGCCTTTTATGCGGTTGGCCTGCTGGCCCACCCCGGACAACACTTCACTACCACAGAATTCTGGCGGTTCTGGGTTGTGCATCTCTGGGTTGAAGACTTCCTCGAGTTATTCACCACCATCCTCGTCGCCTACCTATTCGTTCTTCTGGGAGTTGTCCAGGAGCGCATCGCCCTGCGCATGATCTACCTTGACGTCATCCTCTACTCCGCCGGTGGCATCGTAGGCACCATGCATCACGTCTACTTCTCGGGAACGCCGGCGATGCACATGGCCCTCGGCGCGTTCTTCTCTGCTGCCGAGGTCATCCCACTCACGTTCCTCACCCTCGAAGCATGGAGCTTCCTGCAGCTTGGAGCCATTCAGCAATCCGCCTCCGGCGCGCCGTTCCCACACCGATGGGCGGTAATGTTCCTCGCCGCTGTCGGCTTCTGGAACTTTTTGGGTGCCGGAGTCTTCGGCTTCCTCATCAATCTGCCGATTGTCTCTTACTATGAGATTGGGACAGCTCTCACCGCGAACCACGCACACGCCGCCATGATGGGCGTTTATGGAATGCTCTCCGTAGGTCTGGCGCTCTTCTGCCTTCGCTACACCATTCCCGAGAAGCACTGGTCCGATCGTCCCGCACAGATCAGCTTCTGGTCCCTCAACTTGGGCCTTGCCTGGATGGTATTCGCAACATTGTTCCCGCTCGGCATCATCCAGCTCTATCACTCCATAAACGTGAGTTACTATGACGCGCGAACGCTGGCCTACATAGGGAGCCGAGGAAACTCGGTCCTGGAGTGGTTAAGAATGCCCGGCGATTTGGTCTTCATTTTTGGGGGCACACTTCCCATCCTCTATATCTGTTTCCTCGGTGTCCGCTACATGCAAAGGGGCACCACGACGGAAGAGCAAAACGGAATCCTGTTCACCGAGGTCAAGTGACCATGGTGGATTTCTCTTTGGAAGTCGAGTTAGCCACGGGTTACGCAGTCTTCCTGACAATCGTAGCCTTCGCCTTAGAGTGGATGGCTCGCCACATGCACCGGCGGACCGTGGGGATCAGCACGGTTGGGTTCACTTATCATCCTGACCGTGACATCTGGAGCTGTCCAAGGGATCAACATCTCTTCCCCGTCTTTTCAGACCCGATGCGCGGCAAGGTCATCTACCGCGCTCCCGCATCCGCATGCAACGCGTGTCACAGTAAGGCCGGATGCACTGAATCCACCACCGGACGCGAGATAGAGCGCATCGAGAACGGGTCTGTAGAGGCCGGGATGATGCGCTTTCATCGCGGCCTTTCGCTGATGCTGCTCTCGCTCGCCGCCCTCATCGTCATCGTCGAGCTATTACGCACTCATGCCTCCCATCCGCGCCTGCTGCTTGCAGCGGTGTTTGTGATCTTGCTCGTAATCGGACTTCGTCTCTCTTCAGGGCGCTCGACTGCAGTCTCGGGCCCAGACACCAATGACCATTCTGGTTAGGGTTGATCGGTGGCAGTTACCCTGTATATGTGGGACGTCGCTGCAGCCATCGGAAAACTGGCGGATTTTGAACATTCTCCACCGCAGTAGGCCCCCCGCGGTGCCTGTCCTTCTACTCTCTAGCGTTGCCTTTCCTGCGAAGGTTTCGTCCCGTTAGATTGCGCTTGGTGGGGACACCTCAATAAACGGAGTTCTACGTACGCTAAGGCGAAGTTTGCTCGCACAAGGCATTCACCATAAGGAGGGTGCAAATTCAGATGGAGCTGTCCTTTGCTGTCCAGAAATTCACTGCCAAAGCGTACATAAATTTTCGTTTATTGAGCTGACCTCAGGCGCAACTTGGGCTTCTGCGACTGCTGAACAATTCGGCGGTGCTGCAGCAGGGTGCGCTGAATCAGCGGGAATGCTGGGCGGTGTTTGACGCCTGGATGATCTCCGGGCGGGCTGTTTTCGTCGATGACCCTGCCGGGGTGGATCGCGGTTTTCGGGCGCTTACCGAGAAGGAGACGCATTCTCCCAAGAAATGGGCGGACAGCTACTTAGGGGCGTTGGAGCAAGCTTGGGGGCGATGTTGGTGAGCTTTGAACGGGCGCATCGCCGTCAAAACGGGAGGTATGGCTCGGCGCCTCAATACTTCGGTGCCTGCAAGCCCAACAGGAACCAGTCCAGCAGACAATCCATCTCCTGCGTCGTCCGAATGTGGCAGGTCCATAGCCAGGTCGTGCGCCTTATGCTCCACCCCGGCAATTACCACCAGCGCCTTGCCCGGCGGGTGCGCCAGGGGCACGAACAGTTCCGGTTGCGTAACTCCGCCGACCGCACACAAGTCCTTCACGATCATGTAGCCACCGCTGAAAAGGTACTCTTCACTCAGCCGGGAGGCACCGCGTACTGCAACATCTTCCGCACCGTGTATCGCGACAGCCCAAACTCCATGGCCACCGCACGCTTACTCCTGCCCTCCACTCGTGCCGCTTGCCGAACACAACCGTCTACCTCCACTTGGAACATCCCTCCGGTGTCCCATGAATTTTGCTGCCGAAGCAACAACTCACGAAACTAGGATTCGGCGGTGGTCTACTCTTACTCCGCCACAGAACACCGCTCACGCGGCGCTCTGTGGCATGGTTATGCACCGGCGCTCATAACCTGAGTTGGCGCTCGGTGAAAAGGGCGAACCTGGGTTCGTCGAGATTGATCCACAATGCCGAGGTGGTCGTGAAATGAATATGGAAGCGCGGTCATTTGGCCAGCCAGTTGTGGATCTGGTTGTTGCCGCGCTTGTCTAAAATCGGCTACACAAGTGGTGTTAGATCAACGAAGATGGGTGTCTGCGGAGTTTCCGTAGACACCCATCTTGTTGGATTGCAAATGCTATTACGCTTTCGGCAACAGCACTGTGTCGATGACGTGGATGACGCCGTTGGTGCAAGCGATATCGGCAGTGACAACCTTGGCTCCGTTGACGGTGACGCCATTGGTGCCATCTACATGCAGCTGCTGACCCTGTACGGAAGCCGGCGACAGCTTCTTGCCGGCGACGTCGGCCGCCATCACCTTACCGGCCATGACGTGAAGGGTGAGGATAGCGGTGAGCTTAGCCTTATTTTCCGGCTTGACTAGATCGGCTACGGTGCCCTCCGGCAGTTTGCGGAATGCCTCATCGCTCGGAGCGAAAACGGTGAAAGGACCAGCACCTTTGAGTGTGTCCACAAGGCCGGCGGCGGTGACGGCGGCGACAAGAGTCTTGAATGAGCCAGCGGCTACGGCGGTATCTACGATATCGTGCATGAATCTTCCCTCGATGAATCAGTTGACAATGCGTGACTGGGTCGGATTTAAGTGTGATCCAGAAATAAGATCACAGATGCAAACTTGGATGCTTCACTCTGCGGGAAATTTGTCCTCGCATATTAGCTAAGAGTAAGTTTCAAAGATAAGGGGTGTCCGCGAACTGAAATTCCCGTGTTCATGCCGCCAAGTTCTACCCTTCTATTCGGCGTGGGTGAAGCACATTGATGAGGTTCGAGTTTCTGGGGGCTGCTTTGCCTTTGGTCGATACTTAACATTAGAGGGATGTATGCTCACCATTTCGAAGCCAATCAGCTCGGACCAGGCACAGACAAATCATGCCAGAGAGTTCACGTCTGCCGAGCAGAATTATTGGAAGCAGGGCGACACGATTCCTGGAGAATGGCAGGGGCAGTTAGCCGAGAAGTACGGCCTCGCCGGAGCCATCGACGGACAGCACTTCGCCCGATTGAGCGAGGGCCAGAATCCGCATACCGCCGAGCAGTTGGTTAAGCATCGGAAAGCCCACGAGTACACGACAGCAGACGGAACAACTGTGAAGCCGGTAGAGCAACGTGTGGGCTGGGATGCCACATTCTCCGCCCTAAAGTCCGTTTCGTTGACGGCTTTGGTGGAAGGCGATGATCGTGTCCGCGAAGCCCACCGGCGGGCCGTGACTATCGCTCTCACGGAATTGTGAACGGTACACCCAGCCAGAATCGGCGGCAACAATTCCGCCGAGACTACCGGCGAGTTCATCATGGCAAAGTTCGAGCACGACACCGCCCGCCCGGTGGACGGCTACGCTGCGCCTCAGCGGTATGAGCGCCGGTGCAAAACTAGGCCACAGAGCGCCGCCTGAGCGGTGCGCTCTGGCGGCGTAAAAGTAGGCCACCGCCGGATTTTAGTTTTGTGAGTTGTCGCCTGGATGGGGCGGTTTCATGAGACACCGGAGGGATGTTCGAGGTGGAGATATACGGTCGTGTTCGGCGAGCGGTTGGTGTCGAGGGCAGGAGTCAGCGTGCGGTAGCCAGGAGTTCGGGCTGTCGCGAGAGACGGTACGGAAGATGCTGGAGTTCGCTGTGCCTCCCGGCTACCGGCGGCAGCAGCAGGTCAGGCGGCCGAAGCTGGGGCCCTGGATAGGCGTCATCGATGCCATCCTGGACGACGACAGGCAGAGGCCGCCGAAGCAGCGGCATACTGCGAAGCGGATCATCGATCGGCTAAAAGAAGAGCATCAGTTCAGGGGCGGTTACACCATCGTGAAGGACTACGTGCACACGGCGATGCTGCGCGGCCAGGAGATGTTCGTGCCCTTGGTGCACCCGCCAGGCGAGGCGCAGGCGGACTTCGGCGAAGCGCTGGTGTTGATTTCCGGCGTGGAGCAGAAGGCGCACTACCTGGCGATGGACCTGCCTCACTCCGACGACTGCTTTGTGGCGGCGTTTCCGGCGAGACAACCGAAGCTTTTCTGGAAGGTCATGTTCAGGCGTTCGCATACTTCGGCGCGGTTCCGACTCGGATACTCTACGACAACACGAAGATCGCGGTGGCCCGGATACTGGGCGGCGAAGAGCGACAGCGGACGCGGGCCTTCTCCGAGTTACAGAGTTATTATCTGTTCGCCGACAAGTTCGGTCGCCCTGCCAAGGGCAACGATAAGCCGGGGGGTGGTAAGGGCAAGGTGGAGGGGATCGTCGGCTACTCGCGGCGCAACTTCATGGTTCCGATTCCACGCGCCAGCAGCTGGGACGAGTTGAACGCACGGTTGGCAGAGAGGTGCCGGATGCGGCGTCAGCGACGGCTGCGCGGCCACAAGGAGACCATCGGCGAACGCTTCGAGCGCGATCGTGCGGCGATGCTGCCGCTGCCCGTGACGCCCTATGAAGCCTGCGAGAAGATCTCGGCGCGAGCCAGTTCGTAGTCGCTGGTTCGCTATCGCACCCACGACTACTCCGTGCCAACCGAGTACGGGCATCGCCAGGTATGGGTGAAGGGCTACGTGCATGAAGTGGTGATTGCATGCGGCAGTGAGAGACCGCATACCTCAGAGAAAAACCGCTGCCGAAATTGTAGCGCCCAGCATCATTGAATTCCCTCACGACTGAATCAAGGCAGTTGCCGCACGCGCACAACAACAACGAACAAGCCGCCTGTCGCTATCAGGTTGTTGCAGCAGCAAGAGCGAACCCGTCACCGAGTCCCGAAACAGAAGGCCATCAAAGTTCCAGACATAGACGCAGAAACGGCGGCAAGGATAATGCCCGCCGCCGTCTGCTGTTTGTCGTGCATGCCTATTCACCCAACTTAACGTTGTTCGGGAACGTGGATTTCACATATTTCAAAGTACGGCTAATCTTCCTACGGTTTCACATCCTCATTTGGAGTTCCAAGAACCTTTGCGAGGGCAGCAACTACTCGCTTAAGTACCTCGTTTTCTGGATGCTTCTCGAACAGTTGTCGGGCTTCGGCCGCAAGTGCCTCGGCCATCTCAAAGTCCTCGCGATCAATGTTTTTTCCCAGTAGCAGCGCTTGCGACATCCCCATTGCATCAGCCACTACCGGCCCATCTGGTTGTTCGCTGTGAAGGGTGCGCAGGTCGCTGATGATGATGCTATCGGTAGACAGCTGTGCGCTCTCAAGGCCAAATTCGACCAGCGCAAACAGCGACTGCGCGTATGTCTCGACCAATTTCGTGTCCCGGCCGCTTTCTTGATACCACTCGCGAATCTGCAGGTGCAATCGGCTAGCACCCTCCCAATCCGGCGCGGCGATGCGCTGCTCAAGTGCGTCCCGCAGGTGTCGCATGCAGATTACGCGCTCGACGCTGCCCGGTGGCAACGTATCAGCTTGCTTAAAGAGTTGCGTCTTAGAAGCAGCGGTGGGTTGCAGCATTGGGGTTGTTCATCATTTCAATAAGACCGACACCGGCAGCCTCACACAGCGAATACGCGGTGCGAGCTTGATCGCTGGCTGGGCTGAGTGGCTGATTGGCATCACGATGGCTGATGAGGCGACCAAGCTGCGCAAAATGGAGTTCGAGCTCAAGGCCGCGCAGCCACCTGAGCCTCTTCACTACAGGATCGACAGCAATACGGAGAATGGGATCTGCCGCCTGACCCGTTCGAACCTTTGCCAGAGCACCAGCGAAAGGCCGGCTCCTCGCGCCCTTAGCCTGATGTGAGCTTCCGGTGAACCGATGCCAAAAACGGCTATTAAGTGGTGACGGTAAAAGGGAGGTACAGAGGGAGTCAGAAATGACTGACAGAGGAGAGGCTTTCGATGAATGACAGGCTGGTGCTCATCGTGTTGAACAAGTTCCCCTCGACGGGGACGCGTCGGGAGGTATTGCTTACACTGGCTTCCCTCGCGGATGAAGGTGACTGCGTGGCAGTGTCGTTTCGGGTACTTGCGCACAGCAGCGGCCGCAGCCTTGCCACTACCAAGCGCGCCATAAGGGATTTGTGCGAAGACGGATGGGTCGTCGTCGTTCGCGCCGGCGCCCGCAACGGCATTCCGAATTACTACGAAATCAGACGCGCAAAACTCATGCAAGAAGCTGGGTTCACATTGGGCCTCAAATCGACAGAATCTGAAGCATGCCTGGGGGATGGGAATGAATCCTGCAGTACAGAGGAAGAGTCGCCGAAAGGCGGACCATGTACCGGCACCCTTGGCCTCCACGGAGAAATTAGAGACGGCGCAGGAAAGGCCAGTGGTTCGCTGCAGACAATGCGAGTTGCGGCAGTTCCTGGCACCTCACTGCCGACGCTGTAGCGGGCCGCTACCCCCGCCTGACGTAGTGCGGGAGGTCGTGCAGGTGGATTCATTTGGAGGCAGTGCGCCCATCCTGCCAATGGCCGAATATGAAAAGCTGGCAATTCAACACGCAATCAAGTCGACACAAAGTGTTATACAAGCCGCAGAGTCCCAAAGAATTGGCAAGGCCACCATCTACAGGAAAATGGAGGTATTTAATCTCTTTGTGCGAAATGACCTCTTGATTGAAGAAGAGCCGCGAGTATGATTCGGCGGCTCCCTCTATTTTCACCTAAGCCCAGCATTAAGGGACACTCAGACAAGAGAAGATTCCGGCCATGACTTCGGGATCTATCTGCTCTTCGAGTTCCTGAATGATCACTTCAGTTCAATCCGAAAAGATATAGATATCGTCCTGGGCAGCCGTTACGTCCCAGAGTCGCTCTTAGTCAATAGAAGAAATACTTGCCTGACTAACTTGCGGGCGCTAGAGATTAGGCAAAAGCGGGTTATCTGTTACTAACCGCGAGTAAATTCACCTGATCCGTGAACGGATAGCCGCTCGGCCCGAACAGGCAACGCAGAGCGCCATACTCGCCTCGGAATTTCTAGGGCTGGGCAAGGGTATGAGCGCCGGAGTAAAAATGGGCCGCGGAGCACCGCTCTCGCGGCGCACTGTGGCCTAGTTTTGCACTGGCGCGCATATCCCGGCCTACTGCGGGTCGATATGGGCGGTTCATGCCAATAACGCGCGCGTCTTCCGATCAACTTCAGCGGCCTTCTCATTATCCATTACCGTCAGCAGCGCGAATGCAGTACCGGCGGCAGAGAGTGCTTTTTCCGCGTCGGTCTTTTCATACTTCACTTCTCCCCAGTGCATGTGCGGAAAGCAGCAAGGGAACAATAAGGAGGTGAAGTTCACCGCCCTGCTCCACCATGTCACGATCGTTTTGTTGAGGGACAGCTTCGGCGCTATGAAGCGCAAAGCTGCGCTCGGGGTGGATGGAGTGACTTGGCAGGAGTATAAACCGGGCTGGAGGATCGCCTGTCGGTCAAGGTCTGCTTTGAGGCTTCTTCGGTCGCGTAGAGGATGGCGACGCGCCTTCGGCGACCAGTCGTAGGGGTGCCATTTATCGCGGAAGCAAGTGCAGAAGCAGTAACGTTAGCAAGTCTTGCCACCAATACGCAAAATCACCCTTCGCGCAGCAAGTCGAGCACTTCGACGCACTGCCCATCCTCGGGGTGGAGGGTTCGCTCGCCACATTTACGGATTTTGAATCCGACCGCACCTTGAACGGCGCCAAGGGCCGGGTCCACGCCAAGAGGGGAACGTATCTGACAGGTTCTGAATCCGGCGTCGTGATCAAAGGTCATGATTTCGCCGGCTACACTGACGCCAGAAGCGGCAGGCGTCTCATTTACCAGTTAGTGGTCAACGACGTTCCAGTCGCCGACCGAATGGACTACCGCAGATATTCAGGACCAGGCGACTATCTCGGCCATTCTATGGCGCGATAACTAAGGCACGATCAAGTTGCAGATATCTCCCGATTTCGCGGCTGCGAGATTTGCCCAAATCGAAGTATTCAGGCTATAAGCGTGGTCGCTTTGCGGGCTTGATTGCCTCTGCTGTAACGGATGCGCTGTCACCGGAGCAGCGTCGCCATCGATCATCCCGGACCTTCGTAAAGATGCCGCTGTTCTCAATCGCGAGGTTCTCAATGAGCACTTGCTTTCCGGAGAGCTTTACTCCCCGTCGAGCAACGCCAGTATTTTCGCTCGCAAAGTAGTACGTGAATGTGTCGCCGTTCCAATGCTTGAGTTCGTAGTAGGAACCACGCGGAGGTAGTCTCAGGATGAGTTGTCCGCCTTCAGCGTGAACCTCCAGAGTTCCGTAAAGCTGGTTGAAATACTTGCCGGTGTAAGCGGAGAGAGGCTTGGGCGGAATAGGACTCTGGGGCGGCTTTAATTCGGAGTAGTTAGTGGACGAATTCTGTGCCTCTTTCCTTAAAGCTACGAAATCTGGCGTAACCGTGGTCAGCCAGTCGCGTTTTGCGTAGCCGTAGTGGAAGTAATCGAGGAAGGTAAGCGCGGCAGCTTCAGGTAATCCGACGGGCGTGCTGTTCCCAAGCACTACGATCCCAATCTGTTCGCTGGGCACCATAAACACGGTCGTGCCAGTGCCGAGCAGGAACGCTCCGCTGTGGCTGCTCATTGGCTTACCCCACGCAGTTGTGCCGACATTCCATCCCAGTCCGTAATACGATTTGCCCGGGCAGTCGCGGAGGGACACAGGGCCGGGCACGGACTTGCATATTTCCGCTTTGTGCGTCTCCTCGAGGGCTTCCCGACTGACAATCTGCTGCCCGTTGAATGATCCACCCGCAAGTTGCAGGCGAAGCCACTTCGCAAGATCGCGTACGCTGGAGCTCACCCCGCCTGCCGGCGCTTCCGCGTCTGCCTCGCGGACGAAGCGATTCTTAAAGACGCAGTGGTTGTTTGCATCGCAATCCGTCGCAAAGTGGAGCGCCGCCTTGTTTGGATTGTTCTCGTAGTCAGAAAATCGCGAACTGGTGGAGGACATGCCGAGCCTCTCATAGAGCCGCTCGTCAGCAATCTGCTCCCAGGGACGCCCGACCTTCTTTGCGGCCGCAACGGCTCCCTCTGTTATTCCAAAATTGCTGTAGTGATATGTCTTCCTGAACTCGCCGGCAAGCGGGACGAACTTGAGCCTGTAAAGGATTTCCGGGCGGGTGTAGCCAAGGTCTTCAAGAAGATCGCCTCCACCTGTCGGCAGCCCGCTACGATGTGCGAAAAAGTCCCGTATCGTCACCTCCTCGGAAGCGGCGGGGTCGGACAGCTTAAACTCGGGATCGAGCTCCCCAATGCGATCGTCCCACTTCACATCCCCAGTTCCTACGAGTGAAGCCAGGATAGTTGAAGAGATGGGTTTAGAAAGTGAAGCGACCTCGAAAACCGTGTCGGGGTTAACCGGGAAGCGCTCGCCAGCCTTTAGCACTCCGTACCCTCTCAGGAAAACCACCTGATCCTGATAGACAACGGCAACAGCAGACCCCGGGACTCCGGTCCTATTCATGGCGTAGCGCATGTACGTATCAAGCTTTGTAAGCGCCGTGCTGATATCTGCGGTGGGAGAGGCTCCATTTGTCTGTGCGGACCAGAGTACCGGTACGGCGGCGCAGAACGCCAGAGTGGCAAGTCTTTTCGACATGATCCTAACCTCGATGCACGCAACTGCTGGTGTGAGTGAAGCGACGGGGGAATGGCGCAGGCGATACTCTACGCCACTGTCAGTTGGCCTGACGAACGATTATCGATATTTCTTCCTTCTCGATCACGCCGATCAGATCGGCAATGTCTGCAATCTCTCCGGCGTCGCTCACGTCGAGTGCGTATGCCAAGCGTCTCCGGACCGCCAGCGAAAGAGGCTGCGCGTCCTTGCCCGGGCGTACGCTGTAGCAGCAATCGCTCTCTGCCAATGGGTCCCAGTGGGTCCAGACCGCTGGGCATCCATCGATCCCTCGCAGAGTAGTCAACCGTCCCCGTCGCGAGTGGCTATAACTTCGTTGGATTCGTGGGCCCGAAATACTCGTTGCGCTCCGGGACTCTGGTCGTCGAACAGATCGTACTTGCTGCGATCGCCGTTGGCCTGTTCTTTATTGCCCGGGACAGGACTGCTATAACGCCTTGCGCCAGAAGAGTTCTGCCACTTGTCGTTCCGGGTATCCAGCGGCGAAGAGAGGGCTTCTGCATCTGGATGGCTGCGGTGGCCTTCCTCGTTCTCGCCGCGTGGCCGCCGTGGGTCGCGAGACTCTCAGCAGTGTCAGAGCACCTCGGAAGACAAGTAGTACCCTACCACGCGCCGATCTGGAATAGGCCCGCGATTTACAACGATCCGAGAGTTACAGCGAAGTGGAACCCAGATGCATTTGATTGCGGGCCAGGCGCCCAAAACGCCAGGCGTGTCGAATCTCGCCCGTAAGTAGGCAGGAACTTAGGCCTTGACAAAAGGTTCAGGCACTCCCTACGATCCCCAACTGAGAGGCCTCTGTGTCTTGTGTCCACCGTTGGGTGTCCTGCGGAGCATCCGCGCTTTTCCTGCTTGGCAGCACGTCCTTCGCTTGGCCGCAATGTGCTGTCGTTCCTCGGAGTTGGTATCGAACGGCCTCCCTTTCTTGATTGATGCCTTAACTGTGGAGGGTAGCGTTACCGGGAAGGAAGCGGCCACGCTGAGTGAATACCTCGAAGGCAGGCCCGTGCACCTGGATTCCAGTGAGAACGGGCCAAAAACCGAGCAGATGCTACTCTCGAGTACGGTCTATGGGTTCAAAGCAGCACAGCCATAACTCTTGATGCTTCGGTCAAGGCTGATTCCAACGCCTCACATATGCATCCAGGGAAAACATTCGCTCGGGTCGCTCTTTCTTTCGCGCTGGTGCTCACAGGCGGCGCGAATAGCCACACTCAATTGCAAGCGCTAAGGGCATACGCGGTTCGAAGGTTACCGACGAAATGGTTCGGACTCACCATCAAAAACTTCGCCAAGCCAAATGCGGGTCGTCCTGCGCCAGTCGCCTACAAACTGCCATATGCACCACATTTATGCTATCTAAGCGATCAGGCATTCGTTGTTCGGGCGATGCGGGAGTTCGTGCTGGGGAACGTGGGAAAGTGATGGCTTAGAACCGCTCAGTCGTGCCGAAGATCTGGACAGCCGCGCTCCGTTCAGAACGAACCACCAAAATGCGCTTGCAGATGTGGCTCTATGTTGAAGGCGCGCGAGGATGAGCGCGTACGAAACCCGAAGGAGATCCCGATGATAAGTAGACGCGTTCGTTTTCTCGGAAGAATTGGAATGCTCGCCGGGCTCCTTGTTCCCTGTCTCGCGGCGCAGACGGCTCCACGGCATGCGGGCGCGGACGTAAAAACCCTCGACCTGCTCTCCCATCCCGAGGGGAGGCTCTTAGCAGATACGCGGGAGGCCTTCCGCCAAGGTGACATTGTGCGGACGGTGGGCGGGACCCCTGAGGATCTGCAGCGGATTCTGGGAATCGGTGGGCCAAGTCTGACCCACACGCCGGTGCCCGGAGGCAGTGCCCGCAATGCTGAGTCGCCTCAGAACGCAGCTCCGCTTGTGTACCGCGTCGTCGCCGCCCGCGCCACGCGGACCGGGGCACTGCACGAGTTTGTGCAGTTGGGAAAAGCAGCGGATGCGACTGCATACCCGAAATGGGCAGAGAAAGAAGCCCGTCTAGAGCAGGATGAGCAAAGCGGACGGTTGCCTACTGACCCGCAGCCGCCGGCTCAAGCCTGGACTGAGTTGCAACAGATCACGATCAATGAGAAGGACGAAAACGGCAACATCTTTCAGAACACTGTGTCCGTGTTTCGCCTGAACGATATCAGCCCAAAGTTCGACTGGTACATGGTCTTGACCGATCCAGAGTCACAACCAGATTACGAAGGGTGCACTGTTTTTGGATTTGGAAGTTGCGGATGGTGGACCCATCAGCGCGTCCTCACGATGTCTACCACTCCGCAAGCTGTGTTGTTTGATCACGGCCCACTGAACCAGATCACGTCGACGACTGCCGGCTTTACTATCGGCGGAACTCTCAGCGCCACCGGGCCTGGAGTGACTGCGGGGTATTCAGAGACGTGGCAACAACCGTCTGTGACCACTACAGACGAAAGCAATCTGGCCCAGGGCGTGGGCATGTGGAACGAGGCATTTGTAGACGAGGGGGTATTCACGGTTCCGCCGGAGACTTCTATTGGACTGTTCCTGAGCCACCAGGGAAGTATCTTCCAGGTTCCGGAAGGGACCACTTCGTTTCAATTCACCCTGGATAATCCAGTCACCTCCGCTTTCCAGCCTCACTTCGGCAACCTTCAGACGAGCGAATCGTACGACTCGGTCCAGATCAATATCTTTCCGCCCGTCTTCGCAGTGAGCTTGACCGATCTTTCTATTCCGCCTGCGGGGAGTGGAAGTTTCGAAATTACGGCAGTGAATCCCAGTACCTCGAACAATGGTTTGGGTCTCTCCTGGGACATAACCAATCTTCCGTCGTGGCTGACGATCAGCCAGATCTCCGGATCGTCATCGGCACGCCTGATATTGAACGTCGCGCCAGGCACCCCCTTGGGAACGGTCGCTTCCGTCAACGTCAATACGAACCCCGATTTCGCGGCACCGTCGGTCGAGGAAAACCCGCTCCTGGTACGCGTGACGGTGGGACAGCCGAACGACACCGGCGTTCTGCTCACCGGTGGCTTTGGCGCGCAAGGCCGCTCCCTGAACATCGCCAACCTGTACAGCCCGCAATTACGTCAATTCGACTTTGAGGCCGCAACGCAGATTGCGCGATCGGGACACACGGCTACCTTGCTTTTGTCGGGCAAACTCCTGCTTGCCGGCGGCCAAACCGGCTCCGATACAGAAACCTCAACTGCCGAACTCTTCGATCCTGCGACGGCGCAGTTTTCGTCAACCGCCGGGATGATGACCGACAGCCGCGGGCTTCACACAGCCACACTGCTCCCGAATGGGAGAGTGCTGATGGCCGGTGGCATCGACAATGCCAATGCCGGCTCAGGGGGGTCTCTTGCAACGGCCGAGCTCTATGATCCTGCAAGCGGTACGTTTAAGGCGACCGGTTCCATGACTGTGACGCGAGCATATCATTCTTCCTCCGGACTGCTGGACGGAACAGTATTGATCGCCGGTGGGTTGCTGAACATAAGCCTTAACTCGCCGATCGACAGCGCCGAGACTTACGACCCCAAAACCGGCATCTTCACAGCGACCGCCGGCAATCTCCTTTCTGCCGTCTGGAACCAGACCGCAACCACGCTGAAAGATGGTCATGTCCTCGTCGCTGGCGGCTTCAATGCGGCTGGAATATCGGCTGTTGCTGAGCTGTACAATCCGGCGACTCGGACCTTCTCTGCGGTAGGGAACTTGAATGTGGCGAGGGCGAATCACACCGCCACGCTGCTTGCCGATGGCACTGTCCTCATCGCTGGGGGACAGGGCCCCGATAACGGGAACGCGGTGTCGAGTGCTGAGCTCTACAATCCGGAGACGCAGACCTTCGCGCTGCTATCGACGGGTGCCTGCCCCGGGAGTGCCGGTTGCATGACAACAGCCCGCGCCAATCACACCGCCACGCTGCTGCTGGATGGCACTGTCCTCGTTGCCTGCGGCTCCGCCAACCAGAGCACGCTCGGGAGGACGGAAATCTATAATCCGCAAACCAAAACCTTCTCTGCGGGCCCCAGCACCACTCCGAGGTCTTCCCATACAGCGACTCTGTTGCAACGTGTCCCCACCAGTGTCGTGCTCACGTCATCGCCGAATCCTTCTACGGCGGGACAGCAGATTACCTTGACGGCGGCAGTCAAGACCAGTGATGCAGTCGCGCCAGGCGGTTCCGTCAGCTTCCTGGACGGTACGAGCGTGCTGAACACGACGGCTCTCGAGCCTTCGAGCAAAGGCATCGCGGCCTTCTCGCTCAGTTCGTTGAGCGTCGGCACTCACTCCTTGACAGCGCTCTACAGCGGCGACAGCACCCACGGTAAAAGCACTTCCAGCATCCTGGTGCAGAAAGTAAGTACACAAGCGACGACAACGACGCTTCGGTCGTCTCCCAACCCATCCAATGATGGGCAACTGGTCACGTTTGTTGCGACGGTTGAGCCGGCCTCGTCGGGAACCCCAACCGGGTCTGTCGTTTTCCGGAATAATGGCACGCGACTAAGCACGGTGGGACTAACCGGGGAAACCGCCATCTACAGCACATCGTCACTGGGACCGGGCAGCAACCCGATCACGGCAACGTATAGCGGTGATGGAAATTTCTCGAGCAGCGGTTCTCCGATAGTGACACAGAACGTGGCCAAGCTGTCCAGCACCATCGCGCTTGCTTCCAGTGCGAATCCCGCGACCTTCGGGCAAGCCGTGCAGATTGTGGCCACGGTGACGTCGACCGGTAATTCTCCTCTAAGCGGATCCGTCCTCTTTCGTGATCAGGGTAAGGTCCTCCAGCCTGTTGCGCTCATATCCGGAGTGGCGACCTTCAACGTTTCCGCCCTGAGCCTTGGTTCCCACTCCATCACCGGGACCTACAGCGGCGATCTAGTCCATTCCGGGGTGACCTCGGCTCCGTTGGTGCAGCAGATCAACGCCTCTTCCTCCACTGTCAGTCTCACTTCGAGCCCCAATCCATCGAGCTTTGGGCAGAACGTCATCCTCACTGCACACGTGGGATCCAGCGCGGCCGTTCCCACCGGAACAGTCACGTTTTTAGATAGTGCTACGCAACTTGGAAGTATGCCTCTGAAGGCTGGCGTTGCCGTCTTAAGCGTCGGCACTCTTACCGCAGGAGTGCATCAGCTCAGTGCCAGTTACAGCGGGGATGCGAGCCACACCAAGGCCGTCTCCTCGCCTCTCACCCAGACGGTGAAGCGAGCGTCCACAACCACTCGGCTGACCTCCGCTCCGAATCCATCCCAGTCGGGCCAGCTCGTGACCTTTACCGCGACGGTGAACAGTAGTGCAGGTGGATCGCTGAGCGGCATGGTCACGCTTCTGGACGGCTCAAGCGTGTTCGGCGCAGCATCCCTCAATAGCGGCGTCGCTGCATTCAAAGTTTCCGCGCTCACCACTGGGGCGCACAACATCACAGCCAGCTATGGCGGAAGCACAAATTTCGACGATAGCGTGTCCACTGTTCTCGTCCAGACAGTCAGCGGATTAGTCACGCCGACGGTGGTTCTGACCGTAAACCCGAGTAAGGCAGACGAGGGCGATACTATTACATGCACAGCGACAGTCAGCTATCCCGGGGGGCCCGTTCCAACCGGCAGTATCACGCTCAGCGACGTGACAAACGGAAGCAAGATCTACGGCGTCGCGACTCTCAGCAACGGAGTTGGGATCGTTCAGAACTCAACGATCGAGCCTGGAAAATATAACCTGGTGGCGACGTATGGCGGCGACGGCGGAGTCCACTATAACGGGGCACACTCCAATAGCGTTTCGCTCCGGATCGTGAACGAAACGGGGCCAAAGCGACCCTCGCAATGAGCGCCCTGCCGGATTAGACCGTGAAGCAATGCACGTGAGCCATTGCCATTGGAATAGCCGCCTTCAACGCCTCGAAGGTAAGCACTCCAAACCGCTGGAGAGCCAAATCTTTCGGGCAAAGATACGACGCAGACCTGCGCCTTCTCGCCAGCTGTTTCTGCTCCACTCACCATTCCGCGTTCCCAACCAGAGACTGCTCATCACTCTGATCACCATCAACGACAACCGCATCGATGTGACCGTCGTGCCAGCTAGGCTTGGCGAGCGCGCCCAAATCGATTACAGAGGATGTCATGACGGTGTGTGTTCGCTGACGGTAAAAACCTTGCGAACCGAAGCAATGAAGTAGTGACGGTCGGGATTCAGGTCGATCAGGATGCGGCCACTTTTAATGTCGATCACGCGCATCCCCAGGTGGCCCCATGGTACAACGGCTTTTCCATGACCGCCCGAATGTCGCTGGGAACATCTACTCCGCGGCCGGCATCTTTTTGTGCACACGCCGTTACGGGGATGCACAGTAGGAGCGCGCTAACCATCAGCTCGAAGCTGCCACCAATAGCACAGGCTCGCTTGTTCTTTTTCTGATCTGACATCACTCCCTCCGTCGTTCCTAATTTGACTGCTGAATAATTGCGGAGATCGCCGCCTCGTCGTCAATCACGCCGAGCACGTCCGCAATCCCCGAGACCTCACCACCATCGTTGAGGTACAGCGCATAAGCGAGCCGCCTGCCACTGCGCGCATGAATATACCGGCCAAAACCTGTGCTCCCAGTTTGCCGTCAGCGAGATAAGTTTCGGTCTTGGCGAACACCTTTCCTTGCGCAAAGCTGGCGACACCAACCGCAGCCAGGGAACCGTCGACCCCCAGGATTGGCAGCGAACGGAAGTATGTCGGGAAGGTCTTTTGCTGCTCCATGAACTGCAAGAGATCGACTGTGGTTTCGGCGGACGCGCGACTGTCCGGGCTGCCGCTTCCATTTGTGGGGAAGTCAAAGCCATGACCATCCAGGTCATCGCGGTCGACTAAGACTCGCCGCTCTGCTCGCAGAGCGTCTTTCATGTTCTGCACCCCGTGCGTTAAACTAAAAAGTATCAGGCTCAAATTGGCACCGAGATTGTGGCTTATTTTCAGAATGAGCTTTGCGTTCATAATATCGAGCCTCCATGTAGTCCAACCCTGATTCTTGATCTCTTTCTTTGCCGATTAACTTGTAGTGCAAAAGCACAAACGTAGAGACGCGTCGTACCTGTGAACCTTGCGTCGTAGGTATCAGCGACCCATACTATTCATCGACGGTATCCGTCAGAGCAACGCATGTTGACGGTCAGGGATGCTTGGCGGCCCAAGTGGTGGGCGTGAGTTCGGGCAGGCGCTGGATGGATGTGTTGGCGAGTCCGGGCAGCACGGCGGCGAGATATTTACGGACGGGG
>JANXZS010000010.1 GCA_025355385.1 Acidobacteriaceae bacterium | reverse complement strand
CTCGATATGCACCTGCTGTTCCGCATGATCGACAGGCATAAGCGGATTCGCATCGAACTGCGGCTGGCCGGCGCAGCGATCATAGGTCTCGTAGAGCTTCTGAACCCAACTCACACCATACCTCCGACGATTGAGGCGTATTCCTCCGCCTCGGTCTCGACATACTGAAGGTTCTGTTCAATGCCGAATGCCTTCGGCATCATGGCGCGTATCTCCTTCTTGTGTTCAACCGGAATCTGATCGGGCCGCGGAAAAGACAGCACCCCATTGACCAGCTTGGGCCGCCAGAAATTGCTGGCGAGTTTGTTCTCGCCCGTTTCGTCCGGGTAATCGAAGCTATGGAACATGAAGCCGTACTGCAACTCGCCGTCATGGTCATGGTCACACTCACCTTCACCTGAACCGAACTGGCACGGCTCGACGTACCCTTGACATTCACGCGTCCCGAGAAAGATGTCCTGTCGTCCGCCGCGTTCGAGGCTGCGCTTTGCAATCTCGAAGTGCTTGCCGTCGTTGCGGTCGCGTTCCAGTTCGGGACGGTGCTCATTCCACTTGAAGTGAGCGCGGACTTGATACTCAACTCGCTGCTCTGTCGTTTCCGAGTCAGGGTCGCCCGTCAGGTAGGTGTAGATGGCCAGCGTGTTTCCGCCGCCATAGTCCAGAGGCTTCACACCCTTTGTCTGGGTGCGAATGCGCTTCATCACTCTTACCTGGTCGATGTACCAGATGAAGGTAGGCTTCCAGTAGATACTCTTTGCGATGCCCTTTAAGGCTTCATACGTCGGGAGATGGTACGAGCACTTCTCCCCGCCGACACGGGTAAGCGGATCGGTAAACATGGCGTATCTGCCCCAGACGCGAAACTCAATCGTATTCTTCGCCGTGTTATGCAATCATGCCCTCCATTCTTCCGCTGCCGTCGAGCGTCAGCCCGAACTCAGACGAATAGAACTCCTCCTGCAAGCAAAACACACCGGTGCCCGACTGTACCTCGTAAATCGCCCCGCTTCGAGTCAGAGCCTTCATTTCATGCTCAAACACATTCACGGCGAACCGCTGCGCTTTTCTTAGTAGTTGAAACTCTACCGCAAGATCGCGTGCGGCGCTAAGGGCTGCAACCAAACCCTTCCCCTCCGCACCGAACGGAACAATAATCCCCTGCGTCTGGCTATCTACTACGTGAAATTCTCTGGCCGCGCTGGCAAATGACTGCATGAAACCATGCCGCTTCACGCCTACCAGCCTTGAATCCGCCACGGCCATCCCATTCTCACCCAGCATTTGGAGCAGCGTGTCGTCGCGCCGAGCTTTCACTGGATAATCCATCTGATCTCTACGTGCAAAGAAGTGATGGCCGAAAAATCGTTCCATCTGGAGTGGGTCTGACAACGGGAAGGGCTCATCGCCCTGGTCGTCTCTCCAGTCTTCCAGAACACGGCGGGCGTTTTGTTGGGCACACCGAATCTCTTCCAACTGCTTTGGAGGCGGCTCGGTCATCTTGACAATGTGTACCCTCCCGCTTGCCCGGTCGCCGTTGCGGTTGCATCTACCCGCTGCTTGGGCGATGGAGTCCAGACCTGCCAGATCCCGCACCACGGTGGCAAAGTCAATGTCCACGCCCGCCTCTATCAACTGTGTACTGACGCATAGAACTCGCCTCTTCTGCAATAGCGCCGCCTTCATTCCGTCTAGTGCCTCAAGCCGATGTGCAGGGCACATACGAGTACTCAGATGAACAAAGTGGCCCTCCTCCATCGGTTCGTCCAGAGCGTTGAGTCGCTCTTTACAAGCCACGTAAATGTCCCTTACGTCACGCTTTGTATTTAGAATGACGAGGCAACTTCCATATTCCAACATCTCCCCGACGGCTAGATCGCTTACCTTCGCGGCGCTCCAGCCACCGGACTCATTCGACTTGTCGAATGTCTCGTACCGTTTCAGGTTGCGGAAAAGCTGAGAGGTGTCCCGCATGAGTTCGGCATCCGCCGCGAGCCGCATCGCTCCTTTCATCGGATCCACCTGGTGTAGGAGTGGCTGTGTCGCGGTACACAACACAACGCTCGCGCCACACTGCTCTACCAGAAAATTCACCGCGTTGTTGAACATATGAATCATCCGTACCGGCAACGTCTGCACTTCGTCGAAAACGATGACCGCATTGGCGAGCGCATGAAGTCTCCGAGCAGAGCGTGTACCACCACCGAAGAACGCTTCGAGTATCTGCACTGCTGTAGTGAAAACCACTGGGGCATCCCAGTTCTCAGCCAACACCGAACCTCGCCAACTCTCGTTCTCGGGTGTAAGGCTGGAATGGTGTTCAAGCACAATGGAAGCAAAATCGCATCCATCCGGTTCCAAAATCGTCCGCACGACCTCCGCGTTCTGGTCCGCGATGGAGATGTATGGGCTGACATAAATGATGCGATCCATATGCCAGCGCAGCGCATGGTGCAACGCGAAACGCAGGCTTGCTAACGTTTTGCCTCCACCAGTTGGCACGGTAAGAGTAAATACTCCCTTGGGGCGATCCGATCCTGTCAAGCAGTGGCTGGAAATTTCGCAGCGAAGCTGATCGACCCACCGTTCATTCGAGAATGCAGCCAGCTTCAACTCTAGCCGGTCAATAAGCTCCTGCCATGAAACATACTCACCATGTTGCCGAAAACTGGCAGCTCTGGGCTTGTCGAAATCCGCCGTGTCGATGCGGTCTCCGTCGATAAGACAACTGAACAACATCCGAAGCAATAGACCTTGCTTGAATGGCCGGATAACTGCATCGCAGTCTTTCTCACGGATGCGGCCCATCGCAGCATCTATTTCACTCGCAACATCCGCACCGTAGAGCAAGGTTTCCAAACGAATGCGTATCGTTTGCTCAACTTGGCACCATACTTCGTCGCGGTGACTCAAGGCGCCATCCTTATTGAGCCTACGGGTTAGCACATCAACTCCGTCAGGAGCAATGGAGTCGATCAAGCCCGAGTGATGCGAAGCGACGCATAGGGCAAGCATCTGGATCGCGATCCCTCCGTTGCCGCTAGCGAGCCCAGTTCCTATAATCTGCGCTCCAGCCGTGGAATGATCGACACTCCCTTTCAATGAGAAGTCCGGTTCCATCTCCATTGCGGCATCACCCGAAGCCTTTTGAAGGTACTGCTGAAATGCCTCCGAGTACTTTCCTAGATCATGTGCAAGGCCGATCAACTCTCCCGCATGAGACAGTCCAATCTTTCCGGCCAGACCCGAACTAATCGCTGCGACGGAATCAAGGTGGATTCTGAGGTCCTGCCAATACTCGATATCGGGGCCGGAATGGGCGTAGAAGGTCATAGAGCACATCGAACTCCAAATCACATCTGATTGCACATCAAGCTTTCGAACGACAAATTGCGCTTTGCAGCATCCAGCTTGTGACGCAACGTGCTGCGTCCTCCCAGGTCATCGTTAGAGGTCTCGTCGGGAAGCCCCGTATGATGACCCGCGGCGCAGAATGCGAGCAACTGACCGGGAATCCCACCCACTGACGTTTCAAGAAATCGACCTCCGAATGTCGAATGATCGACTCGTTTGCCCGGGGCGCTTTCGTCCTCAGCCCCAGCATCGACCGCCGCTGCCCCAACGTCAAAGAGGTAACCCTGTAACTCGTCTGAGAGCTTTCCCAAATCATGGCAGCGGCCAAGTACGTCTCCCCAAAGTCGCGCTCCAAATGCCTCTGCAAAACCGGAAGCGGACTGCACCACTTTATCGAGATGAACGGTAAGGGGCTCCCATTCGGAGGGAAGGCGTCCTGCGCGTGTGTGAGCATACCGTTCTACGGAAGATCCCTTCAACAAAGCCGTGCACCTCAGACTGCTCCCGACCTCTGTTGTATTTGATGGCTACAGATCCGGCCGGTCAACCGGGACGGAGACCTTCTTGAAATAACAGC
>JANXZS010000309.1 GCA_025355385.1 Acidobacteriaceae bacterium | reverse complement strand
GCGATGGGGCGCATGGAGTTCCCGGCGAGGTTGTTGGATAGCTCCAGCTCGGGTAGTCGAGGAAGCGCGTGAGCTTGTCCCACAGCCGTAGAGTGTAGTTCGAAGCCCTGCCGAGCGGGCTCGAAGGCCATGCCTCTCGACCGGCTCGCTCGATCTGCGCCTTGATTTCGGTGAGCACCAACAGCTTGTATATAACTCCCACCGACTAAGTGGCGGCCCATAACTCCTGCCAGAGGAATTAGTAAGTCGCCGACGCGCATCACCCAGCCGTCGATGGTTGCACGGCTGATATCGATGCCCGCATCGCGCAGAAATATCACGTTCTGGCGATACAACGGCCGAGTGACTGGAATATTTGCTAATGACTGCATCGAGGATCACCTGATCGCTGAACAGGCTCTTCTCGATGATCCGCACCGGTAGCGTTGCCGCAACCACCCCGTGCTCTTCGCAACGCTTGCACCCCAGCAACGAAGACCTGTCCCCGGGGACCCCGAAGCATGCACGCTTCTCGCGTTTGGTCACCAACACGAAGTACAACACCCAACTCAACGTCCAGCTGCTCGCTTTCTTCGTAGCCGATCACCGTAGTCTCAACCGCCGCAGCTCTTGCACTCGCACTGTTCGGGGGTGCAGACAATCACGTGCTCCACGCGCGGCAGATTCGCACGCAGCGTACGGCGGCCGGGATGCTTGTGCTTCTTCTCCGAGGAAGGAGCTTGTGCGAGCGTTTCCACCCCACGCCTCCGGGACAGTCCAGTCACACTCAATGATCAGCTGAGAGGCGTGCTTGTGAGTTCGAACCACTCACTCGCTCCTCATTTAAGATTCAGTGCCGACCATAACGCGCACTTATGCTCCATCGAGTACCCCGGGTTCTCCTTCATTCCGGTCAGGTCGAATTCCTGAACGCCTCCCCTGGAAGAGCCAAACGTAGGCCAACTAGGTGCTCCGGCGGCTCGGGGCTCACCCGTAGCAACAAAAGCTGCCCACGCCCCACTGAACTCGTCCGAAAGTCTCTTCTGTGCGGAGCTGAACATCGACGGCGCGGCAATCCCCGGAATCGCGGACTGGAACGCATAAACTTGACTGCCGCCATGGAACGAGCCAAGTCCGGGTAAATCGGCGGGTGCCTTCAGACTTGTGGCGGCTTGAGCGTCGCTGAACTCGAACGCGTACACAGGGACATACTTGGAAAGCGCACGATCGATCCGCTCGGCGGGGCAGCTGAACACGCCGTCGGTGAACATCGTCGCGAAGGCAACCGCAGGTGTCCCATACGTGCGGAACGGGTACTGGAGAAGGATCTTTCGCGTATTTGAGGCGCCGACCAGCAGGCCCGTGCCTCCCCAGTACTGGACCGCTGTCACCGGTTTCCCATTCGGGGAAACGACCGAGACGAAGAGGCGACCTTCGTCATGGTTGGTTCCGGCAAGCACAGGCACCCGGTTGAATTTGCCTTGTGAGAAGGCGGTCTGGAGCTTCAGGGGAAGCACTCCGCTCTCGTAAACGGGAGACCACACAAGGTTGCTGATTGGGCGGCGACCGGGCACCTTGGTACTCATCAACTTTGCTGGTTGAACACGGCGGAGACAGTCAACATCGTTCGCCGAGCAGCCAAGCTTTTGCACGTATTCGACGTTGCGGCTCTCTGCTTCTCGCGCCGTGACTGCGTTGCCGGGGCTCTCGCACAGCCCACTCTGGATGATGGCTCTCTCGAAGAGACCGGCGGCACGAGGCGAAGCCAACTGAGCGCACACACTCATGCCACCCGCGGACTCTCCAGCAATGGTGACATTCTCGGCATTCCCACCAAAAGCGCCGATGTTGGTTTTCACCCATTGCAATGCCGCCTGCTGGTCCAGGAGCCCGTAGTTGCCGGATCTCTCGCCCTTTCCTTCGCTGTCCAGCCCCGCAAGCGCCAGGAAGCCGAGTGCCCCCAAGCGATAGTTCATGGTGACAACGACGAGGCCGTATTTCGCAGCGAGAACACTGCCGTCGTACGCGCTTCCTGAACCAACCGTGAACGCGCCTCCGTGAATCCAGACCATGACCGGGAGCCTGCTGTCGGGTCGAGCCTTGGCCGGCTTGTAAACATTGAGATACAGGCAGTCCTCCTCACCCTGAACCTCTCCTGGCTTCAGTCCGGGAACAGCGAAGAGGGCCAGGACCACTTGGGGACAGACATTGCCGATCCGGCTGGCGTCGCGAGGTTCAGCCCAGGCACTGGCTGGCTGCGGAGCGCTCCATCTCAGCTTTCCGACCGGAGGCGCCGCGTACGGGATGCCGAGAAACGAGACAGCGCTCGACTGCCTGCCGACGACGATCCCCCTATCGGTCATGATCGAGACCTTCTGTTGGGAAAGCGCGGTCGAAGCATCGAGAATCAGGAGAACTGCGGTGAAAACGTACATTACTGAGCGCATACTTAACTCTCCAAAATTGCTGATGGGTGCACTATCGGCAAAATAGCATAGGAAGACGGGCCGGCGCTGCACCGACCTGCAGGCAGGAACAAACACCTGTCCGGGCGCAGCCTTCAACGCAAGCGCTTCAGAGAGGAACCATGGCCCGATTGCAAAAGCTCGTTCTTACGGTGGCCTGCGGAACTCTCATTGCATCTTGCAACCGAGGCGCCGATCATACACCTGACCACAGCCAACCGCAGCTCTCTGCCTCTTCGGTCGTTGCAGAGCCGTCCGCTCCCTCCGGGTTCTGGCTGGGTCTTTGGACCGGACCGGAAGGCACATCTCTTCTGCTTTCGAAAACAAAAGCGAATCGATATGACGTTACGATTCGCTCGCTGGATGGAGTTGCAACCTACCCAGGGGTTTGGGCCCACGACGAAATCGAATTTACTCGTGCGGGTCAGAACGAGCGTATCCGCGCCGGAACCGGAAGAGACACGGGAATGAAGTGGCTGCTCGAGAAGAAAAACTGCCTGGTGATCAGGCTTGGCGAGGGCTTTTGCAGAGGCTAGTGCCTCGAGGAAGAGCAGGCAAATCGTCCTCAGGGTCGCGGGGAAGAAGCCGGCCGCCCGCTCTATGGCGTGTTGAGCCCCGGCTGTGTCGCCCTGGTGAAACGCAGCGGCTTCTCCGACCCCTTTGCGTAAATCAATAAATAGGGCTTCTTCCACTCCACGCATTCCGCTGTCTGCAATGCATCCAGGTATCTCTTCTCCTGCTTCATCGCTGCTTCGGGACACGTCATTCTCGTTGACCCTAGAGACCCGAACTTAATTTGGTCGTCCAGTATTTGAACAGTACCGAAGAAGCGATTGCACGAGGCTTTGCCCGCCACCTTGCCGAGTTCTGGGAAGGCCAGCGTCGCCTGCACCCTGTCGATCACGGCCAGATCCTCCAGTACCCATTCGTTCCCTTTGAGATCGGCTGGGGCCTGCTGCTTTCCCAGTGTTGGGGCCGGAGCTTCGTTGATGTACGCGATTTGCAGAAAGGGCTTCTCGCCCGTCTCCACTCCTTGCCGGTGAACAATCTTCCCCGTCGCGGTGATGCGCTTCCCAATCAACCCCTCCAATCCTCCGGGTTGTGCGTCACTTACCTCGATGGAACGCATCGCCTTGCCGTCGACGAAACTATTACGCAGGAGGCTGGCGAGCACAACCGCATGTGTTACTTATTCAAGCGCCCATGATTTGCCGCTTTGCGTGCAAAAATGGACTTTCGCGTATGGATCCTCCGCATGAGGGGGGGATGGGTAAGGTCTTTTCCAACTCCGACAATCTTATGAGTATCTACAGGGCGCTCGCTGCCCGGCAGTGGTGGGGAATCACAACCCGAGGATTAATACCGTAAAGTCTTAGTGCTGTATCTGGAGCGCCCTTTGCATAGCTGTAGGTTGATGTGCGGTGCCGCGGTTGGGGCGCTTCGGATACAGCGACTTGAAGGAAGCTGCTTTCGTCGGAGGCGTCTATGCAATTTGAATGGGGGCGAGGATGCCAGGCAAGCCGCGGGACCGGGTGCCACAGGTTGTGCGAACAGCGCGCGGCTGAGGATGGTTGCGAAAAGCAGTTTGTGGCAGAGTTGTGGATGGACAGATAGGTTCGGGCGCAGGACTTGCTGGATCAGTTGAGGCAAGAGATCTGCGTGCGCGCCGGAGCATGTGCAGAGGCTGAGGATGGGAACAGTGGTTCATGCAGCACACCGGTCCGGCTGAGGTGGTGAGCGAATCAGGAGTTGCGCGGCGGAGAGCCGTTCGACGACGCGCATGGTTCCGCCGCAGACCGGAAAGTTCCAGAGTGAGTGAATCTGGTTGGTGGACGGTGAAGTCTCAAAAGCAGCTGTCTTCTCTGAGTTGCCAAGCAGCCGGAAGCAGAGCGGCAGCAGTGCGGCTCGTCTGCGGTTGGCGAGCAATCCGGAGTTGCGAATGCATACGAATCCGCGCGGCAGCAGGTGGAGCAGGAAGCGGCGCAGGAACTCATCGGTGGAGATTGTCCAAACGCTCATCCACCGTGAGATACGTCAGTAGATAGGATCGTTCCTGATAAGCGCGATTGAGCCAGACGAATGCTTCGTCTTTGTCTCCCAGGCCTGCATAGATGACGGCAAAATTGTAAGGGGTGACGTATTCGTGAACCGACAGTTCCTTGAGATGGTCAATGACCTTCTGCGCCTCTTCTCTTTTGCCTGACACGGCGTAGGCATTTCCGAGACTGGACCATACCTCAGTTGCGCGTCCAAGCGATATTCCCTGTTTAAGCGCAGCAATGGCCTCTGGAAATCTCCCCTTTTGCTAATACGCCCTGCCCAGGAAATAGTGGTCGAACCAATAATTCGGATCCAGATCGATAGATGTACGCAGTTGCTCGAACGCCCTATCCCACTGATGCGTGAAAACAAAGATGGAACCCAGGTTGCCATTGAGGCCGGTCGAGAGAGGATCGGTCTGCAAACCACGCTTCGCTTCGGCAACCGCTTCATCGCCGCGTCCTATGATCGGCAGGAACCATGAATAGTAGCCGCGCGCGTCTGCATTGTCCGGATTGAGTTTAGTGGCACGTTTGAACTCGCGCTCCGCGCCGGCCCAGTCCCACTCGTACCATTGCGATTCGATAGCCGGCACAACATGAGCTTCTGAGTTGCTCTCGTCAAGTTCCAGCCCCTTTCGAGCGGCATCTCTGGCCTTTGGCCCGGCGACTTTGGGAGCGATAAACCAATCGTCCTGATTGATGTAGTTGTAAGCGACGGCGCTATAAGCCAATGCATAGTTAGGATCAATGGCAATCGCTTGATTGAGATTGCCGAGACCTTTGTCAAAGCCACCTTTGGTGAACTTGGATGTGTAATGCTCACCCTTCAGCTAGAGCTGATACGCTTCGGGGTTTTCTGTTGAGCCCAAGGCCAGCTTTTGCTGGTCGGAGGTGAAGTGCTGCGAGCGCAGCCGCTGAGAAACCTCCCTGGCGATATTGTTTTCAATCCTTAACAGATCACCGACGTTGCCGGTGTATTGCTGGCCCCAAAGCTGTTTTCCATTGCGAACGTCATCGAGTTCAACGCCAACGCTAAGGTTGTCGCCATGTTGAGCAACACGACCCGTAAGCAAAGTCCGGACTTGAAGTGCGTCTCCTGTCTTTTGGATGTCGGCTGCCTTGCCTTTGTAATGGGGGGCTACGCTGTAAGGAATTACTTTAACGTCCGGCATCTGTGCCAGGCTGTTGTTAATGCTTTCCGCGATGCCATCCGAAATGTAGTTCGCTTCAGGATCGGTGCTGCGCATATCGAGCGGCAGAACGGCGATTGAATCAATCTGGCCGGACTTAATCCGCTTCCAATAGATTCCGCTGGCGACACTAACAATCCCCAGCATCGCCAGCAGAGCGAGGGCAATCATCAACCGGAATCTGTGAGGTGTGATTCGATCCACAACGCTGGAACTGCCTGTTATTGGGGCTTTCGTCAACGCCGCTATGAGGTCGGTTGCAGTCTGGTAGCGTGCAGCGGGCGCTTTGGAGAGGCACTTGAAGACTATTGAATTGAGCGCAGGGGTTGCATTCAGCGGTTCCGGGGACTTGTGCAGGATTGCGCCCAGAGTAGAAGCGACGGAAGGGGCCGAAAAGTCGCGTCGTCCGGCAAGAATTTCGTAGAGCACCGCGCCAAACGGAAAGATGTCAGAACATTCGTCAGCTGGCCGCCCTTCGGCTTGCTCCGGAGACATGTAAGCGGGGCTGCCCATGATCGTCCCCACCCTGAGTAAGACTCATTACTTCAACTGGGTCGTGGGCCGAGCTGCTGCCGCGGCTTTGCTTCGCGAGTCCGAAATCGAGAAGCTTTACCTGACCACTGGACGTCACCAGCATGTTCGCCGGTTTTAGATCGCGATGAATGATGCCCTTTGCGTGCGCGGCTTCGAGAGCAGCTGCGATTTGCAGGGCGAGGGCAATAGCTCTCGGTGGCGGCATGGGCCGATTTTCATGTTCAGTCGAGACGATCGGACAGCCGTCAACAAACTCCATCACGATGTAGTTCGGGCCGATGTCATAAATCTGGCAGATGTTGGGATGGTTCAGCGCCGCAATCGCTCACGCTTCGCGTTCAAAACGCTCGGTGAACTCTGCAGCACAGACCTTGATTGCAACCAGACGATTCAAGCGTGTATCTTTTGCCCGGTACACTTCGCCCATGCCGCCCGCACCAATTCTGGCTTCTATTCAGTATGGTCCGAGCTGCGCACCGGGAGCGATTTGCGCGGCCGGTGTAACCAGCTGGGAGGTGCCTGCCTGCTCCCACGCGGGATGATCGAGCACCCTTTCGCCTGAGGTCCCTTGCGCGAGCAACGCTTCAACGCCGTGTCTCACCTCGGGATCAGAATTCGCCAACAGCGCCTCACGCTCTTCGCCGGATGTTTCCAGCGCGAAGTGGTACAGCTTCTCCATCCTCTGCCAGTGTTGAGGGTTCGTTTGAGAGCCCTTGCGATCCGGGCTAATGTTATCGCGAGATCAGAGGTCGGCTCAACGAGAAGTACGACAAACGCGGCACCAGCGGCAGCCCTCCTGCGGAACTACTCAAGAAACGCACAAAAAAGGGGCAGCCATGATCGGCTGCCCACAATTATTTGTCAGTGTCCGCGAGGGCTACTTTGGGGCCTGCACCACAATCCGCTTCGGCGTAATGGTAAAAGTTCCACTGATACTGGGAATGGGATTGCCGTCCAGATCGTAGTAGGTGTAATCGCCTGAGCCGGTGTAAGAGTTTCCACTCTTATTAATCCTGGTAGTCTGGCGCACTTTCAGTGTTCCAATCGGATTGCCGCTGCTGAAGCTATCGAACGTGAGATTGAGGTAGGTAAGGTTGAATGTCCTTTCGCCGGTCATTTGCCACGCGCCGTGACCCGCGCTTGCCACCGCAAGAGGATTGAAGGAAAGCTGGTCGGCTTCCGTGTAGCCTCCTCCAGTGGAGTAGGTCTCAATCCCCTGGAAGGTGGAATGAGACGTAGCGAGTTCTGCCGCAGTTTGAGATGGCGGTCAGCACGCTGGCCTGACATTTGAAGAAGCAGCGCAGCAAACAGATGCACACAGATGGCAGCGGCGTCGAGCGGAGTAGTCTGTTAGCTGTGGA
The DNA here is from genome assembly GCA_025355385.1 of Acidobacteriaceae bacterium. Lineage (GTDB taxonomy): Bacteria > Acidobacteriota > Terriglobia > Terriglobales > Acidobacteriaceae > JANXZS01. The sequence goes on along the minus strand of JANXZS010000309.1, from coordinate 3 downwards.
GTT
>JANXZS010000308.1 GCA_025355385.1 Acidobacteriaceae bacterium | reverse complement strand
ACCGAGTACGACAAGCTGGGCGATGTGCGTGGCGTCTCGCATCAGCAGCGGAACTACTTCTGGTATCGCAAAACATTTCAGGCTCCAGCGCATGACGCGGTGGCCCTGCTGAGGGTGAACAAGGCGCAGTTCAGCACAGTGGTCTACCTCAATGGCGTACGCATCGGCGAGCACGATCCCTGCTTTACGGCCGCATATTTTGACGTGACGCGCGCAATCCATTGGAATGCAACCAGTGAACTCGTCATCCGCATCGGGGCGCACCCGGGTGTGCTGCCCAAGAACGTCTCACAGGGGACCGACTTTGAAAAGAACCGCTGGACGCCGGGTATTTATGACGATGTAAGTCTGATGGTGATGAACAATCCTGTAATCTCCACGGTGCAGGTTGCACCGCGGCTGAATAGCTCGAGCATCCTCGTTCAGACCGCGTTGCACAACTACGCAGACCACGCGGTGACGACCAAAGTGCAACAGCAGGTTTACGAGTGGAAGTAGCGCAGGACGGCTTCAGCAAAAGTTGAGCTCCAGGTGGAAGTGCCCGCCGGAGAAACCAAAACGGTTGAGCAGATGGTGCCGATACTAATGGCACATCTGTGGAGCCCGGGGGATCCTTTTCTATACCAGGTGGCGACTGGCACCGTGGGCGATGATGTAAAGACGCGCTTCGGTATGCGCGAATTTCGCTTCGATACGGTGACGCAACGCGCCTATCTGAACGGGCGGCCATATTTTCTAAGAGGATCGAACATCACCCTGCACCGCTTCTTTGAGGATCCAGCAGTAGGAACGCTGCCCTGGGATGAAGCATGGCTGCACCGGCTGCTGGTGGAGATTCCGAAGCAGCTCCACTGGAACGCTTTCCGCTTCTGCATCGGCCCGGTGCCGGACCGCTGGCTCGAGATTGCCGACGAGAATGGCTTGCTGATCCAGAACGAATACATGGTGTGGACCGGGCATCCGTCGTGGAACTCGTGGTCAGCCGACTATGACACCAGCGAGATGATCACCGAGTACGGCGAGTGGATGCGAGACAACTGGAATCATCCCAGCGTGGCTATCTGGGATGCGACCAACGAGTCCTGGCTGCCGCAGTTTACGAATACCATCATCCCCGCGGTGCGATCTCTGGATCTGTCGAGCCGGCCATGGGAGAACGGCTACAACGCGCCCGTAGGACCGGATGATCCGGTGGAGGATCACCAGTATCTGTTTCTGGAGACAGCGATACAAGATTCCCATGGGCAGGCTCAATTCAAGATGACTGATCTCGAGGCGATGATGGGACCAGGGCCGAGTGAGTCAACAAGCAAGACAGGGCACGCCATGATCCTGAACGAGTATGGCTGGTTGTGGCTCAACCGCGATGGCACGCCTACGCTGCTGACGCAAAAGCTGTATCCGAAGCTGCTGGGCGCCCAGAACACCACGGAGAATCGCTTTGCGCTGCAGGCCTACCTGCTCGGCGGGGAGACGGGGTTTTGGCGGGCCTACCGGCGCTATGCAGGGGTACTACACTTTGTGTATCTGACAGCAAGCGACCCAAAGGGGTTCACGTCAGACCATTTCCGCGATCTGAAGAAGCTGGAGCTGGAGCCGCATTTTGAAAAGGCGATGGAGCAGGCCTTCAATCCATTGGGGATCTATTTGAACTACTGGCAGCCGTCATTAAATACAGACGAATCGCGAGACTACACGATTGCGATGGTGAACGATGAAGATCGACCGCGCACAGGGAAACTGCGCCTGATGTTTATGGATTCGGGAAGTAAAGAAGTTGCGGCTGAAGAGGTGCCCTTCTCGCTGGCCCCGCTGGGTGCGCAGTCTTATACGCTGACCTTGAAAGCACCCGCAGCGCCGGGCAATTACTCGCTGCAGGCCGTCGCAGTGGCCCAGGACGATAGCGCTCATGCAACCATCTCGCGCCGTGATGTTATGTTGCGAGCAGCTAGGGACCATAAAGTGAAGGAGTGATTGCGCGGTAGCGATACCTGACACCGCACGACCAACCAGGTCCAGGGCGAATCGGATTAACCATTCCACGAGGAGGACTGCCGGGTGCCACCAGGTTCTGACAAGCTGTCGAAACAAGAAGCACGCATCGCAGCGATCTTGCAGCGGCTACGACAAGAGGGCTCCGTCCTGGTCGAGCAACTATGTCAACAGTTAGACGTTTCGGTTCACACCATCCGGCGCGATTTGCAGGACCTCGAAGACCGGGCAATGCTGAGGCGTACGCATGGGGGGGCCGTATTGATCGAGCCTCTGTTCTACGAGCCATTCAAGCTCGATAGATCTTTCCAGGAACAAATCGGGAGCTTTATCAACGAAAAGCGCCGCATCGCGAGAGCAGCAGCCGAACTCGTGAAAGAGGGTGAAGTTATAGCCCTTACCGCCGGGACAACCACAACGGAAACCGCACGCAGTCTTCCCATGCAACGTAGGATCACCGTAATCACGAACACGGTGAATGTTGCGATGGAACTTTCCATCCGAAAGGATCTGGATGTGCATGTTATTGGTGGACACTTGCGAGGCGACTGGTTCTCCCTCGTCGGCCCCGATGCCATTGCGTCCATGAGCCGCGTCTTTGTCGATACACTGTTCATCGGAGTGAATGGCATTGACTTCACGCGCGGTCTTACCTGCCATAACTCCTACGAAGCCGAGATTAATCGCGTAATGGTCCGCCAGGCGAAGAGAAAGGTGGTCGTTACGGACCATAGTAAGTTCGGAATTACCGCCAGCTGGCACATCTGCGACCTAGAGGATGTGGACATGATCATCACAGACCTGGGAGCCTCAGATGAATCGGTCATGCGGTTTGAGCAGGCAGGCTTAGAGGTCCGCCGTGTTTGAGTTACGTGTGCGAGTGTTCATTTCTATCGATTCGTTGGGCGTGCTCGCCTTCCCCGAACTTGGCCCGATCGCAGGCGCGATGTGGGGGAACGAACATGAGCTCTTAAAGGCTGGCATTACGCAGGAGTCCGCAAGCAGTGTCGCTACTTCAACGTGACATCCCGGGACGGGCTATCTTGGCAGAATTCCGACGATGTGCGGGTAGTTAGTCGGGGAGCGCCATCCAGTGAACCGGCAATGCCGCATTTTCGTTCTCTCGTGCAATGAATAGCAACTCTCCATCCTCGCAACGCGCAACGGCGTATGAAACATCATCATTGCGATCTGCCATTTTCAGAACAACCAGTTTCCCCTCAGGAACAGCCCCCGCGTCCCACGCATTCCATTGCCAATCCAAGCTCATGCTTTTCTCCTCGGAATGAGTCTACCTTGATAATCGGAATGGTCATCCAGAGCGTCGCGCACGCCCCAAAAATCGGGTGCGCCGCGTCGGGTGCTGGATAGCTTGCTGAAAACGAAGGCCAAAAACCTACGCACTACCATCCTTCCAAATGGACCACCGTCTCTGCGCATGACCTTCTTTCATCCCTAAGCGGATGGCGCATCCTAAAGTATTGACTGAGTATTTGAACGATTCGTGGCTTTCTCTTGATGTTCTGTACAAGAAAGTGGCGGAGGGAGAGGGATTCGAACCCCCGTAGCCCTTTCGGGCTAAGCGGTTTTCAAGACCGCCTGTTTCAACCGCTCACACATCCCTCCGCAGGTCGGACTGTGTGCAGTGCCATGATTGTACGACGATTGCATCGCGGATCGAACTTATGCAGAGGTACATTCGACCTCCAGCGCCAAAGCGTTGCGCTCAGTATTTCGCAGGCAAGCACAAGAACACGAATCAATCCTCGTTCGGTCTTGCGCAGTCCGCGTGCACTGCGCTCTTGTTCGTTGTCTATGTCGTCCTGTAATCCCGAGCTTTGCTCGACGAAGGCAGTCTCGGGAAACTCCCCACATTCCTGCCGGCGTCGTAGGATAGAGATGCGTGAGCAGTTGGCGACAAAGAGCGTCGCTGGTTTACAAGAAACGAATGCACGAGATTCCGGAAGCCTCCTCGGCCCGGGAGCATCTCAACAGGTGATAATTTGTCCGCCATTCGTTACAAATCGGCTTCGTTCGAGCGCACTCTGGCTAGCGCCAAGACCACGATGGTCTTCAGCGAAATCGTGATGCTTGCCATCGATAGTTTTCGAGCGAGCAAGGTTCGTTTCGCGCTGACGGCTTTGGGTATGGTCATTGGATCGGCCTCGCTGATTCTAGTCGTCACTATTGGTCTGACGGGCAAGCAGTACGTCCTGAACTTGCTCCAGAGCATCGGCACCAACATGGTCGTGGTTGATTACCAGGGTGGGGGCAATGCCGAGGCGGGTATAGGAAAAGAGTTCCACAGCGACTTCCTCACCCGGGACGATGAGGCGGCAGTGGTGGAGCAGGTGCCCTCGGTCGCTTATTCCTCACCCATGCTGGAGATGCACGATCGCATCAGCTTCGGCGGCGGGGTAGTGAAAGACATTCTTGTACTCGGCGTCTCTCCGGAATACCGGCAGGTTCGCAACCTTGTAGTACTCTCCGGGCGCTTTTTTGACGACGAAGACGAGCAAACGCACATCAAAGCGGCTGTAGTAACTGAGCCTTTCGCCCGCCAACTCTTCGGAAGCCCCGATGCGGCGATCAATCAAAGTTTTGCGATCAGCGGCATTCCATTCATCATCATCGGGACATTCAAGGAGCGCGTCGACACATTCGGCCAATCCGAGGTTGCCGACCAAACAATCCTGATTCCCTACTCAGTGGCACGGTACTTCACGGGAACGAATAGCGTGAAGCAGATCTTCTTTTCCATTCGCGACCAGAACGATGTGATTGAAAGTACGCGAGAGATAAAACGTGTCATCCAATCCCGCCACAGGACCAACTCGGTCTACAACGCGACAAACCTTACCCAGCTGCTCACCGTAGCGGCGCAGATCATGAACGCACTGACACTTGGGCTTCTGCTGATATCCACCGTCACTCTAGCAGTGAGCGGCATCGGAATCATGAACATCATGCTGGCTACGGTGCGCTCGAGAATTCGTGAAATTGGTATTCGCAAGGCCTTGGGGGCCACCTACCGCGAGATCAAAATGCAGTTCCTGGTAGAGGCGGTGTTTATCTCCCTGAGCGGAGGAATTGTGGGCACGATTGTCGGCATGGCAATCCCTTTTTCGGTGCGCTTCTTGACGGACTACAAGTTGCCGGTGTCGGGATGGTCGGTGGTAATCGCAATGGTGACTGCCACTGCCGTAGGCGTCATTTTTGGCACTTTACCGGCTACGCGCGCGGCTCAACTCGATCCCGTGGAGTCGCTGAAGTATGAATGAAGATTGCCCTCTACATAACCCATGCGAGCTTTTCGATTTCGGCCTGCATGCAATCGTACCCGCAGCGCCCGCCCTCAAGCCGGCCGACGATGTTGCGGGCGTGTTCAGCATTCACTCCGTACCCCCGTCCTACCAGGAAGACCGAAAGCACCTCGGCGGCCTGCCAGTTATCGAGTCCCTCTCGCGATAGTTCGTTGCGCAGGGTAGAGAGTTCCATCTCGGTGAACTTCTCGACCAATTGCTGATCTTTCGTCTTCAGGTCGGTTCTCAAGGGCGGCTCCTTATTCCTGCGCACTTATCTTCTGTAAGCAGATGCAAGCTTAGATTAGGGTAGACACACTAAAGTGGATTTCGTTGCGATTCGTTTTTGACCCAGTGCAAACACGCCGGGCGGAAGAATTTATCTGGATAGCCAGCGCAGTTCAGAAAGATGCAGCCTGAACACTCTAGAATATGAGGTCATGAACCAACATCAGGGAAGCAACGGTCTCTCGTTAAAGATAATGATGCTGGTATTGCTTCTGCTGATCGCTGTGGCTGCGGGAATTGCGTATTTACTTGTGTACCCGTTTTTCCATCGTCAGCACATTTCTCATTCTGGGAGCGCGCAGCGCGGTGGGATCTACCAGCGCATGGCAACGTTGGAACCAATTACTCGGGTGGAGTGAGGGTAGCGCGTTCCGCAATCATGACGGGAATATCGTCTTGGACAGGATAATATCGGTCGCAGACGATGCATCGCAGCCAGCGATGTGAATTTGCCGAAGGCCCGGGCTGGACTGGTCCGAGGCATGCCGGACAGGTGAGCAGTGAGAGAAGATGTTTGGAGAGCGGCGTCATGGATACGAGTCTATTATCAGCAGCGGTTGCAGGATTCTCCTCGAAAGGATATGCAAGAGGAATGGCGAACGGACGAATTCTGGATGGAACAGCGATTGCCGCTGCAATCAAGGAAGATGTAGCCCGGGAAGTGACGAAGCTGGCCGCGCAGGGCATACTTCCCGGTCTGGCAGCAGTGCTGGTGGGCAATGTGCCAGCCTCGCAGATCTATGTCCGCAGCAAGGTAAAGACCTGCGAGGCGCTTGGGATAGCCAGTGAGTTGATCACGCCTGCTGACACGGTAACTACGGGGCAGATGCTGGCGCTGGTAGCGAAGCTGAATGCGCGCGAAGACATTGACGGGATTCTGTTGCAGCTTCCTTTGCCGCCCCAGGTGAATGCGAAGGCGTTGCTGGAAGCAGTGAATCCGGACAAGGATGTCGACGGCTTTCATCCCGTCAATGTAGGCCGCCTGCAGACCGGGCAGCCTGGGCTCTCGCCCTGCACGCCTTCCGGCGTAATTGAATTGTTGAAGCGTACCGGAATTCCTATGTCCGGGCAGAATGCGGTAGTCATTGGACGCAGCGACATCGTCGGCAAGCCGATGGCGATCTTGCTGCTCCAGCAAAACGCGACCGTCACGGTGTGCCACAGCAAGACGCGCGATCTCGCAGAGTTCACAAGGAACGCGGATATTCTTGTAGTTGCGATGGGCCATGCGGGATTTGTAACCTCGGAAATGGTAAAACCGGGATCGACGGTCATCGATGTGGGCATGAACCGGGTAACTTCCCGGGAGGATTTCGACCGCTTCTTCGCGGGGGATTCGCGGCGCGAGAAGATGTTCCGCGAGAAGGGTTCGACGCTGGTCGGCGATGTGGACCCCAGGGCCTTTCGGGTCGCGGGTGCGTATACTCCGGTCCCCGGCGGAGTTGGCCCCCTGACGATCGCTATGCTGATGGCCAATACGGTGCGCGCGGCCAAGCTACGGCGCGGCTTGAAGGTCTGACGGATGCTGCGCGTGGGACTGACCGGCGGCCTGGGCAGTGGCAAGAGCACCGTGGCTAAGATGTTCTCCGCCTTGGGAGCACACGTTACCGAAGCGGATGCGGTGGGCCGCGAAGTCATGCAGCCGGGACAGCCGGTCTATGGCGCTATCGTAGAGCATTTTGGCCGCGAGATCCTCAACCCCGATGGGACGATTGATCGCCGGAAGTTGTCGTCGCTGGTTTTCGCCGGTGGCAGGATCGAAGAGCTGAATCGCATCGTGCATCCTGCGGTGATAGCGGCGCAGGAGGAATGGGCGTGCAAACTTCTTGCCTGCCAGCCGGACGCTGTAGCGATGGTCGAGTCTGCGTTGATTTTTGAGGCAGAGCGTTCTGGCACCGTTCCCAACTGGCGGAGCCGGTTTGATCGCCTGATCCTGATCGCGGCACCCGACGCGGTGAAGATAGCCCGCTACGTCGAGCGCATCTCACCCGGACACTGGGACGCAGCAGCAGCGGCAGATGCGGAGGCTCGCCTTGCCCAGCAGATTCCCGATAGCGAGAAGGCGCCGCGCTGCGATTACGTCATCGAGAATACCGGTACGCTTGAGGAGACGGACAACCGTGTACGTGCCATTTATCAGGAGTTGTGCACTCTGGCGCAACAGGATCGACCGCCGGGCTGAAGGGGAGTGCCATCACCCGATACAATTCTAGAAGGCACTTTCGCGTTCGAAGCAGCAGTTCGAACTGCAATCAAAGATTAGACAGGTAAGTGGATCATGAGATTTCGCCGATTACTTCTTATCGTGGTACTGGTGGGTGGGTTCTGGTATGCCACGAGCCACACCTTGACTGGTCATTTCCCCTCGACTGGAACGTGGTTTAGCAAGCTGACCAGCGGCCCCGTCGCTGCGCTGCATCTTACTGAAGCCAGTGCCCAGCCAGCCTACGATGCGGAAGAGCTCAACAACGTCGCGGTTTACAAGAAGGTTTTGCCGGCGGTCGTCAACATCACTTCTTCGGCGATGTCCTTTGATTTTTTTTACGGCATGGTGCCCCAGCAGGGGCAGGGCTCCGGCTTCATTCTGGATACGGCAGGACATGTGCTGACCAATTATCACGTCATCGCCGATGCCAACCGCATCGAAGTCACGCTCAGCGACAAGCGCAAGTTCAAGGCGCGAGTGACGGGGTATGACAAATCTCACGACCTGGCTCTGCTCGAGATCTCCGCCCCCAATCTCTTACCCGCGGTTCTCTCCAGTTCGAAAGATTTGATGGTGGGACAGAAGGTCTATGCAATCGGCAATCCTTTCGGGTTGAGCGGGACGATGACGCGAGGAATCATCAGCGCGATCCGGCCCATTCGCAGCCCCTCGGGCGCAGGCATTGAGGATGCGATTCAAACGGATGCCGCCATCAATCCAGGAAATTCCGGCGGACCGCTGTTGAATTCGCGCGGCGAAGTAATCGGTATTAACACCCTCATTGCCAGCAACGGTGCGGATCAGAGTTCAGGCATCGGCTTCGCAATCCCCATCAACTCCGCTAAGGCGGTGCTCGCGGATCTGGCGAAGTATGGTCGCGTGCGCCGACCGACTATGGGAATCGCCTCACTTCCGATAGGACCGGACCTGGCCGAGCAGATGAGTCTTGCGGTCGACTCCGGGGTACTGATACAGCACGTTCTGCCCGGCGGCGCGGCAGAGCGGGCGGGATTGCGCGGTGGCAAGCAGCAGGCGTACCTGGGAAACACGCCCATCTTTCTCGGCGGCGACCTAATCGTCGCTATCGATGCCGACGACGTGACGAGCACGCAGGACATCTCGGCGATCATGGAGAAACACCAGATTGGCGATACCATCACGGTGACCTACTACCGGGGACGAAACAAGATGACAGCGCGCCTGACATTGGGCGAAGCCAGCGACGTATCTGCCTGAAGCAATCTCCTGGTGGTGTGGAGAAATGGATGAAGTCGGCGGGCCGCTCGTCAAAGAACGGGCACGGCTGACAACTGACACCACAAAGTATTACGGAAAATGGACTTGAACCGCAGCAATACAGTTCGGAGACCGCTCAATGGGCAGGTGGACAGCAGCAAACATTCCGCGGCAGGATGGCAAGCTGGCGATCGTGACTGGCTCGAATAGCGGGATTGGGCTGCGCGCGGCGAGCGAGCTTGCGCGAGCGGGATGCGTGGTGATTCTGGCCTGCCGCAGCCGGGACAAGGCAAGCGCCGCTAAACGGCGCATCGAGCAGGAGACGCCGGGCGCGAAGGTGGTAGCGACAGTCCTCGATCTGGCGAATCTCACATCGGTGCGCAGCTATGCCGCGGCATTCGTCGACCACAGCCGCAGACTGGATATATTGATCAACAATGCAGGCGTGATGGCCCTGCCCCGGCGGCAAACCACAGCGGACGGCTTCGAGCTGCAATTCGGCACCAATCATCTTGGCCACTTCGCATTGACCGGGTTGCTGCTGCCCGCGTTGCTCACGGCTCCGGCCGCACGGGTGGTGACGGTCAGTTCCATCGCGCATCGCGAGGGCAGGATTCGATTCGAGAATTTGCAGTGGGAACAGGGCTACAAGCCGTGGCCGGCTTATCGTCAATCCAAGCTGGCCAATCTGCTGTTTGGAATGGAACTGGAACGCAAGTTTGAGCAGGCAGGGGTTACGGCAAGGAGCATGGTGGTGCATCCCGGAGTGGCCAACACCAGCCTCTTCCTCAACGGCCCGGGGGCGGGCAAGGGCATCCTCAACTCCTTCATTCCCAGGCTGATTGGCTGGGTGGCGCAATCCGACGAGCGGGGCGCGCTTCCGACGCTCTACGGAGCGACCGCTCCAGAGGCGCAGGGCGGCCGCTTCTACGGGCCGGACGGCTTCCGCCAGATGCGCGGATATCCAGTAGACGTGGAGCCTGAAGCGCAGGCAAAAGATGCGACACTGGCGGCCCGGCTGTGGCAGGTTTCCGAGCGGCTCACCGGAGTGCAGTACCACTTTTCTGCCCGCTAGGGCGTCTTCACTTCCCGTGCATACGAAGCAGCGGCTCGGCGCGGTTTTTCATCAAGAAAAGCCGCACTTGCTGCCTCCCGCCCGTACAGACCCTCGTGAAAGGAGTGCTGCTAGATCATTTTGCCTGTAGGTGTAGACCGGAGAAGTGAGGGATGGCGCAGCTTTTCCGTTAAGAAATGCTGCATATTGCCATTCTAAAAAGTACACAGCAACAGGGAAAATGATCTAAGTCTGGGATTCGCGAAGAACGTAGCGGCGGCCGGTGATGTGGTACCCCCCGGAGCACGCCCGGGCAATGGCTTGGGTATAGGCGACGTGCTCCTGCTCCAGAATCCGCGACGACAGCGTTCGTGCGTCGTCGCCGTCTAAAACTGGAACTGCCTTCTGCAGCACAATCACTCCATGGTCGAGTTGTTCATCGACAAAGTGGACGGTGCATCCCGTAACCTTGGCTCCGTAATCGAGTGCCTGTTGTTGCGCGTCGAGGCCAGGAAATGCAGGCAGCAGGGAGGGATGGATGTTGAGGATGCGCAGAGGGTAGGCCTGAAGGAATTTTGGCGAAAGCAGGCGCATGTAGCCCGCCAGACAGACAAGGTCGACGTTATGCGCGCGCAGGCATGCCACCATCGCAGCGTCGTGTTCCGCGCGTTTCCGTCCGCCCGCTTCGATAATTATGGATGGGAGCGAGCGCTCGCGGGCAGCGAGAATTCCCGGAGCGTCAGCGATGTTGGAGATCACGACGGCGATTTCCGCGTTCGGGAGCCTGCCCTGTTGAATGCTGTCGGCGATAGCGAGAAAGTTGGATCCGCGCCCCGACAGCAGGATACCTAACTTCATGGTTTGTCCTTCAATCAGGCGTAGATCACTTTGCGATCGCCCTTGATGGTACGTCCGATGACGAAAAATTTTTCGCCGGAGCGGTCGAACTGCGTCTTAACTCGCTTGAATTTCTCGGCCGGGATTACAGCGATCAGGCCGATGCCCATGTTGAAGGTGTGCAGCATCTCGTCCTGCGCTACGGTGCCCAACTGCTGCAGATGTTCAAAGATGGCCGGCACCGGCCAGCTTCCCAGTTCGACCACGGCCGAAATTCCCTTGGGCAGAATGCGTGGCAGGTTTGCCGTAATTCCGCCACCGGTAATGTGCGCCATGCCGACCGTGGAATCCGTCGCGGTGAGCTTGCGAATGACGGGCAGATAGCTGCGGTGCACCTTCATCAGCGCTGCGCCCGCCTTCTCCTTCAGCGCGTTGACATACTGCTCGGGCTTGTATCCGGCAACCTCAAAGAAGAGCTTGCGCGCCAGAGAATAACCGTTGGTGTGCAGGCCGGTCGAAGGCAGACCGATCAGGACATCACCCACTTTGATACTAGCGCCGGTTATCACCTTTTCCTTGTCGACGACGCCCACGATAAAGCCTGCCAGATCATATTCGCCATCCGCATAGAATCCTGGCATCTGCGCCGTCTCGCCGCCGATCAAGGCGCAGCCGTTGGCGTGGCAGGCCTCGGCGAGGCCGGTGACCACCTTCTCGGTGACTTCCGGATCGAGGCGGCTGCTGGCGAGATAATCCATAAAGAACAGGGGCGTGGCACCCTGTACGGCAATGTCATTGACGCAGTGGTTCACCAGGTCAGAGCCCACGGTGTGGTGGATGTTGAGGTCGAAGGCGACCTTGAGCTTGGTGCCGACACCGTCGGCGCTCGATACCAGCACCGGGTTTTTGTGGCGAACCAGGTCGAGCTTGAAGAGTCCGCCGAATCCGCCGATTTCACTCAGGACCTGTTTGTTGAAGGTTCGCTGGGCAAGATACTTGATGCGCTGTTTGGCGCGGTCGCCGCTACTGACGTCAACTCCGGCGTCGGCGTAGGTGACGGGCGATTTGACCTTCTTCGGCTTCGGTTCTGGCAAGGCAATTCCGTGGAGCAGGGTGGGATACCGGCCGTCGAAATGACCTCGCAAAAGGCTGCCCCGTAGGGAGCTGGCCGGCGCTGGGATTTGTAGGCCGATGCGTAAGTCTAACACTGTGGCCGCCAGATGGGACGCGGAAGCTCACGGGGAGAAGACGAATCGGTGGCGTTCTGCGGGGGTTGGCAGGGGACAGACGGCAAGTCGGCCGAAGAGACGATAGCGGATGCGGGCCACGATGCCGTAGGCGAAATCACGCAGGCGTCGAGGGACAAGGGCAAGGATCCGTGCCAGCAAACGCCACCCTCCATTCAAGTTGGAAAGTAACGCAATCGCGGCATCCGACCGCAGCAATAGCCGCTCCCCGGAGGCAAAAGGATTGATTACCAGGCAGACCGTGTTGAGAGTAGCGGGATCCAGGCCATAACGGGCGAGAATCTGGGAAGCCAGCGGATCCTGAAGGGCGCAGAATCGGTATTGGTCCTCAAAATCATGGCGGAGAACGAACCGCACGAAGCGATTGCAGAGACCGCAGACTCCATCATAAAAAATCAATGAGTGTCCGGCGAGTGTGGCGGGCGAAGAAGTCATCCACTGTGAGAGATTCACGGCAACCGGAAAGAGTTCAGACTTTTGCGGCGACCTCAAAGCCTCGGACTACTCTTCTTTGCGCCACGCTTGGCAAACCAAATCTTTGCACTAAAACAGGTGCATGTCGGGAACATAATCGTGTTACGTAATCGATACCTTTAGCGATCTAGTAAGACCAGAATTGGTGCTTTTCTGACCAAAAATGTGAGGGAATTGCAGTTATGAGTAGGTCAATTCGTGGAGTGCACGATGCGCCCTGCGCGGGTAAATGGGGAACTATACTGGGGCAGATGCCCAGATCCATGTCGATATCTGCCCAACTGCAGCAGCGTGCCGAGCGGCTTCTTCCCGGCGGCGTCAATTCTCCTGTTCGTGCATTTCGCGCAGTGGGTGGTGCTCCACCCTTCGTCGTCCGCGCCGAGGGCCAGTACCTGTGGGACGCGGATGGGAACCGCTATCTGGACTACTTCGGCTCGTGGGGACCGATGATTCTTGGGCATGCGTTCCCGCCGGTGGTAGCGGCGATCCAGCAGGCAGCGGCTCGCGGCTCCAGCTTCGGAGCTTCCACGCCGACCGAAGCGGACCTGGCGGAGCGCATCGTCCGGGCTTGTCCGTCAATCGAGAAGCTGCGTTTTGTCAGTTCGGGGACTGAGGCAACGATGTCGGCGATCCGCGTGGCCCGGGCCTTTACGGATCGCAAGTACATCGTCAAATTTGAGGGCTGCTATCACGGGCATGCGGACGGACTACTGGTGAAAGCCGGATCCGGCGTTGCGACGTTTGGCATACCGGGATCGGCGGGCGTACTGGAGGAGACAGCGCACTTTACACTGGCGCTTCCCTTCAACGATGTGACTGCGGTGGAAGAGGCTTTCGCGCAGCATCCGGGCGAGATTGCATGCGTGATCGTGGAGCCAGTTGTGGGCAACATGGGCTGCGTTCCTGCCGCTGCGGGATATCTTCACTTCCTGCGAGACATTACCGCGCGAACCGGGGCGCTCCTGATTTTCGATGAGGTGATGACCGGCTTCCGCGTGGCGTTTGGTGGAGCACAGGCGCTTTACGGCATCACTCCTGACATGACAGCGCTGGGCAAGATTATTGGGGGTGGACTACCCTGCGGGGCCTTTGGCGGGCGCGGGGAAATAATGGATCTGCTGACTCCGTTAGGGCCGGTCTACCAAGCTGGCACGCTGAGCGGGAATCCGCTGGCCATGGCGGCCGGAATTGCGACGCTCGAGTATCTGGAAGCGCATGAGGCGGAGGTGTACGCACGGCTGGAAGTGGCCAGCGCGGCGGTCGCCGATGGCGTGGCTCAAGAAGCGAAGAAGGCGGGCATTGCGGTGACGATGAACCGCGTGGGCGCGATGTTCACCTGGTTCTTTACACCCAGGACGATCAAGGACTTTCGCACGGCTGCAACGTCCGACGTGACGATTTTTGGCCGGTTTCATCGCGCCATGCTGGAGGCAGGAGTATGGCTGCCACCATCCCAGTTTGAAGCGGCATTCCTCGGAACAGCGCACACAGACGCCGACATTGCGCTAACAATCGACGCGGCGCGGACGGCATATTTGACCATTGCGGGATAGAGGGACTTGTCAGGCGGGAGGATCTGCCGGTTCTGGTCTATCGCATTACTCTCCATGAATAGCTGGCAATTTCAGCTGGCAGACTATCCCATTGGCGACTCGCCCACGTGCCAGGTTTCTGGTGTGACGAAGCTCAATCCCTGCGACTTGTAGTTCGCCAGCAACGCTTCGGTCGCGGTGACCGTGGAGGCGCGGTCCTGGCCAACTCCCTGTTGTCCTCCATCGTGCAGCAGGATATTGCTTCCGCGGTTGCGGCTGCGATTCGCGTTGACCTGGCGGGTGACGCGTCGGGCGATGGCTTCCGGGCTCGGTGCCTTCCAATCGCGGCCCATCGCATTCCATAGAACGGTGGTGAGTCCGAGGCTGCGGGCGGTCGCGAGCACATCCGGGCGGCGGGCTCCGTGAGGCGGACGAAAGTAGCGGACGGGCTGCCCCAGCGTATCTTCAAGCGCCTGATTGCATGCTTCGATCTCATGACGTACGCGAGCGGGCGTTTGCAATAGGAGTAGGGGATGGGTCATGGTGTGATTGCCGATGAGGTGTCCCGCATTCCAGACGGCGCGAGCAATCTCTGGACGCTGGCGAACAAAGCGCCCGATGAAGAAGAAGGTGGCGCGCACGTTGTTGTTGGCTAGTACCTCCAACAGCTTATAGGTCCAAGGGTCATTGGGGCCGTCGTCATAGGTGAGGGCAAGCTGGCGCGGGTCGTGTCCAGCTACAACCACGCGGCCAAAGATTTGCGAAGTGGGCCACATAGCAGCAAAGGCATAGCCCCCTGCCGCGAGGCCAGCCGCCGCTCCCGTAATCGCCAGTTCAGGCAGCATATTGCTTAGTCTAGAGCATTTCACCGGAGAAGGTGGGCGACTCAGGATTGGTGCTTTGGGTTGCGTGCCTCAATGCAATACTCTTAAACATTGCCACTTTTACAGAGTACTGAGAAGTGGTTTTCGCGGGATGGGAAGAGTTTTTCTTACCTTCGGGTTCTATTTGCCGGAATTCATTCTGGTTTAGCTGACAAGGTTGGAGCACAGATAGTATGGCAAATTTATTTGATCCGCCGCGTTTTATCGCCGTTGAGGGCCCTATCCGCGTTGGAAAATCCACCTTGGCAGAGATCCTGGCGGACACTCTGCGGGCGCGGCGCATCGTGGAACCCGAGCACAATCCTTTTCTAGAAGGCTTTTACGCAGGGAAGAAGACGAGCGCATTTGAGACGCAAATGTGGTTCCTGATGGAGCGCTACGAGCAGTTGCGGAGCGAAAAGGCGCAGGGCTTTGAAGGCACGGCGGTGGCGGATTACATCTTTGAGAAGGACAAGATTTTCGCCTTTATGAACCTGTCGGACGAGGAGCTGAATCTTTATAACCGCTACTACAACATGTTCCGCGAAAAGATGCCGACGCCGGACCTGGTGATTTACCTTCAGGCCTCGCCGGACGTTTTGAAGCAGCGGTTGCGGCGCAAGGGCGTGACCGGCGAGCGCGCCATCAGCGACGACTACCTACAGCAGGTGATCGCGGCGTATGAACATTTCTTCTTTCACTACACGTCGAGCGACCTGCTGGTGGTGAACACTTCAGATATCGACATTGTGAACAATAACGCCGATCTGCAGATGCTGCTGAAGCGGCTGTCGGAGCCCATCAAGGGAACGCAGTACTTTTTGCCCTTAGGTACTGAGAGACAGGTTTAGTTTTTGGTTGTCTATCCCAGCCCTGATCGTGATTGTCTATCCTCCCCTTTTCGATCCTGATGGGAAGGACGGGCATACCCTTCTTTTTCTATGTCCGTAAAGGGTGCGCTGCCCGGTCCTTTCGGTCCTACCCTATCCGGCGTATACTCATTTTCGTTCGGGCAATATCCCTGAGTTCACGGGGAACTGCACCAGGAGTCAACCATGAGCGTCACGAATTTCCACGGGGCGGATGAAGCAGTTCCGGCCCTCTCGGGAATCCCTACCAAAGTTACAAGCCAATCACTGCTGGACAAAAAGCTCAACGGACGGCCTATCGCCGCGCTCACCGCCTACGACTACGCGACGGCACGTCTGGTGGACGAAGCGGGCATTGATCTGATTCTGGTGGGCGATTCGCTGGCGATGGTGGTGATGGGATACGACAGCACTCTCCCCGTAACCGTAGACGAGATGCTGCACCATACCAAGGCTGTGCGCCGCGCGGTGAAGCGAGCGATGGTCGTCGCCGATATGCCATACGGTTCCTATCACACAGACCTGGCACAGGCTGTCGCCAACGCGATTCGTTTCGTCAAGGAAGGCGGAGCAGAGGCGGTGAAGATCGAGGGCGGCGCCAATCGCGTGGAACTAATCGAGCGACTGGCCGACGCGGAGATTCCGGTGGTCGGGCACATTGGATTAACCCCGCAGTCTGTGCACCGCATGGGCGGCTACAAGGTCCAGGGCAAATCCATGACCGCGATCGAGAGGCTCATAAAGGACGCCCTGGCGCTGGAGAGGGCCGGCGTTATTGCGGTGGTGCTCGAAGGTATTCCGCGGGAAGTGGCGCAGCGGATTACGGCGGAGCTGACCGTGCCGACGATTGGCATCGGTGCGGGTCCCGATACCGATGGGCAAATCCTGGTGCTGCATGATCTGGTGAATCTGACCTTCTCCGGGCGGGCTAAGTTCGTGCGGCAATATGGCGATGCAGCGGCACTCTTCCGCGGGGCATTCGAGGCGTATCGCCGCGATGTGGAAACGCGCACCTTCCCTGACGAAACGGAGAGCTACCACCTGACGAAAGAGACGCGGGCGGTGCTTGAAACCGCAACACTTGCGCGGCGCAAGGCGTAGCTCGATTGATGGAAATACTGAAAACGACTAGTCAAATGCAGGCGGCGTGCGGCAATTTTCGCCGCCAAGGTAAGCGAATCGGGCTGATTCCAACTATGGGTGCCCTGCACGCCGGACATCTATCGCTCGTCCGCGCGGCGCGTGGGAGCTGCGATGTGGTCGCAGTGTCGATATTTGTGAATCCTGCCCAGTTTGGCCCCGACGAGGACTTTTCGAAGTATCCACGTAGCCTTGAGCAGGACTGCGCGCTGCTGCAAGCCGACCGGGTGGATCTGGTATTTGCGCCCTCAATGGAGGAGATGTACCCGCCAGGAACCAGCACCTTCGTGGCGGTGGAAGGCGTGAGCGAGCGGCTGGACGGCGCTTCGCGGCCCGGCCACTTCCGCGGCGTCACTACCGTGGTGAGCAAACTATTTCACATCGCGATGCCACAGCAAGCTTTCTTTGGCCAGAAGGACGCGGCGCAAGTGGCAGTTCTGAGCAAGATGGTCCGAGACCTGAACATGGACGTTGAGCTGGTCATCTGCCCCATCGTTCGCGAGGCGGACGGACTGGCCCTCAGCTCGCGCAATGCATATCTGGACCGTGATCATCGGCGACAGGCGCTGGTACTGAATCGTGCAATGGCGCGGGCGCAAGAGTGTGCACTGGCAGGCGAACACTCCAGCGCACGGCTATTGCAGGAGGCGCGGGCGATTATTGCCTATGAGCCCGAGGTGCGGATCGACTACCTTGCTGCGGTTAATCCAGAGACACTCGACGACGTGGCGGATGTGCACGAGGGTGCGCTGATAGCAGTCGCCGCGTATGTCGGGCCGACGCGGCTGATTGATAATCTGCTGATTTCGAAGTGCGCTAGCGTTTAAGCCAGAAGCAGAGATGGTGTGACGTATCCAGCGTCAGCGATGTAGGCGCTTTCTTGATGAAAATGCCTGCAGAGATCTGTGTCTCACCTTACAGTAACTCTGCTTCTGCTCTAGCTAGTTCGAGGGAGTTCCTGCTTGCCTGAGACGAAGGCGTTCCCCGCGAGATAGAAACGCAGGGCTCTGTCTGCTGCTTTGCGAATACCGATGCGCGGTGTGGTGACGATCTCCCCATCACGAAAACCATCTTTGACGATCTGCAATTGCGAATCTGGCAACGTGAGGTCGATGCCGTTGTGGGAGGCGCGGGCAATTCCGAATGCCTGGCACAAGCGGCCCGGGCCGGACGCGATCATTCGAGCCGGAGCAGACGAAGCAAGGCCGCGGTTGCGCCGCATTATCTTTTCGCCCACGGTCGCTCGTTCAGCCGAGAGATCTTCAACGGATGAAGGCTCCCCGCCGTAGATCTCCAGCGGTTCGAGAGCACGCAAGAGGACGCAGCCTGCGCGACCCTCCGGTTCGCAGGAAACATTCAGGCATGAATGCATTCCATAAATGAAATACACATAAGCGTGTCCAGGGTGGCCAAACAGCACAGCGTTGCGCGGGGTGGCACCGGAAAACGCGTGAGCCGCCGGGTCATCCGCCCCGAGGTAGGCCTCCACCTCCACGATGCGCCCGGCGAGTACACTCGTGCCCGTTCGGGACAGGAGAATTTTGCCGAGAAGCCGACGCGCTACGAGGTCGGGCGCAGCGCAATAAAATCTGCGCGGGAGGAGCGACATCCCTTTCGCCTGGAGGATCCCGGTGCCCCCGCTGCGATGCGGTGTCATGCTCAGGCGCTCTTCGGCTCCTTGATGGCGGCAAGCACCTCTTCGGCGTGCCCCTCAGGCTTGACCTTGGGGAAAATCTTCAGAATTCTCTGGTCCGGGCCGATGAGAAACGTGGTGCGCTCAATGCCCATCACCATCTTGCCGTACATGTTCTTTTCTTTCAGAACGTCAAACTGTTTCGAAACCACTTCGTCTACATCTGCAAGGAGTGGATACGGGAGATTGTATTTTTCTTTGAACTTTTTCTGTGCTGCCGGCGTGTCCCGCGAAATGCCGAGCACGACCGCACCCGCGTTCTGCAGCTTCTCGAAGGTATCGCGGAAACCGCAGGCCTCGATTGTGCAGCCGGGAGTGTCGGCTCTAGGATAGAAGAACAGGACAACTGGCTTTCCGGCGAAACCGGCAAGATGGACGGTATGTTCCTGCTCATCCTGAAGAGTGAAATCGACCTTGTCATGCACTTCCATTTGAACTTTCCTTCCACGTGAGGAGTGACTTAAGCGAATGCCGGGACATGTATCACCACAACGTCAACCTGAATCGGATTATTGCATGCAATCGAGGAGTAGCAGGAGGTGGGCCCTCCGCGCAATGTTCATGCCGTCGATGCTGGTTGCGCTGGCAATTCACGGGTCGGGCGCGCAGACCCGCGTTAGTCCTAAAGTGCCCGAAGCCAAGCTGCCGGAGCTGCGCGCGGTAGGCGTGCTGGAGTGGACCGGGGAAACCGGCAAGCCAAGCGCCAGTCGCTTGATCCCGGTGGCGGTATATACCGGGAACAGGTATCAGGACGCGGGCATTTATATGGCCCGTCCGGAGCCGCTGGCAGTGGAAGGCGACACCGAGTATGAATTGCAGCAAGCGGGAGTTCCCAAGGGCCGCTTCGATATTTTCAGTGCCGGCAATGTGCAAGGTACCTGGTATGGATATGGCGTGTGGAAGCCACTCACTGAAGTTAAAACGCCTAAATTGTCGGTATCGAAGGTGATGCCCGAGGTCGTCCGGGATGTGGATTCGGACCGTCCCCATTTGAGCAAGGGCAAGAGTGATCCTCACCAGCCGGACACCCCTGCTGGCCCTGTGCAGCAGACCGCCGCCAAGGATTCGCCCTCAGCACGGGCTGGTACTGAGCCACATGTCAGCAGCACCAGCGATGACCCGGATCGTCCTAAACTCCGCAAACGCCAGAAGGTGGAGAGTGGAGGCGATACGCCCGGGGATGCAGGCTCCAAGATGGAGGACCGGGATCCCGACCGGCCAATGCTGCATCGTGGAATTCCTGCGGCAGCCAGAGAGTCGGGCAAGTTGACGGGCACGCCGCCGAGCCTGCAACAGATGATGGCTCTTTCAACCACCACGAACGACGAGCCTCACTCGTACGTGTATCAATGGGCCGACCCGGCAGATGCGACAAAGATGCAGAACGCGCTGGAAAAACTTGCCCGGGAAGCCCTAACCGATCAACACGCTCCGCAAGCAATTGGATCGACGCAGAAGGCGACTGTGCGTACCGCTCAAATCGCGAAGACGGCGCCCCCGGCAGCGGGCCTGATAGTGGACGATTTTCGTGCATTTGAGCTGTCGTATAACGGAGGAGCAACGCTTGTGTTTTCGTCGAGGACGACGGGTGAGGGGAATGCCGTAAAGTATGTCACCATCATCGCTCAGCCAGATTTCTATGGTTCGCCGCGGGTGATATTCAAGCAGGTCACGGATGCTGGCCACCTGGATGTAACTCCCCGGATGAAGCTGATCGACGCGGTCGATACCAATGGAGACCGCCGCGCGGAGTTGGTATTTGAAGTACGGGGCCGTGGGGAGAGGCAGTTTGGGATCTACCGCATAGTGAGCGGACACGCCGAGCAGGTGTTTCTGACCAGCGAGCTTCCCTAGGGTTTGTTGACAGACCTCAATGGGGATCAAGGTTTTGCAGCGGCCTTAAGGATTTTCAACCCAACTAGTGAAAGCGAGCCGTATCGGGATAGCGGAGCCACCCTGCTAAGAGCCGCTAATAATTCAGTTTCTTGAATATCGATTCAGGGACCGAGCGGACGGCGAGCATAATCGCGGCCCAGAAGCGTGGGACGTAGGCAATATCTTTCCGTTTCGCAATGGCACGCAGAATCAAAGTGGCAGCGTGCTGCGGCGCGACGAAGAGCAGGTTGGGCTCGATGTGGGCGGTCATGGGCGTCGCAACGTAGCCGGGACGTATGGTGAGCACGTGAACTCCGCTGCGGTCGATGCGGTTGCGCACCCCATCCAGAAAGACGTTGAGACCAGCCTTGGACGCGCCATAAATGTAATTGCTCCGGCGACCTCGATCGCCAGCCACGGACGACAGAACGGCGAGCGTCCCTTGTTTGGTGGCCTGGAAGTAATTAGCCAGCCAGGTAATGAGCGATACGGCGGATAGCAGATTCGTCTGCAGTACCGCGGCGGCAGCAGTGTAGCTGGATTCGCCTTCCTTCTGATCGCCCAGGAC
The DNA here is from genome assembly GCA_025355385.1 of Acidobacteriaceae bacterium. Lineage (GTDB taxonomy): Bacteria > Acidobacteriota > Terriglobia > Terriglobales > Acidobacteriaceae > JANXZS01. The sequence goes on along the minus strand of JANXZS010000308.1, from coordinate 1,978 downwards.
GCCGTGAGCCAAAAAAGCGAGATCGATGACGCCAAGAGAGCTTGCGGCATCGGCCAACAAACCAGGATGGTCGGAGGTATTGTCGAGATCGGCCACTCGGCTCTCGACCGAGGCGGCACCGCGAGTCCTGAGATCCATTTCAACTGCGGTAAGTTTCTGAGGATCGCGGGCGACCAGGAAGAAATTTGCGCCACGAGCAGCCAGCAACCGCATGACGGCCGTGGCGATACCAGACGTGGCTCCGAGGACAAGAATTCTTGAAGGGAGTGCCGGTCCGGAGCGGGAATCAGCCACGCGCGGTCACCCTTTCCCAAAAGTTGGAGCTGAACGCAGGATCGACGTAAGGCGCAAACTGCTGCCACTGCGGGTAGAAGTTTTGAAACTGGGTCGGGGTCATCCGCGTGTCCTTGGCGGGATAGACGCGTCCTCCATGTTCTGCGGTAATGCGCGCCAGTCTGTCCATTAAATCGAAAGTTTCTTCTCCGCGAATAGGGAAATCGAGTGCCAGGCTGATGCCGGGCATGGGAAAGGACATCATGCCGGGAGAAATTGCGTCCCCAAAGTCCTTGATCACCGCGAGGAACGAGGTCAACCGCGCGGCTGAGATGGCCTTGAGCAACTGCAACGGCGCAAGCTGGTCGGCGACTCGCGGCAGAACACAGTGGAATTGGACGAAACCACGCTTGCCGTAGAGGCGATTCCAGTGGCGGATGCGGTCCATCGGATAAAAGAAGGAATCGTAGTTGAGCAAACGCGGCTTTTGCCGGGTGCGATGCGAGTGAAAGTACAGGGCATTGAATGCGCCGACGCTGGCGCGGTTGAGGGCGAGGCCGGGCAGATCAAACGGCACGCTGCAGGATCTTGATTTGTGGGTTGTGAGCTTGGCGGGTTCCTGGGAGTGGGCGGCGGTCATGAATACGCCACGAGCAAACTTGCGCCCGGTAGCTGTGGAATCCATCCATCCAATGGAGTACTCGGAGGACTGTCGGGCTAGGGAGAGTTCAAGGAATTGGTCGATCCCGTGAAACTGGCTGACCTCGCTCTTCACCAGCGGAGAGACGATGGCTCGAAGCTGAATCTCCGCCGATACTATTAGCCCTGTGAGCCCCATGCCTGCGACAGTGGCACGAAACCATTCCATGTTTCGATCTCGCGAGCAGACGAATCGGGAACCATCTGAACGAGCCAGTTCGAGACTACGGACATAGCGCCCAAAGGTCCCAGCGACCTGATGGTTCTTGCCGTGGACATCATTGGCGATGGCGCCGCCAACGGTGACATAACGGGTGCCGGGCGTGACCGGAAGAAACCAGCCTCGCGGGATACAGAATCGGAGTATTTCGTCCAGAGTTACTCCGGCCTCGCAGCGCAAAATGCCACTCTCCTCATCGAACGATTGAAAGCGGTCGAGGCCGCGCGTATTCAAGAGGGTCCCATCCGCAATCAGGCAGACATCCCCGTAACTGCGACCCATTCCGACGGGGAGCATTCTAGGCGGAGCGGAAGTTGCGGTTTTGGATCGCTGATCCTCGAGAGGGGAGGCCTCTTTTGCAGGAGGGAGGGGGAAATCCGAGGGCCAGTGCAGGGGAACAACCGTGGCAGATAGCGATGGGTAGCGGCCCCACGATTCGAATTTTGGCCGGCTGTGCCTATGCGCCATGGTGTCAGTTTTGTCTCTAGGATGAAAGGAAGTGTCTACTTCAGAGGGCAGCAATCGCAACCATTAGGACCGCGATACCAATGAGTATACTCATGCGATCTGTCACCGCGAATACAACCGGATCTTCATCCATTTCGCCGCGGGAGGCGAGCAGCCATACGCGGCTTAACCATAGGAGCAGCAGGGGATCGATGAGCCACATGCGTCCCGGATGACGATAGAGGACCTCCACCTCGTGGCTGGTTATCCGGGCAGCGCGGCTACCTGCTGACGAACCGCAAGGAATACCTGAAGCCGTATGCCGCAGCGCAGGGCCAG
>JANXZS010000299.1 GCA_025355385.1 Acidobacteriaceae bacterium | reverse complement strand
TATAAGCTGCCAAGGATCGATGCCACCAAGGACTTCCGGCCGCAGGATCTTGGCAAAAAAGACAGCATGTTCAATTACCCCCACCTGCTCCTCGGCGCGGCGGCCATCTTCGTCTACGTGGGAGCCGAGGTTTCTATTGGCAGTTTCCTGGTGAAATATTTCACCAACCCGATCATCGGAATCAGCACCGCTGAAACGGCCGCGAAAATTGTCTCGCTCTATTGGCTGGGAGCGATGATTGGCAGGTTTATCGGTTCCGCAATTCTGCAGAGGCTTCAGACGGGGTTAGTTTTGGGAACCGCAGCTATCGCCGCGGCCGCGCTGGTTTGCACTTCGATGTTGAGTTTCGGCAACGTGGCAATGATCAGCATCATCCTGGTGGGACTCTTCAACTCCATCATGTTTCCCAGCATTTTCACCCTGGCGATCGCGGAGTTGGGGCCGCTGACCGGTGAGGGATCGGGCCTGCTGATTGCAGCAATCGTCGGTGGGGCAATCATTCCCTGGATCCAAGGGGTTCTTGCGGACAAGATCGGTATTCACCACGCCTTCATTCTGCCGGTCTTCTGCTATGCCTACATCGTTTACTACGGATTCCGCGGATCCCGACCCATCCGCAGACTCCGGGCCTGAGGCAGCGGGGCCGCCCCGCTCTTGAGCTGGATGTCTAAATCGACGCCCATGTCTCGCCACTGAGACATGGGTTTTCTCTGAGCTTGACCGGAAATGTTTGCACCTCAAGCGATCTCAAGAAGCCGAGCCCAACCAGCTACATCACCTTGAGGAACTGAACTCACCCCTCTGACCAGCCCGCTGTCAAAGTCGAACTGCGTGTAAGCACACTTCCTCATCTTGTATTCCCGATGGGAAAAACCAGGACTCATTCGCCACCAAAAGACAACAGGTCGCGAAATTCGCGACCTGTTGTCTTGTTAATCTGAGCCGGTTTAAGCAAGTCACTGTTTCGATTTAGACTGTCCACCCATCGATGTTGCCGTGAGCTTGGCGGTTGATAGCGCTGCCGGGCCTACTGGTCTGGCAGCGAGCGGGCGTGCGGTAGGCGGCTTCGCGGTCGCCTTGTGGTGCTTTCGCGCTTCCGCGGCCGCATAGCTGGCAGCGGTGCTGTACGCATCTTTGCTCACGGGTACGTTGGCTACCGGCGTGGTGAGAACATCCTCAAAGCCGACCCCCGGCTGCAGCAGGTAGTTTTCTGTTGTCCTGCCAATCCGGTTGCCGATGCGAACGTCAATCCGTGACGCGTCAAGACCCTTCTCGTTGGTCAGGTACGCCTTGGTATTGACGGCGCGCTCCGCAGCAGTGATCGCCGACTCGTCTGTCGAGCGTTCTCCCACCACTGCCAACCGTGCCTCTGTCTGGTGCTGCAAGGTGAGCGCGATGTCATCCAGGCAGGCGCGGGCTTCGTTGTCCACGCGTACTGGACGCTTGATGTCGCGCTGGAAGGACAGCGAGCACATCGTCTGGGGCTTCGGAGCCGGCGGAATCGCCGGTGAGGCTACCGTCACTCTGGTAGACGACGCTACCTTCTGGCCGATATCGTCCTGCACCCCGCACACCACCGTAATCACTCCCGGTGGAACCCCGATTGCGGTCAATTGCGCCGTGGTGGCATTGCCGCTGATCTGGCCGGCAGAAGCAGTGTACGAATACTTCAGCGGGCGGTTGGACGGGCTCGTCGCGATGCTGGTAATAGTCGAGCTTTCTCCCGGAGCCACAGTAGCCGGGCTGGCAGAGCATAAAATCGTCGGAGCCGGGATCGGCTTCACAAGGAAGCTTGCCGTGCAGGACGCAATCTCTTGTTTCTTGTTGGCCTCATAGGCGTGGGCCGTAACGCTGTACGTGCCCGGTGCCAGTTCCTTCGTGTTCACTGATATGTCCGGCGCGTCTACCCCGGTCAGGCCGGTACTTGACGTCCACTTGTAATTGATAGTTTTCAATCCGGGGAAATTGGCGAGCGTCGCCGTGACATTAACCGGTTCCCCAGCGAATATCTCCGCTGGTGTGGCTTGGCATTCAAACGTCACTGCGGGCTGGGAAACCAGATCGCCAAGGCGCAGAACTACTCCAGCACTTGCGCGCAAGGCATTGATATTGGCCTTGCCACCGGCCAGGCCATAAGGATTGGCAGGTCCGAAGTCTACGCGCATGTACTCGTAATCGACCTGGAAGACACGCACCGCAAGATGGTTTCTCCACGTCGGCAGAACGTAATCCAGACCACCGCCCGCTGTTAATCCCAAACCCCATGTGCAAGGCTGGAAGCGCGGGCCACCCACCTTCGCCGCACCACCGAGGACGTGAACAAAGGGGACCAGACTCTTAGTGGGGAAGCGAAAAATAGGTCCGGCTTGCGCGGTATACACACAATCGCTCCCCGCCACCAGGAAGGGATTCTTCAGGGCTTCGTAGCCATAAGGATGGAATCCGCCCTCCACTTGGGCTCCCAAACGCTTCTTGAAATAAACCGCAGCGCTTGTGACTGCGCCGGTGTTAATCCGCTGATAGTTGAAGCCTCCCACGCTGCCGCTCGGCGCCAGAAAAGCGTATCCACCATAGAGATCCACGCGGGAATAGGGCGAAGGTTGCCTCGCAGGATGTGCGTTCGGCGCAGCCTGCTGCGCGCCGGCCGCAGCCGAAACGGCGGCAAGAAGCAACACTGCGAGTGAACGAATAGAGCGAGGTGGCATGTCTGAAACCCTCCGCAGGACAGATACTGAAGATCAAAAAATATAGCGAGGTAGTAAACTCGGCCGGATCCTGGCCATGACCGGGGTCCGGCCATGATCCATTCAAGCCTATTGAATTACTGTAAGCGTGACTGTGGCAGTTTCGGTCAACGGGGCACCCCCGGAAGTTGCAGCCCCTGAAATCGCAATCGTGTATGTGTGGAATTGAGCAGCGGACCCGCAACCGGATAATCCCAGCACAAGCAGGGTAAGCGGTAGCAGGAACATCACTCGTTTCCAGAAGTTTTCCTTCTTGCGCCGTCGCAGGCCACCTGCCAGCAGCGTGGCCGCACCGCTCAGCTGCATCGGGAACATCGTCCAGGCCAGCAGCGGGAACATGCCTTGCCCACCCGGTACCGGCACTGTGACGCCCGCAAACAAGCCATCCTTGAATGTAGTGGTGGTGTTCAACTGGGTTGTCACGCTCGCGCCGGCGGTTAGCGTCACCGTCGCGGGACTGAAGGCACAGCCTGCATCGGCGGGCAATCCAGCACAAGTCAGAGTCACTGGTCCGTAGAATCCGTTTAGGGACTTCACCGTCACCTGATACACGCTCTTGCCGCCCCCCTTGATTTCCTGGTACGCGGGAGTCACCGTGAGTGAGAAGCTTCCGTTGGAGCCGGGTGCAGCCACGCCCTGCGACATGCTGGCGGTGCTCGCCATAAAGTCGACTGAGCCCGGATAGGTAGCTGCAATGGTGTGGCTGCCCGACGTGAGCGCCGAAGTCGTGAAGGTAGCATGACCCGTAGCGTCCAGCGTCCCCGTGCCCAGCAGAGTGACTCCATCCGCGAAGATCACGCCTCCATCTGGAGTGAGTTGCGAGGGTGAAGTGACCAGCGCCGTGAAGGTGACTGCAGTACCCGACGTCGGAGAGTTGTTCGAAATGGTCAACGCCAGCGACGTTGGAGCCTGCGTAACCGACAGCACCCCCGGAACTATCGTCGCTCCGCTGTAGTTGCCAACTGCGGCCCCGCTCAACGCCGCCGTGATTGCGTAGGCTCCAACCGGCGAGTTCAGCGTCGCGGTTGTCGAGTAGGTGACTGTGATGGTGTCGCCATCCACCGCGTTCAGAATGCTGGAACCAAAGGCCGGGTTGGGTACACCGTAAATACGCGTGGCATTCGCAACTGTGACGGAGAGGGGCCCAGCCTGCGTGATAGTCAGCGTTCCATTTACCAGCGTGATCGCGTAGTTGCTCAGCGAGGTGCCCGGACCCGCCGCTGCAACCGGCGTGATCGGGTAATTCCCCGGCGCGCTGAACTGCGTAGCCGTGGTCAGGTAAGTAGCCGTGATCGTCTCGCCTGCCACGGCGCCTGTGATGGACCCGGTGAACGCGGGATTCAACTGTCCATATCCGCGTGAGGCATTATTGGCGATGATGGTCGCTGGCGCAGGTGTGATCGTCGCCGTAGTGGTGACGGAATTCGTGGCATATACGTTGTCGCCGGAATAACTGATTGACAACGGATATGTGCCCGCTGCCAGTCGAATAGGAGACGGCGAACAACTCACCTGGGCAGATCCGTCCAGAGTCAGGGGTGGGCACACTGTAGTCCCATTGACGGTGAAGGTAAGCGTTCCCGTCGGCAGGTGCGTTCCATCGCCCGTCACACCCGCCGTCCAGTTGTAGGGAGTACCGTAGACGCCCATGTAGACCGTGGTATTTGTCGTGATCGTTGAAGGGACGGTGTGGGGAAGCGTGGCGATCCCCGTCAACGTGATCACCTGCGTTGAGTCGTAGGAGTTATCCGTGAGGATCGCGGTGGCGGTGAGACTGCCACTGGTCAGGGGATTGAAGTGGAAGCCGTAGTTGCACGTCGCGCCTGAGAGCACCGTGGTGCCACATAACGTACTGGTGCTGTCCAATGAAAAGTTTGTCGGGTCGCTTAGCAGCAAACTCGAAACCTGCGTCAGGTCGACATTGCCTGTGTCCCACAAGGTCACTGTCTGCGCCGGAGTGACGTCGCCAACCATGATCGTGCCAAACTTCATCATCGCAGGGCCGTAAACGATCTTGCGCAGCGCCTGCTTTCCAGCGTCCACAATATAGATATTCGACTTGCCGTCCAGAGCCATCGAGATGGGATTGTTGAGCAAGGCAACGTTGCTGGGTCCCCCATCGCCGGTGCTGCCCGCGATGCCCGTGCCCGCGATCGTGCTCACGGTCGAGTTCTGCTGCGAACTACTGTAGACCACGATCGATTGGTTGCCCGTTCCGTCCGCAATGTAGACGTCCCCGGCGGCATCCACTGCCAGGTCACGTGGATCTATGAGCGCCGTGCCCAGCGCCGTCCCGGGAACGGTGTCCACTGTGCTGCCGTTCCCTACGAGGTAGTGGATGGTGCGCCCGGTGTCGATGGAGTAAACGCGGTGGCCCGTACTGTCGGAAACGTAAAGGACGCCATGGTTGTTCATCGCCAGTCCGCTCGGAGCTTCTAATTTTGCTTCGGTCGCCGGCACGCCGGTGGCGTCGGGGGTCGGTCCCTGCCCGGCTATTACCATCTGGTGCCCACCCACGAACATCTCAAGCACTGCGGGACTAGCGCCCGCCTCGGCGATGTACAGGTTGTCGAAACTGTCGATGGTCAGCGCTTCCGGATCGCTCAGCCCAGAGGCAAATGTTGTGAGGGTGCCATTTGCGTCGTACTCATAGATTTTGTTGGTGCCCCTGTCCGCGATGTAAAGATTGCCCGCTGAATCCAGCGCCAGCGCGCTGGGCGTAGTCAAACCGGCGCCAGCCGCGATCAAAGGGATTGGCGTCGTCGACCCGGCTGGAATAACCTTCACGTCGCCGTCGCCAGAAGTCCCCGATTCAGCCAAATAAATATCGCCCTTGGTATTGAGGCGCACGGCAGCAGGATTCGTCAGCGAGGAAAGTAGCGTACTGATCGTGCCCGGAGGAAAGATCGCTGCCGCACCCATACCAATTCCGTTCAATCCCCAGGCGAATTTCGTGCCCCCTGAGGTGGCGTCCGATAGCGTCAGCGGAGAGCGTCGCGGACCGGGGTAGGTCGGCTGAAACTTCACCGTTACCCCGCAGGTGGTCGGCGTCGAGGTAATCGAAGCCTTGAGGCTTCCAATGCAGGTGCTGCTCGCGATCGTGTAGTCGCTGCCTACCGTGGACGTGAGCTTCACCGGCCCTGTAATGACGAAGAATGCTGTTTGCGAAGGGCTGCCATTCTTCACTGCGGTGCTAGGGAAGCGGAGGCCCGCTGACAGCTTGCGAACTATGTTGTTCTGCGAGTCAACTACCAGCACGTTGCCCGAGGGATCCACTGCAACTCCCTGCGGCGACGACAGCGGAACCGTGATCGCAGGCGCGCCGTCCTGGCTTGCGGTGTAAGTGCCGGAGGCTCCCGTGCCTAGACCCGCAATCAGGTTAAGCGTAGCCGGCATTGCGAATTCGTACACATTCGACGTGGTCGTGTCGGTGATCAACAGCTTGCCCGTCTGGCTAAAGGCCAGTCCCGTGGGGCTAAGCAGTGGACTGCTCGATCCTGTTACGTCGTTGGTGCAAAGCCCCACCGCTGTGTTGAAGGCCCCGCCCAGGAACATTTCGCGCACACAGCCATTGCCGGTATCGGCAATGAATAGATCTCCTTCGGGATCAAAGGCCAGGCCCGAGGGCTTGCTCAAATCGGGAACCGCCCCGCCGCCGCATGCGGTCGGCACCAGCGCGGAGGCTGCGCCCGCCACGCGGCAAACGGTGGTGGCACTATCGCTCCCGAGATGCAGCACCACCTGGTTCACAAGGCTGACAGCATCCTGCGTCGAGACATAAAGATTGCCGGCCGCATCCAATGCCAGCCCCTTGGGATTGGGAACGATAGACGCAGCTGCGGGCAGCGTGCAGTCGCCCACTACCGTCACCATGTTCGTCGTTCCGACCGCTCCGCTGCCCAGCTTGCGAACGCAGTTGTGACCAGTGTCGGCAATGTACAGATTGTTGCGCGAATCCAACGCCAGCGCCGTCGGAGCGAGCAGACCCTGCGCCGCCGTGGGACTGCTGTTCAGACTCGAGTTGCAGGTGTCCCCTGATCCAGACTTGATCAGTCCGGCAACCATCGTGATATTTCCTGCCGCGTCCACCTTGCGTACGCAATTGTTCCCCGCATCCGAGATGTACTGGTTGCCATCGGAATCAAATAGATTGCTGGCCGGAACATTCAATTCCACACTGGAAGCAGTCCCGAAATCATTATTGAAACCGCGAATGCTTGTGCCCGCCACCTTCGTGGCGCTGGGTATGGGTCGCACGAATTGTGCCCGCAGCGATGCGCCGAAAGTGACGACGCCCAGGATTGCCGTGTAACGAAGACCGGTTAAGGCTGTCTGCTTCCATCCGTGATTGCTGATGCTCATAATTGGTCCGCTCGCTGTCAAATACACATGTATGGCTGCTTCGTGCCTGGACGCTGGAGCTTGCAAGGCGCCAACGCAATCCTTGAAAACCCACACTTCTGGGGGAAAACACCGGCCCGATTGACCGCCTGTCGCGTGTCACCCTCGGGCGGATGAAAGTCCCATTCCGCTACGTGCCCGCCCAGGCGCAAAAACTTGCACACCTCCGGCCACTTTTGTCCCATACCTGTCCAGATCGCAGGATTGAGTGTTCAGTGTCCTATGCATAGGTTGATTTGGGCATACTACAAAGGGGGTATTTTGGGGGGTATTCGGTAACCACCGCAGGCAGAAATCAGTTAGAAAGTGTGCAAGACGTTGCGCAAGCGCAACCATGAGCCATCTTGAGACATAAGTGCTCGGAATTGCAGTTCATGTCTGCTTGGAGGGATTTGGTAGCCCGTTGGCGACTGACTGTACCGGGCCGCGCGGGCGCCACGTCTCAATCGAACCTCCACCTTACCTCCTGCGCGGCCGATCCCGCAGGGGGCGCCGGCTGTCGCAGTCCGTGGATCCCGACCCTCGTTCCCGGCCGAATCCATGGCTCGCTGAGCACCAGGCTTTCGCCCTCCTGGCGCACGCGAATGAGCGGGGATTTCGACTTGCGGCGAGGGTGGCAGCGCGGCAGCGTAGCCGCTGCCTTGACTCCGCTGCACAAGTACAGAGAAAGCAGGTCACAGAAACCTAGTGCGTCCGTCCATCGTTCGAGATCGGCGACGCTCGATTTCACGATTTTCAAGAGTCTCTCGCGGCGCGTTCTCTCCTGTTTCATGAAGACTGCGTGCACACGATCGTCGCTACTGGCCAGCAGCGAAAAGTGCTGGCTCACGATATGGCCGCATTCCGGCGCGATCTTTTCCATCTCGTCCACCGAAGACTTCCACGCCTCCACCGCTTCCGATGGGGTAACCGCGAGGAATGAAATCACATCAGCTGACGAGGGCTTCCGTCCTTTGTCTTCCTGCCGCCCCGGCGGGGTTCTCAGCCGGTTAATCTGCGCGGCGTCCAATATTCCCCATCCGGTGTCGTGCATGCGGATGGTGCGCAGCACAGTTGCGGGTAATTCTCCAAAGGCTCCGGGAAGCAATGCCTCCGCCAGGTCGCCGGCGAGCACAGCATGCGCGGGTTGCGGAATCAGCAACACCGGTAGCGCGGTCCCTCGCTGGCTCTCTTCTACCAGGTGCCAGGCCGCGTCTTCATCAACTTCCCCAGAATCAGGCTCATCGGCCAGAGAACGAATGATCATATGGATTTCTCTTTCGAAGGTTACAGGAGCGTGGGAAAGCAATTACACTCAACCGACGACTACCGCGAACCCGCCGTATGATTGAGAGTTAAAGAATAGCAATCACGCCGGGCACTGCGGGAACAGTTCTCCGACCTCGACCGACTACTTGTCTGGACTGCACTCCACACTAAGGCCCCGCCAAGGATCCAGCGGCAGATCGAGAAGAAAGCACCGGTGAGCGCAGCCCAAGAGCTGGTGTTATCAGACATTGGAGGATGAACAATGCAGGTAGTGAAAAAACGAGGCGGCAGCAAGTCGGTCAAAGATAGTCCACTGAACTGGCGCAAGCTCACCACCCTGGCCATTGACATCGGCGGCAGCGGACTGAAGATGATGGCGCTTGATTCTCGCGGCAATGCGGTCAGCGAGCGCCTGCGCACGCCTACACCTCAGCCCGCCTCCCCTGACAAGATGCTGAACATCCTTGATGAGATGAAGCAGCATATGCCCGTATTCCATCGCGTCTCCGTCGGCTTCCCCGGAGTCATCAAACAGGGCGAAACCCTCACCGCTGCCAACCTCGATAAAAAGTGGGTTGGATTCCCACTGGAGCAGACGCTGGAGCAGAAGTGGGGCAGGCCCGTGCGCGTTTGCAACGATGCTGCGGTGCAGGGCTACGGCGCCATCAGCGGCCGTGGAGTCGAACTGGTTTTAACCCTCGGTACTGGCGTGGGCTCCGCTCTCTATATTGATGGCCGCCTGTGCCCGGGGCTCGAACTGGCCCACCACCCCTGGCGCAAAGGTAAGACGTATGAGGAGTGCATCGGTAGAGCGGCCCTGGACAAAATCGGGCAGAAGAAGTGGAACCGGCTCGTCGAACGAGCCATCGCCCAGACGGAAGCCCTCTTCAACTGGGACCGCCTGTACATCGGGGGCGGCAACTCCCGCAAGCTCGAAATAGAAGCGCGCCCCGAGGTCACCCTCATCGAAAACGAACAGGGATTGACCGGCGGAATAGCGCTATGGCAGGTGGCGAATTAAGGAACACGGAACAGGGAACCGTAGCCTGTCTTTCTACTCCCTTTTCCCTGGCTCCCAGTACCCTGTTCCGCAAATATCTCTCGCATCTCAGCCCCAACTTGATTATCATAGAGACAGAAACGCCTAGGTCTGCAGCGGCCATCCGGAGTTAACAAAGTTCGATAGATGAGGAATTCTTAAACCGGTCTCCGCGCCGGGCGGACATCCGTCTATCTATTCCCATTCCGTCTTCAGCTATGACGGTTCGCAGGGGAGGAAGTAATGTCCAAGGTTCCTTCATTCACCGGCCTGCCTCCTGCCCAGGGTCTCTATGACCGGGCAAATGAGCGGGATGCGTGCGGTCTGGGGTTTGTTGCCAGCATCCGCGGCGAGAAGAGCCACGACATTATCGTGAAGGGCATTGAGGTTCTCATCAATCTCACCCATCGCGGCGCCTGCGGTTGCGATGCCGAGACCGGAGATGGTGCCGGGCTCCTTATCCAGATTCCTCACCAGTTCTTCGTGCGCGAATGCGCCACCCTGGGCTTCCACCTGCCCGCCCCCGGCGAGTATGCCGCAGGGATGGTCTTTCTCCCCGTCGAGAAGCACGACCGCCTGAAGTGTGAAGGCGTGTTCGAAAGAATCATTGGAGAAGAGGGCCTTTCCCTTCTTGGCTGGCGTGATACTCCCTGCAACGGTTCCGCGATCGGTCGCGTAGCCCGCGCTTCGCAACCCTACATCCAGCAGATCTTTGTGGGACGTCCGGATGACATGGACGAAGACGCATTCGAGCGCAAGCTCTATGTCGTCCGCAAGCGCTGTGAAGTTGAGGTTGCCGCTTCCAACATTGAAGACCGCGAGATCTTCTACATTCCCTCGCTCTCCTCGCGCACCATCATATATAAGGGATTGCTGCTGGCCCCGCAGATAGCGAATTTCTACGGCGAGCTGGCCGATCCGGCCGTCACCAGCGCTCTTTGCCTGGTCCATCAGCGTTTCTCCACGAATACGTTTCCCAGCTGGCAGCTTGCCCATCCCTATCGCTACGTTGCCCACAACGGGGAAATCAATACCCTGCGCGGCAACGTCAACTGGATGCGCGCCCGCCAGTCGATCCTGTCGTCTCCTCTCTTCGGCGAGGACATCAAGAAGCTGTTCCCCATCATCGAGCCCGGCGGCAGTGATTCCGCTGCCTTCGATAACGCCGTTGAGCTGCTCTTTCAATCGGGGCGCTCAATGGAGCACGTGATGGCCATGCTGATTCCGGAGGCGTGGGCAGGCAATCCCCACATGAAGCCGGAAAAGCGCGCATTCTACGAGTACCACGCCTCGCTGATGGAGCCATGGGACGGCCCCGCTGCGATTGCCTTTACCGATGGCCGCGTTATCGGCGCCACCCTCGACCGCAACGGCCTGCGCCCTGGCCGCTACGTCATCACCCGAGACGACTTGGTGGTTCTCGCATCCGAGGCCGGCGTGTTGAACATCCCGCCAGAGAACGTGAAGAAGAAAGGCCGTCTCCAGCCCGGCAAGATGTTTCTCGTCGATACCGTCGAAAAGCGGGTTATCTCTGACAAGGAGATCAAACAACGTCTCGTCGCCCGCAAGCCCTATGGCGAGTGGCTTAGCGAGAACCAGATATCGCTCGATCAATTACCAGAGCCTTCGCGCGTACATGGCTCCAACCACGACACCCTCCTGCGCCGGCAGCGTGCTTTCGGCTACTCGCAGGAGGACCTCAAGGCGGTACTGGAGTCCATGGCGGCCAAGGGCGAAGAGCCCATCGCGTCGATGGGTATCGATACTCCGCTGGCTTGCCTCTCTGACCGCCCGCAGATGCTGTTTCACTATTTCAAGCAGCTCTTCGCCCAAGTCACGAACCCGCCCATCGACCCCATTCGCGAAGAGATGGTGATGTCGCTCATCAGCTACATCGGGACCGAGCGCAATATCCTCGATGAGACGCCGCAAAATTGTCACACCCTTAAACTGCCGCATCCGCTGCTCAACAATACGGAGCTCGAAAAGCTCCGCCGCGTCTCTCGCGGAGATTTGCTGGCCAACACGCTGCCCACTCTCTTTCGCGTTGCCGAGGGCGAGGACGGCTTGAAGCGTGGCCTGGAAGAGCTTTGCCAGCGCGCCTCGCTCGCGGTGCGTTCGGGATACACACTACTGATCCTTTCTGATCGCGGAGTGGACCCGCACTATGCTCCGATCCCTAGCCTGCTGGCCCTGGCCGCTGTCCACAACCATCTGGTTCGCGAGGAAACGCGCACCCAGGTCGCACTCATCGTGGAGTCGGGCGAGCCACGCGAGGTCATGGATTTCGCTCTGCTCATCGGGTACGGTGCCAGCGCAGTCAACCCGTATCTCGCCATCGAAACTTTGCGCGATCTCTCGCGGGGAGGTTACCTGCCCACCGGCGTCACCCCGGATTATGCGCAGAAAAACTTCATCAAGGCGATCAACAAGGGACTGCTGAAGACCTTCTCGAAAATGGGAATCTCCACCCTGCAGAGCTACCGTGGCGCGCAGGTGTTTGAAGCAGTAGGCCTCAAGAAAGAACTGATCGAGAGCTACTTCAAAGGCACTGCATCCCGCATCGAGGGCATCGGTCTCGATGTGCTGGCACGCGAAGCGCAGATGAAGCACGAGTATGCGTTCCAGCCACTCACCGAGTCGGAGACGGACCTTGAAGTTGGCGGCAACCATCATTTCCGCGTGGGTGGCGAATACCACTTGCTCAATCCGCAAACCATCAGCAAGCTGCAGCACTCGGTCCGTTCCGCCAACGCCAAGACGTTCAAGGAATACACCGACCTGATCGACCAGGAAAGCCGCCAGTTCTGCACCCTTCGCGGACTGATGCAGATCAAGCCCGGCAAAAAGCCCGTTGCCATTGAGGCGGTGGAACCGGCGAGAGAAATCGTCAAACGCTTCAACACCGGTGCCATGTCCTTCGGCTCCATCAGTAAGGAAGCGCACGAGACGCTCGCGATTGCAATGAATCGCATTGGCGGCAAATCGAACACCGGAGAAGGTGGCGAAGACGAAGAGCGCTTCACCCGCGATGCCAACGGCGATCTCCGCCGCAGCGCGGTCAAGCAGATAGCTTCGGGACGCTTCGGCGTCACCACCAACTACCTCGTGAACGCAGACGAGTTGCAGATCAAGATGGCGCAGGGCGCCAAGCCCGGTGAGGGCGGCCAGTTGCCCGGTCATAAGGTAGATGAAGTGATCGCCCGGGTACGCCACTCCGTCCCCGGCGTTGGCCTGATCTCTCCACCACCGCACCACGACATTTACTCCATCGAAGATCTTGCCCAATTAATCTACGATCTTAAGAATGTCAATCCGACAGCGCGTATCGCCGTCA
>JANXZS010000291.1 GCA_025355385.1 Acidobacteriaceae bacterium | reverse complement strand
TGTATGAGACACAGACATCACCTCTTTAAAAACGGGCAAACGTGCATAGCTCAGGCAGAGAAAAGTGAAAGAGGTAGTATTACCGCCGGAATCGGTACGAATGCATGCCCCAGTTCCGAGAGCATTTGCCGCAGCGGGATACAGATGTGCTAATTGTTCAACTGAGAGGCTGCTCCTGCTGCCGACTCTCATGCAGTGCGTAAAAGATGAGGTCTAAAGTTTCTTTGAACGCAAGAGGATTAACGACTCAGTCCGCGCATGTCCAGACTGCCATCCCCCATCGGGGTTCACAATCACACGAAAGGTCACCCGTAAGTTGCACTATTGTTTAATTACTTTCGTGCGCCATGCAGAGACTCACCACGCGTCAATTGCCACGGCAGGAGCGCGCTGCGTGGCTTACACCCACCAGGACACATAAAACGCGGAGCTAGTGTTACCCGCTCGAGCGCGCGAGCTCAGCTTGCATCGCCAACCTTCGTCCAATAACCTTCTTGTAGTGTTCCGTCGTCTCTTCCAATCCGCACGCGGAGTTATCTTGGATTCTGCATCTCGCGGGCTGCAGCCTGCCCTTTTCTGCTTTTCAAAGCCCGTTGACTCTTACCGGGCAGCCAGCGCAGCCATGTAACCATCCCATCGATGTGTTCGCCAGTATCATTGCTGCTCTCCGCCATCCCGTGCATTCGCGAGATCATTAGCGTTCCCGTTACTACAAATACTGAGGTAATACATGTCCCAGGACTTCCTCTTCGATCGACTTTCATCGCAGCGCCGTACAAGCCTATATTTCCGCGTACTCATCTCCACCACGCTGATACTGATCTTCTCGTCCCCCGTGATGGCGCATGCAATAGCAGCCACGGATCTTCAGCAGCCTTCCGCAGTCGGCTCTTCCTCCATGCCCGATGCGCCACTGCCCCAGAACCAGGAAGTGGACCCGGTCACGCTTCGCAACACGCCGATTCACATGCTGAAAGATCAGGGAGCCATCTGGACCAGTCCGCTGCGCGCGCACACCCATGACCTCATATGGCTCTTGCCCCTTGCCGCTGCTACCGGCGCAGGCATTGCTACGGATCACCATGTTATGTCCTCCATCGTCACCCACGACTCCCGCTTCAACCAGCACAACATCGATGCCTCGAACGTGATCCTCGGCGGCTTCATCGCCGCACCCGTTGCCGCCTATGGATTGGGCTATTTGAAGGAGGATCCCCATGCTCGCGAGACCGGCATTCTCGGTGCCGAGGCGCTTATCGATGGAGTTGTTGTTGAACAGGGCCTCAAGCTCATCTTCTGGCGCGAAAGACCAGGAGTGAACAACGCCCGTGGGCGTTTCTTTCAATCCAGCGCCGGAGTCGATTCTTCCCTGCCTTCGTCGCACAGCCTTCTGGCCTGGTCTTCCGCCGCTGTCATCGCAGCGGAATACCCTTCCCCTTGGGCTCAGCTCGGCGTCTATCCCCTGGCCACCGGGGTAAGCGTCACCCGCGTACTCGGCCAGGAACATTTCCCCACGGACGTACTGCTCGGCAGTGCAGCAGGATGGCTGGTGGGCCACTATGTCTACCGCGCCCGTCACAAACACGCACGATCTACCCGCTAGATGTGTATTGGTAGAGCAGTCTGGCATTTTTTGGATAGCGTTCAACCGGGGGCTGGGTGCCCCATGTCTCGCGCCTGAAGCATCGGTTCTAATCCATCCCGGCGCGCCGCAGCTTTAACAGCGTCGAGGACGATAGAGTACGATTCTTGCGTGCGTACAACCCGGCTGATTGCCACCGCTCTTTTCGCTGCCGCATCCATCGCCCCGGCGCAACAAATAACTCTCCCCCTTTGGCCCCAAGGCATGCCCGAAGCCTGGCGTGTCAGCGGCCCCGAGAAAGACACCACCAAGCCGTCGGACAATCTCATCGCAGGCAGACCGCTTCTGCGCATTACCGACATAGCCACGCCCACACTCACCGTCTATCCACCGCAGATCGCAAAAAACACCGGAGCTGCCGTCCTCGTCTTTCCCGGCGGAGGTTACCGCATCCTCGCCTATGACCTTGAAGGCACCGAGGTCTGCGAATGGCTCAACTCCATCGGCGTCACCTGTGTGCTGGTCAAGTACCGTGTCCCCGTCGAAAAACACTATCCTGACAGCTTCATCGATCTTGAGGATGCACAGCAGGCCATGCGCCTCACCCGCACCCATGCCGCCGAGTGGCATATCGATCCGCACCGCATCGGCGTCCTGGGCTTCTCTGCCGGTGGCCATCTCGCCGCGGTCGTCAGCAATCATGCCGACTACGCACCTGCTGGCTCCCCGGCCAACAAGATCGACGCCCGTCCCAACTTCGCCGTCATCATCTATCCCGGCTACCTCGCCTCTCCCGATGGCCCCGCAGAGGAAGGAAGCGTGACCAGACTCGCGCCCGGCCAGGAGCCGAACGCGCACACGCCTCCAACCTTCCTGGTTCAGGCCGAAGACGACCCTGTCCACGAGGAAAACGCGCTCCTCTATTACCAAGCCCTGAAGGAAGCCAAGGTTCCTGCCGAACTCCACCTCTTCGCGCAAGGCGGACACGGCTACGGATTGCGACCCACCGACCTTCCCGTAACCCGCTGGCCTGCGTTAGTGGAAGACTGGTTCCACACCATCCACATCCTCGGAGCGTCGGCCGATCAAGGTAATCCCAACGCTGCCAGCGTGCCCGCAAAAACGCCCTGATTCGATATGCGCTTCCAGTCTCGTCAGGTGTATCGTGTTGGACGGACAAAGGAGGTCCACCTATGTCCTCTACAGCAGAGAACAAGGAAGTCGCGCGCAGATTCATGGAAGAATGTTGGAACCATGGAAAATTGGATTCTGTTCGCGATCTCGTCGCAGAGAACTGCTGTTACCGTGATTTGGCGTTCCCATCCCTCACCGCTGGAGCAGAGAACATCAAGCGGCACATCAGCGCCTGCCGCAGCGGCTTTCCCGATTCTAACTCCACCATCGACGACACGATCGCCGAACGCAATGAAGTAGTACTCCACTGGACTGTCCGTGGAACTCACAAGGCTCCGTTCCTCGGCGTGGCAGCAACCAACCGCAAGGCCACCGTTTCCGGCACGTCGATTTTCCGGATCGAGGGGGGGCAAAATCGCCGAGCAATGGTCAGATTGGAACCTGATGTCGCTGATGGAGCAACTTGGAATCTCTACCGCTCCTAAAGCCGAAGCGAAGGCCGAAGCTCAGGCCAAGGCTGGCTTGAAATAGCGACACAGCACAGTGCGTTGCCCGAAGGAAGATCAGCGCATACACATTACGGTTATCTCACCGCGCACCACTCACGAAACCTACAAAGGGGTCAGGGTCGAGGGTCCTGACCCCTTGCTGTCAACAGACCGTGAGACCGGGCAAGCCCTCGTGTAGATATCCTTCAAGCCTGTGCTTGACTTTCGCCTTATCTTCGCCTAGTCTGCGGTTAGCAACGGAGGAAGGCATGGCTGTTCACTTGAAGATGGATTTCCGGGTAGTCGAAGTCGTTGGAGACCTGAGCGTTCTGCAATGTGACCGCGGAGATGCCGGCTGCATGTACGAGGTCGAGTTCAATCCGAAACTTGCCGGGGCGCTGGTCGGCGCCATTCGCCAACTGAAAATTCACCGCTGCGAAGAAGCCCATGCAACCGCGCGCAAATCCCCGCGAGCCTCCCGCACTCTTACCTGCCCCGCAGCCTCTATACGGTAAATAGAACTGACTGACCGGCATTGGCTCATGCACCTCCACCTCAGCGCTTTCAATGCAGCCCGATGAGCGAAAATGCTTGCAAGATCCGTTTGCAGGCTATCGTGAGATGCGGGCACAGCCGCCCTTCATCACCCGTTCCACCTCCGCCAGGGATGCGGCACTTGTGTCCCCCGGCGTGGTCATCGCAAGCGCGCCGTGAGCCACTCCGCACTCCACCGCCCACTGTGCCGACTTGCCCGCGAGGTAGCCGTAAATCAGCCCCGATGCGAACGAATCCCCACCCCCTACGCGGTCGAGAATCTCTATCTCCCGCTGCATTACATGGATGATTTCGTCTTTGTACAAGGCCATTGCGCCCCATGCATTGCGAGACGCTGTACGCGCAGTCCTCAGTGTTGTCGCAACGATTTTCAGGTTAGGATAAATCGCTGCAACTTCACGCAACATGCCCTCGTAGGCAGCTATCGGTAGCTCCTCAAAATCCTCCGTTACCCCCTCAAGCTCAATCCCCAACATGGCCGAGAAGTCTTCTTCATTTCCAAAGAGCACATCCAGGTGACGAACCATCTCACGATTGACGTCCTGCGCTTTCTGCCTGCCCCCGATCCCCTTCCATAGCGAGTCGCGATAGTTCAGGTCATATGACGTAACCGTTCCATGTCTCCGCGCCGCGTTTACTGCTTCTGCGCACACTTTCGGAGTGCTGGCGGAGAGCGCCGCAAAAATTCCTCCCGTGTGGAACCAGCGCACACCCGCAGCGAAGATAGCATCCCAATCAAAGTCTCCGGGCTTCAGCAAAGATACCGCGGTATGCCCGCGATCGGAGCAACCCACTGCGGAGCGCACGCCAAAACCACGCTCCGTGAAGTTCAATCCGTTGCGAACAGTGCGCCCGACACCATCGTAGGAAACCCAGCGAATCATCGAGGAGTCGACGCCTCCCTGCAGAATCAAATCTTCAACCAATCGTCCGACAGGATTCTCCGCAAGCGCTGTCACAATCGCGGTACGCAATCCAAAAGCGCGTCGCAGCCCGCGGGCAACGTTATACTCGCCGCCGCCTTCCCAAGCCGTGAAGTTGCGGCTGGTATGAATGCGTCCCTCGCCCGGGTCGAGCCGTAACATCACCTCGCCCAGGCTCACGCAGTCCAATTTTGAGTCGCACGCCGCTTTCAATACCAGATCTTCCATTTGTTCCCTGCCGAGTCTTCCATCATGAATGTATAAGTTTATCTTTCATGCCAGCTTCCGTCTCAGGAGATGCGTTTGCCTGCAAACACAGCACGCGTCCACATATCGTTGCAGGAAATTCAGATGCTTCCCACCGCAGGGCCGTGGCAAGCTCGATGACGCCGGCCAAAACTACGATCCTGTCTAAACGGCTATACGGGGAGGACGAGCGCCCGACGACGCTGCGATTAGCCCATCGCACCGGGCATCCCAGTAGTAGTATTGCGGTAACCGAATACCATGACTATTTGTGCTTCTGAAAAGGAAGGCTACTATGTTTAAGCCTGTTTTGATTGTTGCTACCGTATTGGGTGCGGGCCTCACCGGGTTAACGCAGGAAAGCACGCCCCCCGTTTCCGATGCTCCCTCCCAAATGGGAGTTCCCGTACAAGCTTCGAGCCAAGTTAATCCAGTGAAACCCACCACAGAGTCTGTTGCGGCTGCCAAGAAGACCTACGGCTACGACTGCGCCATGTGCCATGGTGAAACCGGCGACGGCAAAGGAGACACGGCAGTAGATATGAAGCTGCCGATGAAGGATCTTCGCGATCCAGAAACGCTGAAGGGTATGACCGACGGACAGATCTACTCCGTCATCGTGAATGGGAAAGGGAAGATGCCGCCAGAGGGAGATCGCGCGAAGCCAGATAGAGTCTGGAACCTGGTCGTCTATATGCGGTCCTTCTCAGACCCCAAGGTACTGCCGGTGGACAAGCCGGGAAAAACCCGTTAAGGCAGTAAAGTAGCAGCATCGATAGCAAGAAACACCGCTGCAGCCAATCCGCTTCAAATCTATCCCAAGCAGCAGGGCAGGGCGCGGCTTCTCCGTCAAGGAAAACCGCGCTTCGCACTTCTAAGGTGTCATCCCGCCGTGCAGTAGCTGCATTTGCTCATCAAACGATTGATACCCTACGGCAGCAGCTCGTCGTCCCGCAACCCTCGTTGTCGGATTCTGACGTGTGGAACATACCATTATTAGTGGTATTGTCTGCAGATCCAGCGGTCATGCCGACCACAACCTATATATGTACGCCAATTATCAAATGCATCGAATCGAATCTGCGTCAGATCAAAAATTTCAGGAGGAGGGCAGATTGAATTTATTAGTCGTGTTTCACAGCTAGTATGGGCACACTCACACGATGGCGAATGCTGTCGTTGAAGGTGCCAAAGAGGTCGCAGGCGTAGAAGTGGCGCTGCGCCGCGCGCGTGAATTCCCGGAATACGTTCAAAACATAAAAGACGAAAATAGTTACGCATATAAGGTGTATCAGGGACAGCAATCCATCGCCGAATGCACGGTGGATGATCTTCGTTGGGCTGATGGCCTGCTGCTCGGCAGTCCGACGCGCTACGGAAATATGACAGCCCAGATGAAGGCGCTCATCGACTCGACTGCCCAACTGTGGCTGAAGGGCGAGATGGAAGGAAAGCCAGCCGGCGTATTTACCTCCACTGCTTCTACCCACGGCGGCCAGGAGACGATGCTACTGACCATGATGGTACCGCTGCTTCACCTCGGAATGCTGATCGTTGGCGTTCCCTATTCGCTGCCGGGTATGATTCACACCGAAGCGCGCGGTGGCACTCCGTATGGGGCATCTACAATCGCTGGCCCGATGGGCGAGTTACAACCCAAGCCTGAAGACCTTGCGATCGCGAAGGCGCTCGGTAAGCGCGTTGCAGAGATAACGGTCGCGGTACGCGGGAAGAAATAGTCCTCGCATTTCGCTTCAGGTATGGGCTGGGAGAAGCGGGCACGAAATAGGCTGGCAGAACGTTTAAGTGGCATATCAGGGAAACTATTTGTTGCTACGGAATGTCAACTAGATAGTCCATTCAGCAGGGCTTTCTTAGCCGCTCTTTGTAGAGAGATGGCCGGCAGAAATGGGAACACGTGCCAATATGAGGAAATCTATATGAAATTTAAGGCATTGGCAGTTGCGTTGATATTGGCAGCGGGCGCTTCCCTTGCGGGCGCCCAAACTACCGCATGGAAGTTCGACCCGGCGCATACTTCCGCCGACTTCGTCATCCGGCACATGGGCATCTCGAATGTGCACGGACACTTCGGCAACGTGAATGGAACCATAACTCTGGATGAGAAGGACGTCACCAAGTCTTCCGTCAAGGCCGCCGTGGACACCACGACCGTCGATACTGGGAATGGGCAGCGCAACAGCCACTTGAAGAGCCCTGACTTCTTCGACGTGGCAAAGTATCCACAGATGATCTTCACGAGCAAGCAGATCGCGAATAAGGATGGCAAGCTGGAGTTGACCGGCGATCTCACCCTGCACGGAGTGACCAAAAGCGTCACTCTCGATCTCGATGGTCCCAGTAAGGAGATAGTCGACCCGAAGGGTGTCGCGCACCGCGGATTCTCCGCCACCACAAGCATCCACCGCGCCGATTTCGGACTCAACTATGGAAACGGGATACTGGGGGATGATGTCAAAGTTTCTCTCGATGTGGAATTGATCAAGCAGTAATTGCAAAATACAAATGACGGGGCGGATGCGCCATCCAAATGGTCGGTGCATCCTCTCTGCAACGATGCATCGCAGACACCGTTCGCCGAGGGTTTGGGAGATCCAACTTGTTTGGAAGAAGGTTCGGGGCCAAGTAAAACATTCAGCCACCAAAGCTCGCCTTGTTTATGTCTTGGAGGCCCGCCAGCCAATCGGCGGTGCAAGCGGCAATGCTCCACCCGTGCCTCACTCGCTCCACGAGTGGTTCGATAGAAGTCAGCTATGCCACCTATAGGATGCCCCAAGCCAACAGGACACCGCGGTACCACAGCGGATTTACATTCAGTGCTTCACGTTTCCGGGAGGAGATGTCGGAGCGTGACCATTTACTTTTCCGCCCCCATTTGGATTGCTGGCATTGGCGCTTGCGCCGGCGTCCGTGGAGGACTGGTTCTTGTGCAGCTCATGATGCAGGCAGTAAAGTGCCAGCTCGAGTCTGTCTGAAACGCCCAACTTGTCGTACACCTTGCGCAGGTAATTCTTGATGACCTGCTCGGTGGTTCCAAGCTGATAAGCGATTTCCTTATTTCTCTTACCCTGCGTGATGCAGGTGATGATCGCGAGTTCCTTGGGAGAAAGTCGCGGCTGCGTACGGGGGCCGGTCAGATTTGTGGCCTGCGACCTGTACGCCTCTATAACCCAGTTGACCGACTGATTGTCGATCCAGGTTTCGCCTGCCGCAATCTTCCGTACGCACTTCACCAGTAGATCGGGCGAAATGGACCGAGGAATAATCCCGCGCACACCTCGGCGGTAAAGTTCCACCGTGTTCGACTCATCAGACGCCATAGTTTGGATAATGATTTTGATATGGGGAGCACGACGCACCAGCTCGGGAATCGCATCCGTGGTCCCGCTGAGCAGGTTGCCCTCAAGCATAACGATGTCGCAAGGGAAGCACTCGACAGCAGAGTGAAGGCTGGGAACCGAATCAACCTGGGAGACGACTCGTATGTCGTCCTCCAGCGCAAAGATTTTGCGCATGCCGACGCGGTAAATTGCCTGGGAGTCCGCCAGGAGTACGCGAATGACACCACGTGTTGCGGTTACATCCCCGTCAGCTTGCTCAGACTCGACTTCGTCAAAAGAATCAGATTTGGCAGCGACCATAAAGTATTCATTCCGTGAAGCGATATTCGTCAATGACAGCCGCCGCATGACATCTTGGCGGGCTTGCGTAGGAGCGCACCACGTGACCCACACAGTGAATAACCACGTCAGCTGATGCTCCCAGCGTGACGGCAGGCATAGTCAGCGCAAATTGGACTCGCGCATTGACCGGAAGGAGTTGATCGAACTCAAAGAGAACACCGCTCGACGAAATATTGGCGGTTACTGTCTCTAGCGCCCCGTGGTCAGTGACGACTCTCATTGGCAGCCGGAGAGGAAATCGCACCGCTGACCGGACTTCGGTCACTGGGCGCTGGCGCTTCACGGGGTTATGATCACGACTGCTCATCAGTCAAAAGCGTCCAAAAATGTCTTCCTATACTGGAAGTTTCTAAACAATAGCGCGAATTTTAATAAATTGCACGTGACTAAAGTGCAAAATAACACCAAAGTGTTAACCTTTTTGCCATTCTTTTCCCATGCTAGGCGGTTACTTTGGGAAAAACGCTGCCGAGGCTCCGACCCACTCGAGATTCCGGTTGTGAGCCACGCCCAGCATCTTCCCACGGCCTAGTCAAAACAGCGGGAGAACCGGCTGCAGTTCCCCACCATCTAGCGAGACATTCAGGATACGAATCTCCGCCTGGGTCATACCATGAGGTGTCACGATCACTGGGTCAAACGACACCCGCTGCTGCAACAGGTAATCGCCACGAGACTCAATTGGAATCGACTCTAGATCAACCAGCGCCAGGCTGAATTCAATTCCCTGACCCGCGAACGAGTAGAGAGGCTTAAGTAGTGAATTCTCGTAGGCTACCCCTCGCGCCCTAAATACGTTGCCGGCCCGAAGCAGATCGCGGCCCTTCCCAGCAAGCCAGTCACTCAGAAACACTGCCGGCGGAACGGCCGGGTTATCAAAAAACGGCAGCGAAAACTTGCTTATGTGGAAATACCAGTTGGGATGGCCGGCCCATTCGACATCAAATAGCTCAGTGCAATCGAACGGCAGCTGAATCCGCTTACCAATGACTTTATCGACAATTGCGCGGTTATAGATGCGATGGATCGGGACTAGCTTGCCATCCGAGCGGCGATAATGCAGCTTGTCTCCCTTTGGAGCCAGGTCAGCAATATCTACTATGCGGATGCCTAATCGCTTCGCAGTCACAAGAAAGTCGGCTAGTGTCTTCTGGTTCTGCGGCTCGACCTCCGTGAGCACCACATTCTCCGGATCGCGCCCATTGAGAATGACTCGGCCAAGAAGCTCTCAGAAGGACGCGTAGGTGTGCTGATTAAGAAAGTACCGCAGTGAGGAACTCAGATCGTAAACATCCCGGTACGGCTCTGAAAGCACCGTTTGGTAGCCGAAATTAGACGGAAATGCCTGGAGATCCACCAACCGCGACGCGAGGGTATCATCCGCGAGCCGGACTAGACCAAAATCAGCAGTCAAGAAGTGTGGGTGCTGCCCCGGCCCGGGAAACGATTTTCTATGGGAATGGATGCTAGCGAGGTCTGAAGATAGTCTTGATTGCCAACCAGCTGGTGGGTGAAGTCCGCACCGCTTCTCGCCATTTCGCTCAACTGCGCCATGGGAGCGAAGCAAGGCGTTTCCGCGATTCTGAAACCGATCTTGGAGCCCACACGAGCCTGCATAGTGGTCACAAGTCTCTGATCGTCGGATACATGAAACCTACGGTTGAAGTCGTCGCGGAAGTCTCGAATCACTTTCCAGCGACCTCTTGGTGTCAAGCGTTGATCGTAAGGCTTAAACCTGGACTTGAGGTAATGCCGCCTAGACGCAAATATGAAGGTGCTAAAAAAGGAGAAAACAATAGCACTGTAGCTAGAAAGTTGTAGTTGTAACTCGTAAATCGGTCTAGTCTTCACGTACACGCGTTATTTCATACTCCGGGAGAACTATAATGACGAAGCTGACTTTGAAAGCTTTTGCGCTGGTAACTGCCTTATTCATGACTTTTGCTACCACCACTTTCGCTTCGGTCCGTTCACCCGGCGCGCCTCAACCCATTCCTCCCGCTGGCGATTCGGTCGCGTCCCTTCGCAGTCCCGGTGCGCCTCAGCCCATTCCCCCTGCTGGCGATTCATTCCGTAGCCCTGGTGCTCCTCAACCCATCCCTCCCGCTGGCGATTCGGTCGCGTCAGTTTTTGGCAGCTCAGTATAGATTTGTTGTAAAGGTATGTGGCTGGGTTATTCTGCAGCCGGAAGGTGAACATTGGGTCTGCAGGAGATCGACAGCATGTTATGGGTAGTCAGTTATGGCGCGACGGCGGCCTTGGTCATCGCCCTGTTTTCCCATGGTCTCCATCGGACATTTCCCATCTTCACTGGCTATTTGATATTTACACTGATGACGGACCCTCTTCTATATTGGGTTTTTCGCTCCCAGGTTCCCAGGCAATATTTCAACGCATACTTCGCCGTGAATGGCGCCGACTATCTCTTCCAACTCGCCTTGCTGCTTGAGATCGGGGCAAATGTCATTCGCCCTGTAAAGCGTTCGCTGCCCGAAGGAGTGCTGTGGATGCTCGGCGGTCTACTGATCGCGAGTGCCACCCTGACCGCGATATTCGCTTTCCACTCCACGCCGCATTCC
>JANXZS010000261.1 GCA_025355385.1 Acidobacteriaceae bacterium | reverse complement strand
ACCGGCGTCGAGCATTGCTTTCCAAGCGTAGGAATACTTCGCACGCGCTGGGCCGAGGCGCGCCTCGGCCCAGCGCGTGCGAAGTATTCCTACGCTTGGAAAGCAATGCTCGACGCCGGTGTTCCGCTCGCCTTCGGCACGGACTATCCTGTTGAGCCGGTCACGCCATTCCGTGGAGTGTATGCTGCGGTTACGCGCAAGGATGAAGCAGGCAAACAGACCTTTCACCCGGAAAATGCGCTGACGATTTCGCAGGCGCTCTGCGCCTACACCCAGGGCTCAGCCTATGCAGAGTATTCAGAGAAGTGGAAGGGCAAGCTCGCCCCTGGATACGTCGCAGATTTCATCATCCTCGACCGCGACCTGACCGCCATTCCCCCTGCCGAAATCTTGAAGACGAAAGTGGTTCTCACTGTCGTCGGGGGCCAACAGGTCTACGTCGGCGGAGTAAAAGTATCGTCTGCAACCTTGAAGTGACGGTGAAGTGCTGTGCCCCATTTAACCGTCCGTCCAGGGTT
This sequence comes from Acidobacteriaceae bacterium, assembly GCA_025355385.1. GTDB lineage: Bacteria > Acidobacteriota > Terriglobia > Terriglobales > Acidobacteriaceae > JANXZS01. The sequence continues at coordinate 13,736 of JANXZS010000261.1, read as the reverse complement.
ATGATCCGGCTCGGGAGCGCCCTCGCTGCGGACTTGATATGAAACCCATCTGAGCTTTCTCGCGCATTTCGCCTGTTGCTGTGTACTTTTTAGAATGGCAATATGCAGCTTTTCTTGACGGAAATGCTGTGCTATCCCTCACTTCTCCGGTCTACACCTACAGGCAAAATGATCTAGTCGGTACGAAGCGCCTGAATCGGATCGATCGATGCCGCACGCCAAGCCGGGTAAATGCAGGCGAGCGCTGTAGTAGACAGCAGCAGGACGGAGATATCCAGAAGCATCGTGGGATCATGCACGGTCGCGTGGGATGAGGTCACGATCAGCTTGCCCAGAGCAAGACTAAGGACAATGCCGGCCGCCGCCCCGAGGGCAACTGTCAAGAGCGACGACTGCAGCACAAGCCGGACGACGCTTACGCGCTGTGCTCCCAGAGCCATGCGCACACCAAACTCCTTCGTCCGCTGCGACACGGTATACGAGACCACACTATAAACGCCGGTGGCCGCAAGCACCAGCGCCAGAATGCCGAACACCGCGAAGATCGAGGCCAGGAAGCGCTTTTTACCCCACGCCTGCATATCCAACAACCAGTTGAGCTCGTGTTGCTCCCGAGCAAACATTTCGGGGTTAAGGCGATGAACACTTTGCGCGACGGCACGCATCGATTCTGCAGGATTATTCTTCGAGCGCAATAAGAGAAAGGGGTTCGAGTCCAGCACAAAGGATGCCGGGAGAAATAGCTGCGGCTGAATCGGACGGTCGAGGCCATCATTGCGAGCGTCATCCACGACCCCAATGATTTGCAGCCAGTCGTCGGACTTTTCGGTGAATAGCAGATTCGGGTTTTCAAACTTTAGCGCGGGGCTGCGTACCGATTTGCCCAGGACATCGCCATCAGGGAAAATCAGGGGAGGAACTCCCATGTACGTAAACAGGTTGGTCGAATACCGTCCCACGGTCACCGAAACGGGAAGACTGTCGCTTGTCAGCGCCTCGGTATTGTCGTCCTGTAGAAATACATCGTCGACAGCGGGAAGCTGCTGCACTTCTTTGAACTGGGTCGAGTTCACTGTAAGGAGTTCGCGCCTGGGCGATTTATCTCGGAGCTCCACATGGACCATGCGGTCCGCATCCTTATAGGGATAAGGATCGAGCAAAACGGCTCGGACCACGCTGAATACCGCAACGCTGGCGCCGATTCCGAGCGCAAGGGAACCGATTGACACGGCAGCATAGCCCGGCGACTTCCTCAACTGCCTAAAACCAAAAGCCAGGTCCTGGCGCAACACCGGCAAGAAGTCCCAACTCCGCTGGTTGCGACCCAAACCTTTCGCTTAAGAGTCGCTGCTTTTGGGACGGAAGATCGCAAGCGTGCGACTGGCAAGTGCTTGCAGCAAATTCGGCAACTCCCTCATTGACTCCTCCTGTTAGCCCAGAATCAAGCCTGATGCTGCGGACGTAGCAGCCCAAGATTAGATCGTGGCCGTTCAACACCACAACCATATCGGTCGGCCGTTGTGTCCCCAGCGTCTCGGCGCAACAGGGCGAATGCCGCCCTGCTTAGGAGAAGCCGCGCGGATCGCGCTCCAACAGTCACCCTGCAGTGTCAGTCTGGTTGCTATCCACCAAACTGCATCGTTGTACAGCAATTCATGCGCCTTGTTAATTCACGGCTTAAGACGCGGATTATGTTTGCCTGCAAAATGAATACGCTCACGCCTTGGTGTCCGTTCCTGGAAAGTGCCGTCCAAAAACGGACATTAGCAAGCTTGCCTCGGACTTAGGGCGAGGCGGGCATCGAAAGTGTCTCCGGTCTCCAGTGGCTCTTCCCCTTGCAGGGTTTTGCAGATCAGCGTGGGCTTGGCTCTGGCGGTGCTCGGTTAGAATGGTTCCTGCGAGTAATCATTCATGAACACATCCGCAATTCATAAGGACTGGGTAGGACGGGTCATCGACGGAAGATTCACCCTGCTCCAGTGGCTGGGCGGCTCTGATTGGGGTGAAGTCTTCCTTACGGGACTGCAGGAAGATGCATCGCAGAAAGTCGCCATCAAGTTGATTCCGGCCGAGGCCTCGGGCGCGGAAGCCCGCGTCGCGGGCTGGGCGGCGACAACGCCCCTTTCGCATCCTCATCTGATGCGCCTCTTTTACACCGGACGCTGTCAGATCAACGCCGCCCGGTGGCTCTACGCTGTTATGGAATATGCCGAAGAAAACCTCTCACAGATTATTCCGGAGCGGCCACTCACACCATCCGAGGCCAGCGAGATGCTCGGCCCTGCCCTCGATGCGCTGTCCTATCTTCACGGGAAGGGTTTCGTGCATGGTCGTCTCAAGCCATCGAACATCATGGTCGTCGACAATCAGTTGAAACTCTCTTCGGACAGCCTTCATGTCGTGGGAAATCCGAGCATACACTCTCCGACGCTAACAGTTTATGACGCACCCGAAGGCACCACCGGAAAGCTCTCCCCGGCCGCGGACGTCTGGTCGCTGGGCATCACCCTAGTCGATGCCCTGACTCAACAACCGCCAGTTTGGGACAGATCCATAGACAAGGAGCCGGTTGTACCGGATTCCATTCCACAACCATTCTCCGACATTGCGCAGGAATGTCTCCGGTCCGACCCCGCCCGCCGATGCACACTAAGCGATGTCAGGGCTCGTCTCGAACCTGCCCAATCTCTTCCGGACCCGGCCAACAAAACCGATGGGAAAGTACCCGCCAAGCTGCGCGTGACGGCACTCATTGCAGTAGTGCTCGTCGTGCTCGCAGTCATCGCTGCTCTGAATCTGCGATCTCGCCAAACACAGCCATCGGTGCCAACCGGAAACCAGCGACCTGTGCCCGCTATCGCCACGATCTCACCTGGGTCTTCAACTCCGGGTACTCAATCCTCTAAAGGTGAGGCGGTGAAGGGAGCGGTCGCTGAGCGAGTTTTGCCCGAAGTGCCCCGAAACGCGAGCCAGACCATTCATGGCAAAGTCAAGGTGACGATACGAGTCTCAATCGACCCAAGCGGCAATGTTTCGAATGCGACGTTTGACTCGCCAGGGCCAAGTAAGTACTTCGCTAACCTGGCTATCGAAGCCGCGCGGCGCTGGAAATTCAAGCCTGCGCTCGTTGATAGTCAGGCCGTCGCCAGCGTGTGGATGCTGCGATTTCAATTTGGACAAACCACAGCCGAGGTCACTCCTGTCGAAGTATCTCCTTAACCCCAAAGTATCTTTGTCATTCTGAATTGTTCTGCAGACGTGTCGGCTAAGGTGTAGATCGTAGTCGTCCTCGCCGTCGTCTTGATGCTGGCATCGGCAATGCCAATGGCCACTGCTGTGCCGACGCGGCGAACGGCCGGAATAGATCCTGCAAAGACGTTGCATTATGAATTGGACAACTAATTCTTCAGGGATAAACCGGCCCACGCCGTGGCCCTCGCCGGAGATCGCGTACTCAGCCATAGGATCGGCGACGTCGGTCGAAAAAAACCTGATCAACCATCACCATGGCAACAATGAAGCCATAACGGTTCCGACTGAAGATTGACTGTCTGGGTCTCATCGTGAGGTGGGCGGATTACGCGTGGTTTGTCCGCCGTTCAGCCTACGGGACCAAAACCCAACAAACCCCTTAGATCTCAGGAAATGGGCAATTTGAGATGATTATCAAACAAGTGGCCCATCTTAGCTTGCTTGGTCTGCAGGTAGCGCTGAAAAGACTCGAGCGGCTCGACGTCAGCCGAGACGCGCTCCGCCACTTTGATATTGACCGCTTCAAGAGCGGCAACCTTCTCAGGATTATTGGTCATGAGTCGAACAGATGTGACACCCAGCTTCTTCAATATCGCCGCAGGAAGTTCAAATTCGCGACAATCTGCTTTGAAGCCCAATTCCACATTGGCTTCGACCGTATCGCGACCCTGATCCTGTAGTTCATAGGCCTTGAGCTTCGCCATCAGCCCGATACCGCGACCTTCCTGTTGCTCGTACAGCAGAATTCCCGCACCTTCTTTGCCTATGGTTTCCAATGCCAGTTCAAGCTGCAAACGGCAGTCGCAGCGCAGGGATCCGAAGACATCGCCGGTCAGGCATTGCGAGTGAATACGCACGATGGGTGGCGCCGAGTGGATGTCCCCCAATACCAGCGCAACTGCCCCTTCCTTCTTTTTGTCGTAATTGAGAAAGTCGGCGGAGCAAGGACGCGGTCTTTCCAGGGTCCCTTCGAATCCGAGGATGCGGAAATGACCCCAGCGGGTGGGAAAATCTGCATCCGCTATCTGGTTAACACTCACGAACGCCATAGGAATGATTATACCGGGACCCGGCCCAACCTATGCTTCACACGCGGCAGATGCGCGGTAGCCCCGCACGCTCGGCACGATACCTGGGACATCTTCCGCACCAGTGCTTTTCGCCTATCGATGGTGCGACGGGATACAGTAGAAGCGTGATCGAGACAAAGCTGATCCTCAGTACACTGCTGGCAAAACTGGGCGTTGCCGCAGCCGTGTCGGCTGGTTTGGCCCGGTCGCGAGTGTTCAAGCGACTGCTCTTCGCGGAGAAGAGAAGCACTGGGGAAACGCTGGGATTGCTGACCTTCGTCCTGGCACCGCTGACTCTCGGCGTGGGTATGCGATTCTGGGTCCCAAATTTCCTCGCCGCTGACATTGCTTTCGAAACAGTAATTATTATCGGGGTTCTTATCGGCCCCTTCCCGGCATTAGCGGCAGCGGCCATACTGTCACTTCCTGCAATGCTTTACCACGAATACATGACGTTACCTTTTAACCTTGCGGTGGCAGCGCTGGCTGGCATTTTCGGACGCTTTGTCGAGAAGGAAGAGGTGTGGTCATTCTCCCCATTCGTCGACCTGAGCATATACCGTTGGATTCGACGGAACCTGCGCAAGCCCCGTTTTGACAGGCAGATTCTACTGCTCATTCTGATCGTCGCGCTGGAGATCGGACGCCAATGGCTGGCGAGCATTTACCCGCACCAACTCTTCGCACTCACGACAGATGCTTGGGGAATTCGCCTGCTGATTTATACGTGTGCTGCGATGGTAGTGGGCATTCCACTCAAGATCTGGAATGCGCTCCGGATCGAACAAAAACTTGAAGAGCAGCAGCGCCTGCTATTAGAGGCGCGCTTCGACGCTCTGCAGCGGCAGATCAATCCTCATTTCCTCTTCAATACGCTGAACTCGATTGCTTCGCTGGTGCGCTTTCGCCCCGAGCTTGCGCGGGAGATGATCGTCAAACTGGCGAACATCCTGCGCGCGCTGCTGCGGGACCACGATTCTTACGTGCCTCTTCATGAGGAACTTAATTTCACCGACGACTATCTGAGTATTGAGGTCGTGCGTTTCGGTGCAGAAAAGCTTCGCGTCGTGAAGGAAATTGATCCCGAGACGCTGGGAGTTTTGGTCCCCAGTATCCTACTGCAGCCACTCATCGAGAACAGCATTAAGCATGGGCTGGAGCCGCGCGTCAGCGGGGGCACCATCACGGTTCGCAGTCGCATGGTGGGCGGCAAGCTGATTGTCGAAGTCGAAGATGACGGGGTCGGCATCAGCGCCCGTCCTGAAACCAGCGTCGTTCCCCGGGGTGCGGGCATCGGGATGCGCAACGTGCAGGAAAGGCTCGAGGTTCTCTACGGCGACGAGGCTCACTTCTCAGTCAGTAGCCGCCCCGGCCGCGGCACGCTGGTGGTGATCGAGTTGCCGGTAGCCGAGCGCCTCGAGGTTGGGCGCCGATCCTAGATCATTTTCCCTGTTACTGTGCACTTTTGAAACTCGCAATATGCGGCTTTTCTCAACTGAAAAGCAGCGCCATCCCTCACCTCTCCGGTCTACACCTACAGGCAAAATGACCTAGCTGCATTTTGCCGCGCCGATGAGGGGGATACTCGCCACTACTTCGCAATCAGCATTTTGTATGCATCCTGCCCACTGTGTTACCACAAGGGGCCGCATTGCTTCCTTAGCTCTCGCAATGGGTACAGCGTGCCGCGCCATACCACGCCGCCCCGCCACAACGTCATCACGACCGACCGCAACAAAGCGTACAGAAAAAGGCTCGCCGCGACAGGAAACGTGAGCGCATACAGAAAGCTTATGCCGCTGGGGCGTTGATAGTAGCGATAGAGAACCAGCAGGCAGGCCACTACCAGCAAGCTCGCGGGATATATCCAGTGGCCTGCCCAGGAAGCCAGCAGAAAACCCATGAATGGCAAGAGGCAAAGCGAGGCCAACCCGATCGAGGCACCCAGCAAAGGTAGTAATTGAAACCGAAAGATGGCGAACGCATTCTTGGTCAGGTTGTTGATGATGCCGAAGGCTCCCGTAGCCCAGTGGATACGGATCAGACCGGGTCCGTAAACAGCGCGCTGGGCAAATCCCTGGTGCTTGACCTCGTAGCCAAGGCGAACATCCTCGAGTACCTCCATACGCAGAAATTCGAATCCACCCATGGCGTCGTATACCCGGCGGCGTATCAGATTGAATGCACCGATCCCGAGGAAGTCTCTCGCCCTGGCGTCGGCAACCTTCCAAGGGCGCGTGGCCCAGGTCGAGAACACTTGGAAGAAACCGATCATCATGCGCTCCCCTCTGCTGTAAAAAATGAGGGTAGGAAATAGAACCACATGATCCGCCCCGTCGCGCTCGGCGTAAGCTACGGCACGGGCCAGGCAATCGGCGCGGAATATCACGTCGCCATCCGTGAACAGTAGCCACGGCGTCGTGGTCATGCGCGCGGCCAGCGCCATGGCGTGCGTCTTGCCGGTCCATCCATCGGGAAGCTGAGCAACGTGATGAACCCTAAGAGCGTTCTTGCTTGCGGGACGACCGCTGGCCGCATCCGCTGCGATTCGGTCCATGATCTTGCCGGTACCATCTGTCGAGCGATCATCCACGGCGATGATCTCGATTGCAATGCCCTCGATGGCCAACAACGATCGTAGCGTCGCCTCAATGGCGTGCTCTTCATTTCGCGCCGGCACCACCACGGTCAGCTGCGCAAGCGCGCTCTCACTCCGCACGCACGGAACGTGAACAGCTCTCGAAAGATCGGGCATCCGCGACAGCCCGAAAAGTGCGGCGCACACTTGCCAAAGCCATCGAATCGCTACCATCCAGGTCACAACCAGCAGTATCCAACCGAAGGGACTTAAAGTTTCCACCAATCCAGTATCCAGCGCATGCCGTCCTTGTGGCTAGCCTATAGCGCAACTGCTTTCGAGGGATGAAAGCATTTGCGCTACGATCCTTCCGCTACTGTGTAGAACCCTGCAGCCGCGGCGCAAATCTCGATCCAAAGAGCAGAATAGCCGCTGAGATTACCAGCGAGATAAGCGTCGCCCCCAGGCCTATCCGGAGTGAACTGTGGTCAGAGATACTGCCGATAATCCGCGGGGAAGACGCATCGCCGAGCGAGTGGATCACGAAGAGATTGACGGCAATGGCGGTCGAACGTACCGGGGCCGCGATCGAGTTTACAATAGCGGTGTTGAGCGGACCGGTGTTAAGAAATAGAAAGAATTCCGCGAGAAATACCGTCGGAATCAGTAGTGAACGGGGCCCGAAGAAAGCGAACGCCGCGAACGGAATTGTCAGCGCCGCGCTGGCAGCTGAAAGCAGGTATAGCGCCCGGTGGTCGCGCTTGAGCCAGCGCTGGGCCAGCCAACCTCCGAGCCATGTCCCCACGATCCCGTCGACCACCGTGATGCCACCGATTAATTGATTTGAGAGTTGCAGTGAGTAGCCGCCGTAGCGATAGAAGAACGTCGGCAGCCATACCGAAATGCCGCCCATTGAAAAGACCATCATGGCCATGCCCAGAGTAGCTCCCCAGTAGGCGGGGTTGCGTAGAAAGCCCCTCACAGTCGTGCGGTTCAGCGTGGGTGCGATACTGTCGGCGGTTCCCCGCTCCGGCTCGCGAACGAAGAACCAGAACAGCAGCGCGATCACGACGCCGGGCAAAGCCGCTATGAAGAACGGAGCACGCCACCCGTACCGCGGCCCTAACATTCCCCCCGTCAGATAACCTAACGCCGCGCCTACTGGAATCGCCGTATAGAAAATGGTGAGGATGCGGTTGCGATCCATCTCGGGGTAATAATCCGCTAGAAGCGCGGGAGCAAAGATGCTGAAGGTAGCCTCTCCAATGCCAACCACGGCATGGCGAAAGTAGAGCGTCTCATAACTATGTACGCGGGCGGTAAGCAGGGTCGCAATGCTCCACAGCAGAGCGCCGGTAATTATCAGTGGCTTGCGCTTGAAGCGGTCGCCAAGCCAGCCGGTCACTGGCGCCGCTATCATGTAGGTGATGAAGAAGGCATAGGTCAGCGCGCCCATTCTCTCGTCGCTGACGCCGAATTCCTTTTGCACCAGCGGTTGCACACCCGGCAGAATGTAGCGATCAATAAAATTGAAGAGGTTCAGGCAGGTCAGCAGGAAGAGCGCGACACCGGCCGTCTTCGCGGCACTGTTAAGCGCGGTACCTTTGCCAGCGCCGGGCAAGCGCTTATTTCTCCAAGCTGGGCCGTGGCCAGCGCGCTTCCACTACTGTCGAGATACCTCCGCGGGGCCGGAAATCACCTTTCACCACAGCCCATACAGGGTTTGCCGACTTCGCTACATCCTCAAGAATCTGATTGGTGATGTTCTCCTGAAAGATTCCAAGATTGCGGTAGCAAAACAGGTACTCCTTGTAGGACTTGAGTTCCAGACAGCGTTCGCGGGGCATATACCGCAAAGTAATAATGCCAAAATCGGGCAATCCCGTCTTCGGGCAAACCGAGGTGAATTCGGGGTCATCAATCACGATTTCGTAGCCTGGAAACTGGTTCTCCCAAGTCTCAATCGCCGGAAACTGAAAATCCAGCCCTGCCTTTGCGTGCTCGTCGGTATAGCGCGGCGAAGTGGCCATGCCGACATTGTACGCAACAAAACGGCTTCAGCGACACGCTTTTACCAGTGGCAATCGCTGTACTATGCCGGCATTTTTTGATTCCTAAAGGCCTCCTCCTGAGTCAGATATACTGACCACGGATACACAATGACAGAAGCAGTAAGGCAAAAAATGGACCGGCGTCTGCTTCTCCTTGGGGCTCTACTGGTTCTGTTCCTCGTCTTTTACGGTGTGCGCGCCGCAACCCGGCAAAGGTTGACTCTGCGTGCCGCAGAAGTCACCCGTGGTGAGCTAGTCAGCCAGATCAGCACGAATGGGAAGGTCGAGCCACAAACGAATTTTGAAGCCCACAGTCCCGTTTCTGGAACCATCAAAGCACTGGGTGTCCACGAGGGCGAGAAGGTAACTGCGGGCAAGCTTTTGTTGCAGATGGACGACATCGAGGCTCGCGCCCGGCTTGCGTCGGCCGTCGCTGCCTTGAAAGGCGCACAGGCGAGCTACGATGCGATGCTTCGCGGCGGAACACAGGAAGAGCGCCTTTCCCTCACCAGCGACCTAAATAAGATTAAGACTGAGCGTGACCAGGCCACTCGCGATCTGGCAACATTGCAAAGTCTGCTTAAAACGGGATCTGCCTCCGCCAACGAAGAGGCGGCTGCGAAACAACGGCTGGATGCCGCGAATGCGTCCACGACTACGCTGGAACAACGCCAAGGGTCTCGCTACTCAAACCCAGACCTCGAGCACGCACGCGCTTCGCTCGCGGACGCTCGGGCCGCCTATGCTGCCGCAGCGGCAGTGATCAATCAGTCCAACGTCCGCGCTCCTTTTGCCGGAACTGTCTATTCCCTGCCCGTTTCGCGCACAGAGTTTGTGGAACAGGGCAAACTGCTCTTGCAAATGGCGGACCTTACAAAAATCCAAATCAGAGCCTACTTCGACGAGCCCGAGTTGGGGAAACTCGCCGTCGGCCAGCCCATCAAAATAGTGTGGGACGCCCGACCCGGCCGGATATGGCACGGCCATATTGCTCGCATCCCAGCAACCGTCATCAACTACTTTACCCGCAATGTTGGTGAAGTATTGGTCGCGGTCGATGACTCTGGGGGCTCCCTGCTTCCGAACACAAATGTAACCGTGACGGTTACCACTCAGAGTGAGAAAGATGTTCTGAGCATTCCCCGCGAGGCACTTCATACAGAGAATGGTAAGGGTTTTGTCTTCGTAGTCCACGATGAAAAACTACATCGCACCCCTGTCACCCTGGGAACGATTAACCTTACACAGGTGGGCATTGTAAGCGGGCTTTATGAGCACGACGTGATCGCACTTGGCAGCACCAATGGTCAGCCGCTCACCGACGGCGCACCGTCGAGAATTGTGAGGTAACCGTGGCCTTCCTGCGTTCCACCCGACTCGTAACACTTCTGCTTGTGGCCATGATCTGCCTTGCGAGCCGGGCGGCTACTTCAGATGGCCTGGATGCAGCGCGAAACAATCTTGTCCAGGGCCAGGCAGACGATGCGATACGGCGGCTGAAACAGGCCCTGACCTCCAACAACCAGAATGCTGAGGCGCACAACCTTCTCTGCCGCGTGTCCCTCCAACTCGAACGCTGGGACGATGCAGTGACAGACTGTGAACGTGCTGTCGCCATCTCGCCCGATAGCAGCAACTATCACCTTTGGCTGGGGCAGGCTTATGGTGCCAAGGCAGAGCGCGCCTCTATGCTTTCCGCCTATGGATTCGCCAGGAAGTTGCGCGATGAGTTCGAGAAAGCCGTTGCGCTTGACCCGCGCAACACTGAAGCAATGGCGGCTCTCGGAGAGTTTTATTGCTCAGCGCCTTCCATGGTTGGAGGCGGCACCGGTAAGGCGGAATCTCTTGTGCAAAAGCTGAACGCGCTTGACCCGGTCCACGCCCTCGAACTCCGTTCTCGTATCGCGGATTCTCAGAAGAACTACAGCACCGCTGAGACCGAATTGAAGGCCGCGCTCTCGGCATCGTCGCACCCGGCAAGCCAGTGGATGGCCCTCGCCTCGTTCTATCGGAAGAGGGGTCAGCTCGACGACATGGTACAGGCTATCAAGTCAGGCATAGCCATTGACAAGGGGCATTCCGTGGCCCTTGTAAATGGAGCGTCCGCGTTGATCAAGGGTCAGCGAGAACCGCAACTTGCAAGCCAAATGCTAAGAGACTATCTCAGCTCCAGCCAGAAGGCAGAAGAAGCTCCCGCGTTTCAGGTTCACGTTCAAGTCGGCCGCCTGCTGGCAAAACAGGGGGACGCGTCGGGCGCGCAGCGCGAATTTCAGGCGGCACTCGCACTTGCCCACGATTACAAGCCTGCCAGTCAAGCAGCCAGCACCGGACGCTAGCATTTGAATTACGAGGTTCCACCCTTTGGCGGTAGAGAAAAAAGTGCACGAGCGGTTTAGCTTCAGTTGTCTCCGAAGCAGCAATGGCCGAGATGGCTCTTCCATCGAGACGAGCCGCAATTCGCCGATCTTAGCCGAGCCCAGCGAAGGTGGAATTGCTCTAGTGACGCGTCGATTCCCATGGATGGGGCTCGCGTGCCTCCTGTTTTGCTCGTCGGCGGCCGCGCGCGCGCAAGTCTCGCTATACACCACGGTCGATCTCGCGCTTCGCAATAGCACCAGCGTACGCATCGCCACGGCGGATATGGAAAAGGCTGCCGCTGCTCTCAGCGAAACCAGGGACGTTTACATCCCTGCATTATCTATCGGCTCCGGCATTGGCTATTCGTATGGATTTCCCGTGGGCCAGCCTTCTATCTATAACTTGACCGCGCAGTCTCTGCTTTTCACCTTCTCCCAGCCGGACTACATACGAGCAGCCCGGTCTGGCCTGAAGGCCAGTGAGCACGCTCTCAAAGACAGCCGGCAGCAGGTCATCCTCGATGCTTCGCTCAATTACATCCAGTTGAATAAAACCGCGGCTGAGCTGGCCGCCCTGGATGAGGAGGGGCAATACGCCGAAAAGCTGATTGCCATCGAGCAGCAGCGTGTGGATGCGGGCATCGAGCCACGGATCGAGCTCACCCGGACGCGGCTTACCTCCGCTCGAATCCGCCTCAAGCGCATACACCTAGACAACGACGCGACTGCACTCCGCGAAACACTCGCTCATCTCACTGGAATGCCTGCCTCCAGCTTCATCACCGACAGCAAGAGTATCCCCCCGGCCCCAGAATTTCTGCCGGGAGGTGAACTGAACACTAGAGTGTTCCACAGCAGCGAAAATGTACAGGCAGCCTACGCATCGGCCCAATCCCGTCAGTACGTAGCCTTCGGGGATTCACGGCAGAATCTGCGTCCACAGATCGCCTTTGCCGCGCAATACAACCGCTACGCCCGCTTCAATAACTACGACGTCTACTATTCCCACTTCCAATCCAATAACTTCGGGATTGGCGTCCAGATCACGGTACCCCTTTACGACAGGGGAAAGCGCGCCAAGGCCAGGGAATCGAAAGCGGATGCCTCGCGAACTCTTGCCCAGGCAGACCTGTTGCGTGACCAAACCGGGGAACAGGCGCTGCGGCTGCAAAAAAGCCTCGCGGAGCTTTCTGCTCAGGCGGAGGTCGCTGCCCTGCAACGAGAACTTGCGCAGAACCAACTCGAGACAGTGCTGACACAGTTGCAAACGGGCAACGGACAGGCCCATGGGACTCCGCTCTCGCCGCGGGAGGAGCAGTCAGCACGCATTGAAGAACGGCAACGCTACGAGGATTCTCTGGACGCCGATTTTGAACTGACTCGTGCCCGACTCTCTCTTCTGCGCACTTTGGGATCGGTAGAAGACTGGGCTAAAAGTCTGCCAAAAAACTAAGGTCACCGTCGCATAGTAAATTGAACATAAATGCATGCAGCCCGCGTCCAAATCAAAGGTGCATTGCTTGGATTAGCTGGTATCTACCTGAGTGCATTTACTGCCCGTTTTATCCTGATGACCCCGCCAAAGTGCTAAAATGAAGGGTACGCTTATGCCTCTCAAGACATTGTTTTTAAACCCGCCCTCTTTTGAGAATTTTGATGGCGGTGCTAGCTCACGCTGGCCCGCAACCCGCGAAATCGAATCGTATTGGTACCCCGTCTGGCTGGCCTATCCGGCCGGAATGCTGGAGGGTTCCAAACTTCTCGACGCTCCGCCGCACCACGTCTCCTCGCAGGAAACCATCGAGATTGCAAAGGGATTTGGCTTCCTCGTGCTCTTCACCAGTACCGTCGGCTGGGAGGGAGACCAGCGGCTTGCCGAAGCGATCAAGCGGGCTAATCCGGCCATCAAGATTGCCTTCGTGGGCCCCCCTGTCACCACCTCGCCCGACAAGGCTCTGAATGAGTGCCCGGCGATCGATTTTGTATGCCGCCGCGAGTTTGACTATACCGTCAAGGAGTTTGCCGAGGGAAAGCCGCTCGATGAGCTCCTGGGCATCAGTTATCGCAAGAACGACCATGTGGTGCATAATCCGGATCGTCCGCAGATCGAGGATCTCGACTCCCTGCCATGGGTCACCGACATCTACGCTCGCGACATGGACGTGACACGCTACAACGTGCCCTTCCTGCTGCATCCTTACGTCGCTCTCTACTCCACCCGCGGATGCCCGGCTCAATGCACCTTCTGCCTGTGGCCGCAGACGCTCAGCGGCCATGCATGGCGCAAGCGCTCCACTGACGACGTTGCTGCGGAGATGAAACACGCCAAAGAGATCTTCCCTCACGTGAAGGAGTTCTTCTTCGATGACGACACCTTCAACATTCAGAAGGCCCGCACCGTCGAACTCTGCGAAAAACTGAAGCCGCT